>CABUBG010000057.1:0-14382 GCA_902489785.1 uncultured Porphyromonadaceae bacterium
GCCATTGCTGGAAGGCGAAGAGGTAGTTGGGGCCGCAGGGATGGTGCTGGATGTCCGATGAGAAAAACATAGCGCCAAAATTAGGGCGCTTGGGCGGGGGATTTTGGCGAATCTGTGGCGGAACAGAAGAGCAGAAAGACAGAAGGACAGAAGGGGTTGATGGGTGGATGGAGAGAGGGCGCGGCGCTGGCGCCGCGGTGGGCGGGGCGGTTCCAAAAACGGAGGCGCGGGCTGAGGGGATGCCTCGGCCCGCGCCTGGGGAATGCTTGTGTGGGGGGATCAGTCGGCGAATTTGGCTTTTTCAAATTCGCGGTTGAGACGGGCGATGTTGCTCAGCGGAACGTTTTTGGGACATTCGGCGGCGCAGGCACCGGTGTTGGTGCAGTTGCCGAATCCGAGCTCGTCCATGCGGCGCACCATGGCGCGGGCACGGCGGGCACGTTCTACCTGGCCCTGGGGCAGGAGAGCGAACTGGCTGACCTTGGCAGAGACGAAGAGCATTGCGGAGCCGTTTTTGCAGGCAGCGACGCAGGCGCCGCAGCCGATGCAGGTGGCGGAGTCCATGGCGATGTCGGCCACTTTCTTGGAGATGGGAGTGGCGTTGGCATCGGGAGCACCGCCGCAGTTGAACGACACGTAGCCGCCGGCCTGCTGGATTTTGTCGAATGCGTTGCGGTCGACCATGAGGTCGCGGATAACGGGGAAGGCAGCCGAGCGCCAGGGTTCGATGGTGATGGTGTCGCCATCTTTGAATTTGCGCATGTGGAGCTGGCATGTGGTGATGCCCTGCACGGGGCCGTGGGGATGGCCGTTGATATAGAGTGAGCACATGCCGCAGATGCCTTCGCGGCAGTCGTTGTCGAACACAACGGGTTCCTCGCCTTTTTCAACGAGCTGCTGGTTGAGCATGTCGAGCATTTCGAGGAATGAGCTTCCTGTCGACACGTTGTCGAGGTGATAGTTGACGAACTGGCCTTTTTCTTTCGGACCACGCTGACGCCAAATTTTCAGGTTTACGCTTATTGTTGTTTCCATTGAAATTTCTTGTTAAAAGAGTTGTTGACGCGGAAGAATTACGACTTGTAGTTGCGGGTCTGAACCTTAATGGCCTCGTATTTGAGGGGCTCTTTGAGGAGGATTGGCTTTTCGTTGTCGCCGGTGTATTTCCAGCAGCTGACGTACATGTAGTGTTCGTCGTCGCGTTTAGCCTCACCGTCGGGAGTCTGATACTCTTCACGGAAGTGAGCGCCGCAAGATTCGTTGCGGTGGAGAGCGTCGATAGCCATCATCTTTGCCATCACAAGGAAGTCCTCAAGTCGGAGAGCTTTTTCGAGCTCTGTGTTGAGGTCGTCGGCGTCGCCTACGATGCGGAGGTCGGTGTAGAATTCTTTCTTGACTTCTTCGATTTCGTCGATAGCTTTGACGAGGCTCTGGAGTGTGCGGCCCATGCCTACGAGGTTCCACATCACATGGCCGAGGCGTTTGTGGATCTGGTCGGGGCTCTTGGTGCCTTTGATGCTCATGAGCTTCTCGATGCGCTCGCGCACGCCTTTTTCAGCGGCGTCGAATTCGGGAGCCGATGTTGAGAAGTGGGGCACTTTGATCTGGTCGCTGAGGTAGTTCTGCATCGTGTAGGGAAGCACGAAGTAGCCGTCGGCAAGACCCTGCATGAGAGCGGAAGCACCGAGACGGTTTGCGCCGTGGTCGGAGAAGTTGCATTCGCCGATAGCGAAGAGGCCTTTGATGGAAGTCTGGAGTTCGTAGTCGACCCAGATGCCGCCCATGGTGTAGTGAGAGGCGGGGAAGATCATCATAGGTGTCTCGTAGGGGTTGTCGTCGGAGATCATCTGATACATATCGAAGAGGTTGCCGTAGCGGTCGCGAACCACGTCGGCGCCGAGGCGGTCGATAGCATATTTGAAGTCGAGATAAACGGCGTTGCCAGTACCAACACCATAGCCGGCGTCGCAGCGCTCTTTAGCGGCACGCGAAGCGATGTCGCGGGGGCAGAGGTTGCCGAATGCGGGATAACGGCGTTCGAGATAGAAGTCGCGGTCTTCGTCGGGGATGTCGGTAGGTTTTTTCTTGCCGGCGCGGATGGCTTCGGCGTCTTCTTTCTTTTTGGGCACCCAGATGCGGCCGTCGTTGCGGAGCGATTCGCTCATGAGTGTGAGCTTCGACTGGTCTTCGCCGTGAACGGGGATACATGTGGGGTGGATCTGAGTGAAGGCGAGGTTGGAGAGGTAGGCGCCCTTCTTGAATGCCTGGATGGCGGCGGAGCCGTTGCAGCCCATGGCGTTGGTCGAGAGGAAGAAGGTGCGGCCGTAACCGCCGGTGGCGAGGACAACGGCGTGAGCGGCATAGCGTTCGAGTTCGCCGGTGACGAGGTTGCGGACAATGATACCGCGTGCGCGGCCGTCGATGATGACGATGTCGAGCATCTCACGACGGTTGAACGAGATGACCTGGCCTTTTTCGATCTGGCGGTTGAGAGAGGCGTAAGCGCCGAGGAGGAGCTGCTGTCCTGTCTGGCCTTTGGCGTAGAATGTACGCGACACCTGAGCGCCGCCGAACGAACGGTTGGCGAGCAAGCCGCCGTATTCACGCGCGAAGGGCACGCCCTGCTGCACGCACTGGTCGATGATATTGTTTGACACTTCGGCGAGACGGTAAACGTTGGCTTCGCGTGAGCGGAAGTCGCCGCCTTTCACGGTGTCGTAGAAGAGACGATAGACGGAGTCGCCGTCGTTCTGATAGTCCTTGGCTGCGTTGATACCGCCCTGAGCGGCGATAGAGTGAGCGCGGCGGGGAGAGTCCTGGATGCAGAAGTTGTAGACTTTGAATCCGAGTTCGGCGAGCGTCGAAGCGGCGGAAGCGCCGGCGAGGCCGGTGCCTACCACGATAATGTCGAGATGACGTTTGTTGGCGGGGTTGACGAGTTTCTGATGGGCTTTGTAGTTGGTCCATTTCTCAGCAACGGGGCCTTCGGGTATCTTGGAGTCGATCTGATATTCAGGAAGCGCGGCCGAAGTGATGTCGGCGTAGTCCTTCATAATGGGGGTAGAGTCGATCATACCCTCCAGATTTTTGATGTCTGCCATATTGTAAAGCGATAGTTTCGTGGTTTGACAAATTAATTAATTGCAGCAAGCGGGCTGAGATTCCGGGCAGCCGCCGCAGGGATTCTGGAGGCACTCGCCGGGGACCACGAGCTGATTTTTTCCTTCGGCAGCAAACTGCTCATATTGCTCGACGAGAGCGGGGCAGTTGGCATAGTTGACGTCGGCGTGTGCGTTGACGGTGAAGACAACGGCCTGAACGATGAAAAGTGCGACTACGATCGTCGCCCACCAGTTGCCGATTGCCTTGAGGCGCGGCAGCCAGGTGTCGTTGTTCCATCCGGCAGTCTGGAACATCGACCAGAAACCGTGGGTCATGTGGAACCATAGAGCAACGAAACCGATGATGTAGATGACGGGGGTATACCACTCCTGGAATGCCACCTGAATGAACATCGTACCGGCCTGCGGGGGTATTTCGCCGTGGCATCCGAGGATTTCGGCGAGCTGCATCTTGGCCCAGAACTGGATGAGGTGGACGATGAGGAAAGCGAGGATCACGATGCCGAGCACGAGCATGTTCTGCGAAGCCCATTCGACCTGCGGGGGCTTTGACACGACGTTGTAGCGGTCGTTGCCGCGTGCGCGACGGTTCTGGACGGTGAGCCAGAGGGCATAGATGATGTGGATGATGAAGAGGGCAGCCAGACCGGCGGAAGCGATCAGGGCATACCAGTTTGCGCCTAAGAAATTGCAGATTTCATTGTAGGCGGCCGGCCAGAAGATGGCCACGGCATTCATCAGCACATGGAATGTAATGAATAGGATCAAGCATGCTCCTGTGATTGACATCACGAGCTTACGACCTATGGACGAATTGGTTAACCACATAGATGATAGGGATTTAAAAAAATATGAATTGATAATTACAAATTACGGAACGACATCTATGCGCCGGAGGGGCGCACGAAGCACATTGCAAAATTAAAGGAAATCAACCGTACGACCAACAATTATGGAAAAAAATCTGTAACGTAAATGGTCTCGGGCGCGCATTATTTTGTAAATTTGCAGATATTATTCATCATCAGGGTTGACCGGGTGAGCCCGACAGCCGAAAGAAACAAATAGGAAAGAAATGAAGATACTGATAGCGATTGCCCTGGCCGTGATGACGGCGCAGGGAGCTGCTGGCGGCAACAAAGGAGGCGTGACGGCCGATATGCTGGCCACGATGCGTGCCTCGCAGCCCGACACACCGTCGGAACGGGCGCTGCGCAATGCGTTGAGCCGCACCGACATCAACACACTCGCCCACAATGCGCGCAACGACGGCGCCGTGGACCCCGCGATGAGCGACCGCGTCGAGAGCAAGGGCATCACCAATCAGCGCTCGTCGGGTCGATGCTGGCTCTTCACGGGGCTGAATGTGGTGAGGGCGCAGATGATGGCCCGCAATTCGCTGCCGAAGCTCGAACTGTCGCAGAACTACAACTTCTTCTACGACCAACTTGAGAAATCGAATCTCTTCCTGCAGACCATCATCGACACGCGGAAGCTGCCGATGGACGACAAGAAAGTGGAGTGGCTGTTCAAGAATCCGCTGAGTGACGGCGGCCAGTACACCGGCTTTTCGGAAAATGTGATGAAATACGGCGTCGTGCCGGCCGAGATATGGCCTGAGACCTACAGCAGCAACAACACCTCGCAGATGCGCCGTCTGATATCGCTGAAGCTTCGCGAAGACGGCCTCGAGCTCCGCAAGATGTGGGGCGAGGGCAAGAGCGAAAAGGTGCTGGAAGAGCGCAAGCTTGCGATGCTGAGCGAGATCTACAGGATGCTGTCGCTGGTATTGGGCGAGCCGCCAACGGAATTTGAATGGACGCGCAAGGACGCCCGCGGACGCACGATCGAGCGCCGGACCTACACACCGCAGGAATTCTATAAAGAATATTGCGGCGAGAACCTTCGCGGCGACTACGTGATGCTGATGAACGACCCCACACGGCCCTATTATAAGATGTATGAGATAGACCTCGACCGCCACACCTACGACGGCGACAACTGGACCTACATCAACCTGCCGGTGGAGGATATCAAAGAGGCCGCCATACGGTCGATCAAAGACTCGACGATGATGTATTTCTCGTGCGACGTGGGTCAGAGCTTCGACCGCGATCGCGGACTGCTCGACCCCGACAACTTCAGCTACGGCGATCTGTTAGGCACCACCTTCGGCATGGACAAGGCCGACCGCATCAGGACATTTGCGAGCGCGTCATCGCACGCCATGACGCTGATGGCCGTGGATCTCGACGCCGAGGGCAAACCTCTGCGTTGGATGGTGGAGAACAGCTGGGGTCCGGGAGCCAACGACGGGCATCTTGTGATGACCGACCGCTGGTTTGACGAATATATGTTTCGCCTTGTGGTGAACAAGAAATACCTGCCGGCCGGGATACTCGACATCCTGAAGCAGAAACCCGAGCTGCTGCCTGCATGGGATCCGATGTTCAACGATGAAGAATAGCGATCAACACCGGCTTGCCATGCTACGGAAACATCTGTATATCATCCCACTGCTGGCTGCGGCGCTATGCGGCTGCAACGCCCTCGCATCGACGCCCAGGGATCATGATGAATATGAGGTGTGGGAGCCAGAGGAATCGGCGGCTCACGGCCCGGAAACTCCTCTCGAAGCGGCAGCGGCCGAGGTCATGGAGCAGGAGTATGCCTCCATAATGGGCGCGGCGGCCGTCGATGCCGAAACGCTGTGGAGCTTTGTGTGCAAGCACAATCCGGATTTTCCGCGCGAGATAGCCGAAGCCTATCTGAAGGTGGGTGAACGCTACGGTATCCGCGGCGATGTGGCTCTTTGCCAGGCCATAGTGGAGACGGGATGGTTCATGTTTGCCGACGGCACGGCGGTGAGCCCCGAGCAGCACAACTACTGCGGCCTCGGCGTGACGGGACGCGGCATGAAAGGGCACGTCTTTGAAACGGTTGAGGACGGCGTAAGGGCGCAGATGCAGCATCTGTATGCCTACGCCACGAAAGCGCCCCTGCCGAAGGGCGAGCCGCTGCTGGATCCGCGCTTCTCTTACGTGCGCCGCGGCATTGCCCCGACATGGCACGAACTGAGCAACCGCTGGGCGATGAATCCCAACTACGGACGCCAGATAATGACGCTTTACGACCAACTGCTGCGACACTCAAAAAGCCGATGAGCATAGCCGGAGAGAAAGCCATTGTCGGGCAGATGATCAGATTGTATTGCCGCCACAAGGAGGGCAACAGAGAGCTGTGCGCCGACTGCCGGCGTCTGCTCGAATATGCCACGGCAAGGCTTGACCGGTGCCCGCATGGCGAGGCAAAGCCCACGTGCCGCAAATGCACGGTGCACTGCTACCGGCCGGAAGAAAGGGAGAAGATACGCGCGGTGATGCGGTATGCCGGACCGCGAATGATGATTTATCATCCGGCGGCGGCACTGCGCCATCTGTGGCGTGAAAAGATCATACGACAAAACAAACAGGAGAAATAATATAATGAGAACTGAAAGCGAACTTGACGGTGTGAGCCTGCTTGGCAATACCGGCGTAAAATATCCGACGGAGTATGCGCCGGAGATACTGGAAACGTTTAAGAACAAACATCCGGAAAACGAATATCTCGTGACGTTTACCTGCCCCGAGTTCACATCGCTCTGCCCGAAGACGGGCCAGCCCGACTTCGCCAGAATCATCATCAACTACATTCCGCGCGAGGATATGGTGGAAAGCAAGAGCCTGAAGCTGTATCTGTTTTCGTTCCGCAACCACGGCGATTTTCACGAGGATTGTGTGAATATAATAATGAAAGATCTGGTGCGGCTGATGAATCCGCGCTATCTGGAGGTAATCGGCCTGTTCACGCCTCGCGGAGGGATATCGATATATCCGTTTGCCAACTATGGCGACGAGGAGCATCAGGATATGGTCAAGGCGCGTCTGCTGGCCTCATTCCGCAATGATTTTTAAACCCACTTCACGCATACAGAAACAATGGAAAAGGATGCACTGATAGTGCTGTCGGGAGGGATGGACTCCACGACGATGCTTTATGACTACAAAGACAGTATAGCGCTTGCCGTCAACTTCAACTACGGCAGCAACCACAACGCGCGTGAAGCGGCATGTGCACGCGAGAACTGCCGCCGGCTCGGCATCGAGCTCGAAGAGATCGACCTTGGCTTCATCGGCGACTATTTCGAGAGCTCGCTGCTCGGGGGCGCCGACATGATACCGGAGGGTCACTATGAGGACGCGACTATGCGGTCGACGGTGGTGCCGTTTCGCAACGGCATCATGCTGAGCGTAGCCGCCGGCCTTGCCGAGAGCCGCGGACTGCGTGCCGTGATGCTCGCCAACCATTTCGGCGACCACGCCATCTATCCCGACTGCCGCGAAGGTTTCGTCAATGCCATGGCCTCGGCGATAGCCGAAGGAACGTATGAGCATATCGAGCTGCGGGCGCCCTACACCAAAATGACGAAGGCCGATATTTGCCGCCGGGGCGTGGCTCTTGGTGTGGATTATTCACTCACCTATTCGTGCTACAAAGGCGGCGAGAAGCATTGCGGCCGCTGCGGCACGTGCATCGAGCGCCGCGAGGCAATGATAGCGGCGGGTCTTGAACCCGACTGCTGAGCCTCCGGATAAAGGGCGGCGGATGGAAGCGGGGTTATGCGTCGGCGTTTTCGGCTTCGGCCGTTAGCTCAGAGTCCTTGTCATCGCTATGCGGGTGCAGGACAATGAGCTGCAGGCCGAGCGATACAAGGAGCAGAGCGCCCATCATGGCGAAGCATGGGCCGAGGCCGATGCTTTCCTGAAGTCCGCCGAGGAGCTGGGTGGTGATTGCGCCCATGATCACGCCTACCGAATTCATGAATCCATAGGCCATGGCGCGCTGGCGTGAGGAAACGAACTGGCAGAGGATCGGCATGTTGTTGGCGTCGAACATTCCGTAGCCCACACCGAAGAACAGGCCGGCCAACACCGAGAGCAGCGCGTTGTGTCCGAGTCCGATGAACACGAGCGCCGGAATCATCATCGCAAGGCCGATGGCGCTGGTGAAGATGCGTCCGCGCACGTTGGTGCGCACCCAGCGGTCGCTGATCGGGCCGCCGATTATCACGCCGACGAAACTTGAGACGGCGATGGTGAGCGTGGCCATCGGACCGGCCCACTGCATGTCGAGGCCGAGATTGTCGTGAAACAGCGTCGGGAGCCAGTTTTTCGTAGCCCATCCGGGCACCGAGCTGGAGGCGAAGAAAAACAGTATCACCCAGAAAGCGATATTTGAGAAGACGAAAATCAGCGACTGCCACATCGATTCGCGGCTGCGTGCCGGCTGCGGCTGACCCTTAAGCGCTGCAGCCGGGCCACCGTGACCGGGCTTCTCGTGAAGGAGGAATATGAGCACGACGGCATAGGCCACGCCGATGATACCGAACCAGTGGAATGTCGCCTGCCACGACCAGGTCGTGGCTACCAAAGCGCCGAAACCGCCCAAGGCCTGTCCGCAGTAAAGGCCCGTCATGTGGAGCCCGATGGCCAGCGAGCGTCCGCGACCGGTGAAAAAGTCGGCGATAAGCGACAATGCCGAGGGGATGTAGAGAGCCTCGCTCAGACCCATGATGCCGCGCAGCCACATGAGCTGGTGGAAATCATTGCAATAACCCATGGCGAATGTGACGCCGCTCCACACGCCAAGCGAACCGACGATGAGCCATTTGCGGCTCAGCCTGTCGGCCACGGCACCCGAGAAAGGGCTGAAAATGCCGTAGACCCAGAGGAACACGGCCATGAGCGCGCCGAACAATTCGGCATTCTGCAGAGCCGGGATGTCGGCGGCAATATTGTTTTGCATTGTGGAAAGCATCTGGCGGTCCAGATAGTTTAGGAGAGCCACGACCCATAGGAGGGCCACGACGAGCCAGGGATAATAATCACGTTTTGACAATTGCATATGTTTCAGATTCAGGGTTAACGGTATATAGTAAAAGCTTATCAATCAGCGATTCCGAGATCCTTCATCGCCGGAATCAACCTGATATATGCGGAGACCGAACTCCCGGATCACGGCATAGACATGATCGAAGATATCGCTCTGGACGCGCTCGAAATCGCGCCAATCCGTAGCGTCGGTGAAGAAATAGAGCTGCAGTGGCAGACCCATCGACGTGGGCTCCATCTGGCGCACCATCATGAGCATATCCTGGCGCACCCTCGGGTGGGCGGCGAGCCAGCGCTCGAGATAGTCGCGCAGCAGGCGCATGTTGACCGAATCGGCGCCGGCATTCCCCTCGTCCAGCCAGCCGCGGCGCTGCAGGCCGTCGATTTCGGCGGTGGTGCAGAACCTCACGCTGTTGGCGTCGATGAGTATGGATCGGCTCACGCGGCGGCCGCCGCTGCGGCGCATCGGCTGATAGTTGACAAACGATTCGGAGATGAGCGAATAAGGGGGCACGGTGACAACGGAGTTGTCCCAGTTGCGTACCTTCACGGTGGTGAGCGAGATGTCGAGCACCTCGCCGTTGACATCACGCCGGTCCACGACGATCCAGTCGCCCTTGTGGAGCATGTCGTTGGCCGTGAGCTGCACACTCGCCACGAGGCCGAGGATGGTGTCCTTGAACACGAGCATCAGGATGGCCGCCGAGGCGCCGAGAGCCATGAGTATGGAAACGGGCGAACGGCCGACGAATATGCTCACGGTGATGATTATGCCCATGGCTATGACAAGCAGCCTCACCATCTGGAATATGCCCTTGACGGCATAGGGCCGGAAGCGCTTGCGATGAGAGAAAGCCGTGAAGAGATTGCTGATGAGCACGCTGATGATGTAGACCACCGTCCAGAGGATGTAGCATTGCGTGAAGATGTCGATCCATCGTACCGACGAATCGGATTCGGAAAAGAAACGCGGCAACAGCAGGGCCACGACGATGGCGGGCACGAGCTGGGATATGGCTTTCAGGCATCGGGTGTTGAGAATGTCATCGTCCCATTTCGTAGGGCTCTTCCTGACAAAGAACATGACGCCGCCCTCGACCAGACGCATCAGATAATATGATCCGACAGCCAGAACGGCAATGCCCGTCAGGATCACGATGTGGATGATCAACCGGCTGTCGGGGCCGGTGATGTGCAAGTCAAGGAATTCACGCACTGCTTCTATCATGGCACAAATGTAGCCAAACTTTGGATAAATTGCAAAGAATAATTATTTTTGCATCAGTCACAAAGAGCAACCCCAAAAAGAGAAAAACAATGGATAATTTCACATACTGCACCCCGACAAAATATGTGTTTGGCCGCGGTGCTGAATCACACGCCGGCAGCGAATTGCGAGCCATCGGAGCGAGCCGCGTGCTGGTGTGCTACGGCGGCGGATCGGCCGTGCGCAGCGGACTGCTGTCGAGAGTCGAGCAATCGCTGCGCGACGAAGGCATAGAATATCTGACACTCGGCGGCATCCAGCCCAACCCCACCGATCCGAAAGTGCGGGAAGGGATAGCGCTGTGCCGCGAGCACGGCATCGACGCGCTGCTTGCCGTAGGCGGCGGATCGGTCATCGACACCGCCAAAGCGATAGCCGCCGGTGTACCCTACGACGGCGACTTCTGGGACTTCTGGGCAGGCAAGGCCGTA
Source organism: uncultured Porphyromonadaceae bacterium (assembly GCA_902489785.1). Taxonomy (GTDB): domain Bacteria; phylum Bacteroidota; class Bacteroidia; order Bacteroidales; family Muribaculaceae; genus Paramuribaculum. The sequence goes on from CABUBG010000057.1 coordinate 10,754, forward strand.
GTAGAAAATGCGCTGCCTGTTGGCGTCGTACTGACGATACCGGCCGCGGGAAGCGAGGGCTCGGGCAACTCGGTGATCTCGCTCATCGGCGACGACGGCACGCTGCATAAGATCAGCCTCCGCACCGACTATTGGCTGCGACCCAAGTTCGCGTTACTCAACCCCGAGCTGACCTTCACACTTCCGGCCGAGCAGACAGCGGCGGGCATCGCCGACATGATGGCGCATATCTTCGAGCGCTACTTCTCGCTGACCGAGCAGACCGAGGTGACCGACAACGTGGCTGAAGGGGTGCTCATGGCCATCATGGCCGAAGCGCCGAAAGTGATGACCGATCCCTGCGACTATCAGGCCCGGGCAAACATAATGTGGAGCGGGACCTTGGCGCATAACGGCATCTGCGGCACCGGGCGGCGCGAGGACTGGGTGAGCCATGCGATGGAGCATGAGATATCGGCGCTCTACGGCGTGACGCACGGAGCCGGTCTGGCCGTGGTGTTCCCGGCCTGGATGACCTTCATGGCCGAGCACCGTCCGCAGCGCGGCGCGCAGCTGGCACGACGCATATTCGGCGTTGTGGAGGTTAACGACCGTCTCGCAGCACATGAAGGGGTTAAACGCCTGCGCAGTTTCTTCGGCTCGCTGGGACTGCCGCTGACATTCGCGCAGCTCGGCATCGACAACCCCGACATTGCCCGGCTCGTGAAGATGCTTCATGAAAACAAAGGAGCCACATTCGGCGGCTATTACGATATCACACCCGAAGTATCGGCTGAAATCTACCGCCTCGCATTATGATAAGACTGATCCGTTACAGCCCCGAGATGGCGCCGGAATGGGACAGATTCGTGACTGAGACGGCCACGAACGCCACATTTCTGCATCTGCGCGGATATATGGACTACCATTCCGACCGTTTTGCCGACTGCTCGCTGATGGCGTATGACGAAAAAGAACGGCTGATGGGCGTGCTGCCCGCCAACATCGAAGGCACCGTCCTGTGGACGCATCACGGGCTCACCTACGGCGGCTGGCTCACGGCCAACCGCCATTTCAGCAGCAGTGCGATGCTTGAGCTGTGGGACAGGTTTGTGGCGTGGATGCGTTCCGAAGGCATCACCGAGCTGATCTATAAGGCCGTGCCGCATATTTTTCAGCGGTATCCGTCGGACGACGACCTCTATGCGCTGTTCCGCTTGGGCGCGGTGCAGAAGGAGGCAATAGTGTCGTCAGCGCTGCCGCTCGACCGTCCCGTGCTCATGAACTCGGCATCCCGTTGGCGCGCTTCACGGGCACGCCGCAAGGGGATAGTGATTGGTCGGGATGATGATTATGAGGGTTTTATGGCCATGCTCGCGCATCGTCTTGACGAGCGCTACGGAGCGACACCTGTGCACACGCTCGCTGAGATACGTTTGCTTTCGAGCCGTTTTCCGGATAACATACGGCTCATAACGGCACGCACTCCCGAAGGTGAACTGCTGGCAGGCACGGTGGTGTATGTCACCGACACTGTGACGCACACACAGTATATAGCCACCACTGCGGAGGGACGACGGCTCGGCGTTTTTGCGGCGATAGTCGACTATCTGATCGAGCATGAATGTGCAGGCAGGCAATGGCTTGATTTCGGCGGTTCATGCGAGGATGGCGGGCGCGTGCTCAACGATGGGCTCAACGCCCAGAAATACGGCTACGGCGGCCGGCCGCTGCTCTATCAGACGCTCCGGCTGACGCTGTGAGGCAGCGAATCAGGAGTTGATTACCGGCGGGAACGTCAGTCGATTCTTACATGGTCTGCGGCAACGATTTTGAAGCTATTCAATCCGGAGATCTAAATACCCGGCGGGATGGTGGGCGTTGAGGGTTGCAGGCGGCTGGAAGCCGCCGCGGTTTTCACATAGGTATCACAATGCTTATCAGCTTATTACACGGCGGCGGGACGACGCCGCTCCTATGGGGTGACGGCTTCCTGCCTTCACAGCTGCAGTAGGCGTAAGTTGGTGGGGCTGTGTGGTGTGTGAGGGCGGGACGTCATTCCAAGGATAACATCAGCAAACGTCAACCGCCCCGGGGCGGTTGCTTTATATATAGCCCCACATTGGCGTCAGCCTATGTGGGGTCTTGGCATATGGTAACAGAAGCAACGTCGAAGATGTTGCTTTATGATCTCACTCAAAAGTATGCTCGTCAACCACTTGATCGAAAAGCACTTTCATCTCATCGGCAAGATCGATGGTCCTATGATGTTCCTTCTGGCGTATGATATAGTTTTTCACTACTTCAACCTGATGAAATGAAACAGTGTCACAAGAGTACTCCCTTGTCCATCCGGCAAACGACTCGAATCCGGGAGTCTTCTTCATCATAAGACTGGTACTGCGTTTCACATCCCTCACAAAGTCAGCGACAGTAAGAGTAGACGGAATCGACACAAGCATGTGTATGTGGCACGGTGTGGCATTGATACGTATCAGTTTAACATTATGGCTGTTGCATACGGCGAGGACATACCTGAACAACTGCCTCTCGTGCTGCTCCACGATCGCATCTTTGCGACACTTCGTGACGGTAACAATGTGATAGAATAGTCTAACATGGCTCATATCGCAAAGTTAAACAAAAACTCGGATTCACAAAGCAACATCTCCGACGTTGCTTCCCACCTTTCTACATGTCCGGTCCCCACATAGGCTATCGCCAATGCGGGGTTACATAAAAAGCAACCGCCACGGGCGGTTGACGTTTGCTGACGAATCAGAGCTGTAATAAAGATAAATGAATGGTTGTTTATGGTATTATTTAAGGGGCGGGACGACGACGCTCCTATGGGGTGACGGCTTCCTGCCTTCACAGCTGCTGTAGGCGTAAGTTGGTGGGGCTGTGTGGTGTGTGAGGGCGGGACGTCATTCCAAGGATAACATCAGCAAACGTCAACCGCCCCGGGGCGGTTGCTTTATATATAGCCCCACATTGGCGTCAGCCTATGTGGGGTCTTGGCATATGGTAACAGAAGCAACGTCGAAGATGTTGCTTTATGATCTCACTCAAAAGTATGCTCGTCAACCGCCTGATCGAAAAACTCTTTCATCTCATCGGCAAGATCGGTGGTCCTATGATGTTCCTTCTGGCGTATGATATTATGGCTGTTGCATACGGCGAGGACATACCTGAACAACTGCCTCTCGTGCTGCTCCACGATCGCATCTTTGCGACACTTCGTGACGGTAACAGTGTGATAGAATAGTCTAACATGGCTCATATCGCAAAGTTAAACTAAAACTCTGATTCACAAAGCAACATCTCCGACGTTGCTTCCCACCTTTCTACATGCCCGGTCCCCACATAGGCTATCGCCAATGCGGGGTTACATAAAAAGCAACCGCCCAGGCGGTTGACGTTTGCTGACGAATCAGAGCTGTAATAAAGATAAATGAATGGTTGTTTATGGTATTATTTAAGGGGCGGGACGCCAGCAAGGCATAGGAGGGGCGGCGTCTCGCCGCCGCGGTTCTCACAAAGGTATCACAATGCTTATCAACTTATTGCACGGCGGCGGGACGCCGCCGCTCCTAACAACAACCCTACTCGCCGGCCGCGGGAACTGCCGCGTGTCTAGCCGCAACTGC
>CABUBG010000058.1:0-14283 GCA_902489785.1 uncultured Porphyromonadaceae bacterium
CTGTCGAATTTTTCAAACATTTTCGTTAATATTGCATTTGCCCTTGGACTCTACAATTTCTTTCCCCCGCCCCCGCAAAGGCGCACACACCCCCGTAAACATTGCGTATTATTAAATAAATAAGTAAATTTGCATCGCCGTCGGCCCGCTATGCCCGCCGCCGGCTACACCACTACACTCCACATCCGCCTTTCAGCTCCGTGGACTAAACACCAACTCGTTAATCACCAACAATCAACAATGAAAGTCTTGAAATTTGGAGGCACGTCTGTAGGCACCGTTGAGAGCCTGCGGAACGTGAAATCCATTGTCGAGAGCGCCGACGAACCGGTGATCGTTGTCGTGTCGGCCTTAGGCGGCCTGACCGACAAACTCATCTCCACCGCACGCGTCGCTGCTGCCGGCGGCGACGCCTACTTTGCCGACTATCAGGCAATGGTAAAGCGCCACCACGACATAATCGAAGGCATCGTGCCACAGGAAAAACGACAGCAGCTCTATGTCATAGTCAACGCGCTCCTCGACGAACTCGGTAACATATATAAAGGCGTCAGCCTGATCCGCGACCTCTCGCAGCGCACCATCGACATCATCGTCAGCTACGGCGAACGCCTCTCCAGCGCCATCATCACACGAATAATCAGTGATGCCCGGCTCTTCGACTCTCGTTATTTCATCAAAACCCTCGACCAGTTCGGCAAGCACGTCCTCGACAACGACGCCACGCAGAAACTCGTCCACGCGACATTCGACAACGCCTCGTTCAAAGTGGCCATCGTCCCAGGATTCATCTCCACCGACGCCAACGGCGATATCACCAACCTCGGCCGCGGAGGCAGCGACTACACCGCCGCCATACTCGCCGCCGCACTCGACGCCCGCGTCCTCGAAATCTGGACCGACGTCGACGGCTTCATGACCGCCGACCCCCGCGTGATCGAGAACACCTACGTCATCGACCATCTCTCGTTCATCGAAGCCATGGAGCTTTGCAACTTCGGCGCCAAGGTCATCTACCCCCCGACGATCTATCCGGTGTTCCACAAAAACATCCCCATCTACATCAAAAACACCTTCAACCCCTCGGCTCCCGGCACCTGCATCAGCGAACAGCGCCCCTCACCCGAAGGCAAGGACATCAAAGGCATATCATCCATCAACGACACCTGCCTCATCACCGTGTCGGGTCTATGCATGGTCGGCGTCATCGGCGTCAACGCCCGCATCTTCAACGCGCTCGCCCGCCAGGGTGTCAGCGTGTTCCTCGTCTCGCAGGCATCCAGTGAAAACACCACATCATTCGCCGTCCGAAACGCCGACGCCGATCGTGCTGTCGCCGCTCTCGAAACCGAATTCATGGCCGAACTGCAGACCGGCGAGCTCAATCCGATGCAGGTCGAGCACAATCTCGCCACGGTCGCTGTCGTGGGCGAAAACATGAAACAGTCCTCCGGCGTCGCCGGCAAGCTATTCAACACCCTCGGACGCAACGGCATCAACGTCATCGCTTGCGCACAAGGCGCTTCCGAAACCAACATCTCCTTCGTCATCGAACTCAAAAACCAGAAAAAAGCTCTCAGCGTAATCCACGATAGTTTTTTCTTGTCTGACACTCAAGTGCTCAATCTTTTCATAGTCGGAATTGGCAACATTGGGTGTCACCTGCTCCAGCAGCTCGCCCGTCAGCAAGCAAATCTTTTGCAGCAGAAGGCTCTGGAGCTAAAGGTTGTGGGCATTGCCAATTCCAAAAAAGTTCTCTTCAACCGCGAAGGCATCGACCTCAGCGACTACCGCTCGCTCCTCGACCGCCAGGGCGTTCCCTCAACGCCCCGCTCAATAGCCGACGGCGTCATCGACATGAACATCTTCAACTCCGTGTTTGTCGACTGCACCTCCAGCCCCGAGATCGCCGATCTCTACCTCGACCTGCTCGCCAACAACATCAACGTCGTCACCGCAAGCAAGATAGCCGCCTCCGGCCCCTACGATCACTACCGGCTTCTCAAGCAGACCGCCCGCAAAAAAGACGTGCGCTACCTCTTTGAGACCAACGTCGGTGCCGGACTCCCCATCATCGGCACCATCAACAATCTCATCAACAGCGGCGACCGCATCCTCCGCATCGAAGCCGTCGTTTCCGGAACGCTAAACTACATCTTCAGCAACATCAGCGCCGACACACCCCTCAGCCGCGCCATTGCCGGAGCGCGCGACGCCGGCTACAGCGAGCCCGACCCGCGTGTCGATCTCAGCGGCATCGACGTGATCCGCAAGCTGGTCATCCTCAGCCGCGAAGCCGGCTACGCTATCGAGCAGCACGATGTCGAGGCCTCCCCCATCCTCCCCGACAGCCTCTTCCACGGCTCCATCGACAGTTTCTTCCAAGCTCTCCCGCCGGTCGACGTCGAGATGGAGCGCCGCCGCGCCGAAGCCGAAGCCCGCGGTTGCCGACTCCGCTATGTCGCACGCCTCGATGAAGGCAAAGCCTCAGTTGGCCTTGAAGAAGTCGACAGCTCCCACCCTTTCTACAATCTCGAAGGCAGCAACAACGTGATTCTTATCACAACCGAACGCTACAAAGAATACCCCATGGTCATCAAAGGCTATGGCGCGGGAGCTGCCGTGACCGCCGCCGGCGTATTCGCCGACATCTACAGCATCGCCAACATCAGCTGAACATCGCGGCGCCCCGGTCTGTTATCTTTACATCAACATCATCCCTCCCGCCTCCACCGCATCCATGTACATCGCTTCACAGAAACGCAAAGAAAACATAGCCGAGTATCTCCTCTACATGTGGCAGATCGAAGACCTCATCCGCGCCAACGGCCTCGACATCGACCGCATCCAGGCCAACGTCATCGACCGCTACGAAAACCTCACGCCCGAACAGCGCACCGAAATGCGCCGCTGGTATGAGTCGCTCATCGACATGATGCGCCGCGAGAATGTCGAACAGAAAGGCCACCTCCAGATCAACCGCAACACCCTCTCCGCGCTCGCCGACCTACATCAGAAGCTTCTTAAAGATCCGCGCTTCGCCGATTATTCCTCGCAGTTCTACCGCACCCTCCCCTTCATTGTCGAGCTCCGCGCCAAGGCCGGCGAAAACAAAGCCGGCGAAATTGAGACCTGCTTCAACGCTCTCTACGCCATGCTTCTCATGCGCCTGAGCCACAAAGACATATCTCCCGAAACGCAAAGCGCTCTCACTCAGATATCAAAATTCATCGCCACTCTCGCCCGCTATTATCACCTCGACGAAAACGACAAGCTCTTCAACAACGACCGCTGATTTTCGCCCCCGCCCCTCATACTTTTTTTCTGATGTGATGTAACTTTTCCCACATTTCTTACGTCATATAGCTGTACACCTTCAATTGCAGGTGCACTCATCACACATCATAACTCTTGCAAATGAAAAGATTCATCTCGGCCGCCGCTATAGCCATCCTGCTCACCGCAATGTGCCATGCCGCCGGCTATAACGTCAGCGGCACCGTCACCGACTCCATCGGAGAGCCCGAAGCTTTCGCCACCGTCCGCGTTTATCCCCAGTCCGACACCACCAAAGTCGCCGCCCATGGCGTCACCGCCGACGACGGCTCATTCTCCCTCTCGCTCAAATCCCCGGGCAGCTACACGCTGCGCCTCGTTTCCGTTGGCCGCGCCCCGCTGAGCCGATCATTCTCGGTTTCATCCGAAGCTCCGTCGGCCGATCTCGGCACTCTCACCGTGAAATCCGACGACCGCATGCTCGGAGAAGTCACTGTCACAGCCACAAAACCGCTCGTCACAAAAGAAATCGACCGAATTGGCTACGATGTACAGGCCGACGACGACTCCAAAACCGCCACACTCGACGAGATGCTGCGACGGGTTCCGCTCGTCAGCGTCGACGCCGAAGGCAACATCACCGTCAAAGGATCTTCCAATTTCAAAATTTACAAAAACGGCCGTCCCAACAACTCTTTCACCCGCAACGCCAAAGATATCTTCAAAGCCATTCCCGCCTCAATGATCAAGAAAATCGAAGTGATCACCGACCCGGGAGCACGCGAGGATGCCGAAGGCGTCGGCGCAATCCTCAACATCGTCACGCTCGAATCCACGACCATGAGAGGCGTAACCGGCAACGTTTCACTAAACTACGACACACAGACCGGCGTCCCGACGCCAAACTTCTGGGGATCGACCCAAATCGACAAAGTGACGCTCTCGCTCTACGCCGGCGGACAATACTTGAGCAAACGACAGACAAAAAACAGTCAGTTGTCCGAAACGGTCTACGATGACTCCGGTAATACGCTAGTCAGCGAAGGACATTCAAAAAATCCCGGGTGGATCACCTGGTTCGGTCTCGACGGAAGCTATGAGCTCGATTCCCTCAACCTCTTTACAGCCGAGTTCGGAGGCTACTACTATGATATCAATGTTCGCTCCGAAGGCTCCAATAAACTCATGGCTGCCGACGGCTCCAAAATCTACAGCTACAACACATCGACACACCAGAATCCCTACCGGTATTTCGACATCAACGGCAACTTCAATTACCAGCACTCCACACACCGGCCGGGTGAGAATCTCACTCTCTCCTACATGATATCCACCACCAATCAGACCAACAACAGCTCGACACTTTACTCCGATATGGTCAATATGCCCGTTCCCTACACCGGCATCCTGTCCGATTTCAAACTCGACTTCATCGAGCACACGTTCCAGTTTGACTGGTGCAGACCCTTCGCCGGCATTCACACCTTGAATCTCGGTGCAAAATATATCTATCGCGACAACCACAGCCGCACCACACAGAACTATATCGACTACGACAACCAGCCGACTCTCGACTTCACACATCTCACTCACGTAGCGGCCGCCTACGCCGATTATCGCCTGCGCCTCGGCCGCTTCAGCCTCCGCGGCGGTCTCCGCTACGAATTCTCCCGACTCAAGGCCGAATATGCCGACGGGAGCCATCCCTCTTTCGCAAGCAACCTCAGCGACTGGGTGCCAAACGCCGCCGTTTCATACGACATCAACGACGCCAACTCTATAAAACTGTCTTTCGGCACCCGCATCAACCGCCCCGGCATAAGCTACCTCAACCCGGCAGTCAGCTCCACCCCAAGCTCCGTATCGAAAGGCAACCCCGACCTCGGAAGTGCCCGCAACTCATCCCTGTCGCTCAACTATAGCCTCATCGGCCAAAAGATAAATGTCGATTTCACCGCTTCCTACGGCTTCACCGACAACGATATCGTTTCAGTCCAATACATCCGCGACGACATCATTTATTCCGATTATGCCAACGCAGGCCGAAACAAATCCTTTGATACCGGACTCTTCCTTCAGTGGACCGCCGGCAAAAAGACTACGGTCATGCTCAACGGCAACGCTTCCTACAACCACTATTCCAACCCGTCACTCGACATCGCCAACCGGGGATGGTCAGGCAGCGCGTTCATGCGCATCTCCCAGAAACTCCCCTGGAAACTGAGCGCCCAGCTCATGGGATCGGTATGGACTGGCGGTATTAACGGACTTTACTCCAAGTCATCGCCGGTAGGCATATCCGTTTTCGACTACGGTATCAGCCTTCAGCGGTCTTTCCTCAAAGAAGACCGGCTCACCGTACGCCTCAGCACTTGGGATCCGATTTATCCGTCACGCAACCGCTTCAAAAGCGAGTCTGTCAACATGGCCATGCGTCAGACCTTCTACTCCACACAATATAACACTTCCAGATTCCAGATATCCTTATCCTACCGCTTCGGATCCATCAACGCGCAAGTCAAGAAAACAGCGAAAACAATCGAGAACGACGACCTTACCGGACGAAAGATCGGAAACAATTGATGCCCGTTATGCGGATTATTCGCTACCTTTGCGGCATTGAATCATCATCACTGACGTTATGCTGACTGCTCTGCTTACCCTTCTGCTTCTGATCATATCCAACGTGTTCATGACCTTTGCCTGGTACGGGCATCTGAAGCTTTCCGCCTCCGGCGTCACTTCCAACTGGCCTCTCTACGGAATCATACTCCTGTCATGGGGCATAGCGCTTCTTGAATATTGTTTTCAGGTGCCCGCCAATCGCATCGGATTCGAGGGCAATGGCGGCCCGTTTTCCCTCATCCAGCTCAAGGTCATACAGGAAGTCATCACACTCACCGTATTCGTCATCTTTAGCTTCTGGGCCTTCGAGGGCTTCGAGATACGCTGGAACCATATCCTCGCTTTCTTCCTGCTCATCGCCGCCGTCTATCTCGTGTTCATGAAATAGACCTGAACATTCTTTCGCCGAACAATCACGGCGCGGAGGAGGTTATAATATTGCTGTAACCTCTATCCGATTATGAGAATATTTACGTCAATAGCCGTTGCCGCAGCTTCCGCAATTTTCGCCTCTGCTTCCCAGCCCGAAACGATGGATGCGCAGTTGCCGCAACAATGGTCCTACAATTCCGTTTTCTATCAGACCTCTCCGACCGACGACAACTGGTGGAGCGGCTTCGGTGATCCTGTCCTCGACTCCCTCATCAGCCGCGGCATCGACAACAACTTCAACGTCGCCGTTGCCGCCCGCCGCATCAACATTGCCCGCCAGTCCGTACGTCAGGCCAAGTCGGCCTACTACCCACAGCTCAACATCGGCGCCGGATGGTCGAAAAGCCGGCAGTCGGGCAACCTCACGTCGATCTCCACTCCCGCTTCGGCCACCGACTATTTCTCTGCATCCGTCGACATGGCCTGGGAAATTGATCTCTTCGGCCGAATAAACTCGCAGGTCAAAGAGCTCAAGGTGCAGTACAACGCTTCGGCCGCCGACTATCTCGCCACCATGAACAGCCTCTGCGCCGAGATAGCCACCAACTATCTGCAGCTGCGCACGCTTCAGGAGGAGCTTCAGGTTACACGCTCTCAGCTCGAATCCCAGAAAAAGGTGCTTAAGATTGCCGAAGCGCGCCATGAGGCCGGACTCAACTCGGCGCTCGACGTCGCCCAGGCCTCGACGGTCTACTATTCGACCGAATCCTCGATCCCCAGCCTCGTCACTTCCATCGACCGCAGCATCAACATGCTCGCCGTGCTCGTAGGCTGCTATTCCGACGACATCAAGCAATGGCTTGAAACGCCCGAACCGCTGCCCGACTACCAACGGCTCGTAGCAATCGGTGTCCCTGCCGACTTGCTGCGGCGCCGCCCCGATGTGCGGCAGGCCGAATGCGACATGGCTTCCGCGGCTGCCGCCGTTGGCATCGCAAAAAAAGATTTCCTTCCCACCCTGACGCTCGAAGGCTCGGTGGGTGTGGCCGCACACCGCCTCGGCGATCTCTTCGACAACCGCTCGATGACCTACTCCATAGCCCCGCGCCTGTCATGGACCATATTCGACGGCATGGCCCGCAACGCATCCCTCGCCTCGGCTCGCGAACAGATGCAGATCGCCATCGACAGCTACAATCTCACTCTCCTCACGGCGTTTGAGGAAACCAACAACGCTCTTTCCGACTACACCGGCCAGCTGCACACCATCGCCTCGCTGGAGACGGTCGTAGAGCAGGCGCAGAAGGAGATGGATCTCTCACTCAACCTCTATAAACAAGGGCTATCCGACTTCCTCAGCGTAGCTCAGGCTCAGATCACGCTCTTCGACTACACCGACCGCCTTGTCGCCGCCCGCGGAAGTGCGGCTGCCGCCCTCGTCACTCTCTACAAAGCCCTCGGCGGCGGATGGCAGACATCACATTAACTCCCTCATAACTAAAATTCATCTTTCAACCGGCCAACACAATTCAATCATGAAAGCCTACGCTATTATATGCCTCGCAGCCGCCACAGCATCCCTCGCGGCCTGTTCGGGCAAAAAGAACTCATCCGGCGAGCCCTCGCCTCAGATAAATGTCGCACGGGCCATGTCCGATTCCGTGGTCATCTACCATTCCTATCCCGGCACCCTCAAAGCCAACACCGTAGTTGACCTTGTGGCTCGCGTCAGCGGCACTCTCATCTCGCAGAACTACAGCGGCGGGCAACTCGTTGAGAAAGGACAGCTGCTGTTCACAATCGAGGATACGCAGTATCGCGACGCCGTCCAGCAAGCCGAAGCCGCTCTGGCCACGGCACGGAGCAACCGCGAATATGCCGCCGCACAATATGCCGCCATGTCGAAGGCTCTCCGGAGCGATGCCGTGTCGCAGATGGAAGTCAACAAGGCAAAAAGCGCGCTGCAGCAAGCCGAGGCCGCTATCCGCACCGCCGAAGCCGAACTCCGCACCGCCCGCACCAATCTCGGCTATTGCCGGGTTTATGCCCCTTTCCGTGGCCATATGAGCAGCTCCGCGCTTGATGTCGGATCCTACGTCGACGGTGCAGCCGCCCCGGTCCGTCTCGCCACCATTTACGATGACGCCACTCTCTATGCCGATTTCCATGTCGACGACAAAGCGATGCAGCAGATCCTTCTCGACCGCGAAAGGTTCCCCATCAACCTCGATTCAATCCCGCTGAAATTTCAGCAGGAGATCCCGCAGAACTATTTCGCCCGTCTCACCTACATATCTCCGCAGGTCGACACCTCGACCGGCACGCTCGACCTTCACGCGACCGTTGACAACACCGCCGGCAACCTCCACGACGGCATGTACGTGACCATCTCGCTTCCCTCGCAGTCCGACCCGCATGCCATCATCGTCAAGGATGCGGCTCTCTCGTCTGATCAGCTCGGCAGCTATCTTTTCACCGTCAACGATTCCGACAAGGTTGTCTACACCCCGGTGCGCACGGGCGATATCGTCCTCGACAGCATGCGCATCATCACCTCCGGTATCACTCCCGGCACGCCTTATGTCACACGTGCGCTCCTGAAAGAGCGCGACGGCATGACCATCAGGCCTGTCATGGAAAAATAAGCGCCCTGCCTCCATTTTAACTTTCTAAACGACTAACCAGTGCGGATCTACCGCATCAAGCACCATTGAGCATGTTCTCGAAATTTTTTATTAACCGCCCGATATTCGCCATCGTTCTGGCTGTGTTCATGATTCTCGCCGGATTGCTCACGGTGAAGACTCTGCCGGTGGCTCAGTACCCCGACATCACCCCTCCTACCGTGATGGTTTCCGCCACCTATCCCGGTGCCGACGCTTCGACCGTGGCATCTACCGTCGGCGTCCCCATCGAAGAGCAGATCAACGGTGTGGAGAACATGTTGTATATGAGCTCTTCTTCCGGTTCCGACGGAAGCTACATGCTCACCATCACGTTTGAGACAGGCACCGACCTCGACATGGCCATGGTCAAGGTGCAGAACCGTCTGCAACTTGCCGAGCCCACGCTACCCGAAGCCGTTAAGCAACAGGGCGTCAACGTGATGTCACGTTCGAGCAACATCATCATGTTCGTGGCCATCGAGAGCGACGATCCGCAGCGCTACGATGCTCTCTATCTCACCAACTATGCGAAGCTCAACCTCGTCGACGAGCTGTCGCGTGTCGAAGGCGTCGGTCAGGTCGGCGCTTTTGGTGCCGGTCAATACAGCATGCGCATATGGCTCGACCCCGACATCATGCGTCAGCGCGGCATCACGGCGGCCGATGTCAGCAACGCCATACAGTCGCAGAACATCCAGGTGTCGGCAGGCGATGTCGGAGCCGCCCCGGTTGCTGAAGGCGATGCCGCACAGTTTGAATACACGCTGACGGCTCAGGGACGCCTCGTCACGCCGGAGCAGTTCGGCAATATCATCCTGCGCACCGGCGACGATGGTTCGCTGCTTCGCCTCCGCGACGTGGCGAAAATCGAATTGGGCAGCGACACCTATGGCAACACGGCTCTCGTTTCCGGGCAGCCGGCCGGCCTGCTGGGCGTCTATCAGCTGCCGGGTGCCAATGCCCTTGAGGTGGCATCCAATGTGCAGAAGCGTCTCAATGAGCTGTCGGCTTATTTCCCCGACGGCGTCCACTATCGCGTGATCATGAACTCGACGGATTTCGTCACCGAATCGATCGACGATGTGCTCGTGACCTTTGTCGAAACCACCCTCATAGTGATGGTCGTCATCCTCCTCTTCCTCCAGAGCTGGAGAGCCGTCATCATCCCGATGCTCACCATCCCCGTCTCGCTCATCGCCACTTTCGCCGTGATGAAACTGATGGGGTTCACACTCAACACGCTCACTCTGTTCGGTCTCGTCTTAGCTATCGCCATTGTGGTCGACGACGCCATAGTGGTGGTGGAAGACTGCGCCCGAATAGTCGACAAAAAGCTGATGACGCCGCGTCAGGCCGCCATCAAGGCCATGAAGGAACTGCAGGGACCTGTCATCGGCGAAGTGCTGGTGCTCCTGTCGGTGTTCATCCCCACGGCTTTCATATCGGGAATCACGGGCGAGCTCTACAAACAGTTTGCCCTGACAATCGCCGTGTCGACGGCCTTCTCGGGCTTCAATGCCCTGACTTTCACGCCGGCCATGTGCGCTCTCTTCTTGCGCCCGTCCGACGGTAAGCCTAAATTCTTCATCTACCGTTGGTTCAACAAAGGTTTCGCCGCAACGCTTGCCGCTTATATGCGCATCGTCGGGACTTTCCTGAAGCGCCCGGCCGTGGCCATTTGCGCATATATCATCATCACGGCGGCCGCTTTCTGGGGATTCCTCAAGATGCCAACATCCTATGTGCCCGAAGAAGATATGGGCTATTTCATGGGCTCTGTGCAACTGCCCACGGGTGCGGCAGTCGACCGCACCGAGAAGGTGCTCGCCGAAGCCACTAAGCGTTTGGGCGAAAACCCCAACGTCAAGAATGTCATATCTATTTCCGGTTTCTCATTCCTCGGCGGCAGCGGCAGCAATATGGGCGCGCTCATCGTTACGCTGAAACCGTGGTCGGAGCGCAAGGGCAAGGATAATACCGCCGATGCCGTCATCGCCGATTTCGAACGCCGTTGCGCCGACATTCAGGAAGCGCAGATCTTTGCCGTCAATCCGCCGTCGATCCCGGGTCTCGGCATGTCGTCAGGATTGGAGATGCAGCTTCTCGACATCAACAACCACGGCTCCGAAGCCATGGGTATGGCTCTGCAGGCCATCATCGAGAAAGCAAAGGCCGACCCGCGAATAGCCTCCGTGACGTCGCTCTACGAGGGCAGCGTGCCTCAGTATAAGATCGTCGTCGACCGCGACCGCGTGGAGACGCTGGGCCTCGACCTGGCCGACATTTTCAGCTCCCTGACGGCCTTCACCGGGCAGCGTTATGTCAACGATTTCAATGAGTTCGGCCGCGTCTATGAGGTGCAGCTGTCGGGCGAGGCGCTTGCCCGAACCAACCCCGACGACGTGCTGCGCCTCTCCACTCGCAATGCCGCCGGCGACATGGTTCCCTTCTCGGCCTTCATGACCGTGAAGCCCACGTCGGGACAGTCGTCGATCGACCGCTACAACATGTATTCCACCGCCTCGCTCACAGCCGTGCCCGCCGGCGGTACAAGCTCATCACAGGCCATCGAAGCCATGGAGCAGGCCGTGCGCGAATCTGTAGGCACCGACTATTCCTACGCCTGGACCGGTGAGGCCTATCAGGAAACGCAGGGAGGCACCACCGTCGCCGTCGTGATGATATTCGCCGTTATCGTCACGCTCCTCGTGCTCGCCGCACAGTATGAAAGTCTCACCGACCCGATCGCCGTGGTCATCTCCATGCCTACGGCCATCCTCGGCACCGTCATAGGCTGTCTTATCATGCAGCAGAGCATCGACATCTACACGCAGATCGGCATCATCCTCCTGCTGGGTCTGTCGGCCAAGAATGCCATCCTTATCGTGGAATACGCCATCGACTTCCGCAAACAGGGCGTGCCTATACGACAGGCAGCCGCCGATGCCGGCCGCATACGTTTCCGCCCCATCCTCATGACCGCGCTCGCCTTCGTCTTCGGTGTCATGCCTATGCTCTTCGCCACAGGCGCCGGTGCCGCAAGCCGCATCGCCTTAGCCTCCGCCGTAGTCTTCGGCATGGCCGTCAACGCCATCGTCGGCACCCTCTTCGTCCCCAATTTCTGGGAGCTCCTCGAACGCTTCCGCCAGCGCCACCTCGCCCGCCTCTTCACCCCCACGTCCACCGGCTCCCTCCCGGCCTCATCCCCCACCGCCTCGCCTGACAGCTCAGCAACCGCAGCTTCCACCGCTTCGCCCAGCGGCTCCACTCCCGCAGCTCCCACCGCCTCGCCTAACGGCTCCACTCCCACCGACGCACCCAGCACCCCCGCCGCCTCGCCTGACGCCTCAGCCCATACCGGCCCCGCATCCAAATAAGCTACCTTAGCTACCCCAGCTAAATGAGCTAAATCCACCGCCAGCCCTCTCGCCCACATTCCTGCCAGCCTACCCCGCCCGGATGGCAGGGCGCATTGGAGAAAAGCAGGGAGGGCGGCCGCGGCGGGGCGAAAAGGGCGGCGATGTCTGAGCGAAGCGAGTTTCGCCGCCCCGACGCGCCGCGGCCATCAGCCCCGACCGTCCGCTTTTCGACGCGCCCCTTGGCCTTTTGGTTCTTTTCGGCCCGCGAAAAGAACACCCACGCCCTTCGCGGCGCCCCCGCCTAACGGCTCGGCTCCCGCCAGACTATGCCCCCAACCGCCTGCTAAGTTAGCTACCCAGCTACCCCGGCTACCCCAGCTACCCCGGCTACCCCGGCTACCCCAGCTAAATTAGCTACCTCCTCAGCCCCAATTACCCCATTAACATTTTTTAATCCACAAATCCATCCCCATCTATTGTCATTCCAAAAAATCTCCCTACCTTTGCACTCACAAAACCGCATTGCGGGGTGGAGCAGTGGTAGCTCGTTGGGCTCATAACCCAAAGGTCGTAGGTTCGAGTCCTGCCCCCGCTACTAAAGGCCAAGCTCTTGTAACCCTCAAAGTTACAAGAGCTTTTCTTATATGCTATCCTCTCTTATAAGAGCCGGTTCGACAATAAATCCCTCATCAATCCGCTGCCGGCGTCAGGCCGAGGCCGGGCAGGCGGCTGAGCGTCACGCGGCCGTCGATGACCTGCATCCCTTTAAAGATATCATTGGAAATCAGCAGGTTGCCGTCGAGGTCGACCCACTCGGCAAGCGGCGCAAGCTGTGCCGCTGCCGTCACGGCACACGATGTCTCCGTCATGCACCCCAGCATCACTTTCAGCCCGAGAGCCTTGGCCAGCACAGCCATCTTATAAGCCTCATGCAGGCCGCCGCTCTTCATCAGCTTGATGTTGATGCCGTCGTAAGCGTCGGCAAGCGCCGGGATGTCGGCCGAGGTCTGCACAGCCTCATCGGCCACGATAGGCAGCGGCGACCTCTCTTTGAGCCAGCGGTGCGACTCGATATCATCCTTTGCCATAGGCTGTTCCACAAAGATCACATTGCGGTCGGCAAGCCACAGTATATTCTCGAGAGCTTCCTCGCGGGTCTTCCACCCCTGGTTGACGTCGACGCATATCGGCCGGTCGGTGCGGCTCCGTATCCATTCAATAAGTTCGCGGTCGCCCTTCACGCCCATCTTCACTTTGATGATGCGATAAGGCTCCGACTCAGCGAGTTTGCGCTCCAGCGCCTCGGGCGTATCATTGGAGATGGTAAACGACGTATATGGCATCTCGCCCGGCGTCAGTCCGAAGAGGCTGTAGCACGGACGCCCGGCAATCTTTCCCATGATATCGTGCAGTGCGATGTCGATCGCTGCCTTGGCAGCCCTGTCACCGGTCGACAGCGAGTCGAGATAGCTATGTATCTCTTCCATCGCAAACGGATCTGACAGCCGCTGCGGGTCGACGCGCGACAGAAATGCCGACACCGACTCCTCCGACTCGCCGAGATAGGGCGGCATCGAAGCCTCACCATAGCCCTTCACACCATCGACAGTGATCTCCACCTGCACACCGGGTGTAGACCGGCGCGACATGGTCGAGAGATTAAACGCATGGCGCAGCTGAAGCTCATAGGGATAATACTTGAAATCCACAGCGGAAACGTCTGACACGTCCGCCGCTTCCGCCGCGCCTGCCGGCATCACCGATGCAACCGCAATGGCTGCCGCAATAATCTTTTTCAACATATCAAAAATATTTGCCACAAATGTAGCACATTCTGCGTGCCGCGACAAATTTTCCCCACCGAATCCCCCCCCCGACTGGTATCAAATCACTCAAATCTATCAGTTATCACCAAACACATCCGCCACGCCGTAAATTAAAATACGAAGTGCGAAAACTCAGCCGCTGAGATTCTCCTCACTCCT
>CABUBG010000059.1:0-14228 GCA_902489785.1 uncultured Porphyromonadaceae bacterium
TTTAACACTTTATTCTCCTTGTTTTAACAAATGCACCGGAATTTCGGCTTGAGCCACTTTAAAGGCCTTAATGACCTTCAAACCCTTAAAATACAATCTTTAGCCCCTTCTCCACAGATCCCCCAAAAACACAAAAAATCCCGCAGCAATCAGCTGTAGGATTTTTAACTTGTCTTGTCGGGGTGAGAAGACTCGAACTTCCGACCTCCACGTCCCGAACGTGGCGCGCTGCCAACTGTGCTACACCCCGAGGCAGCTTCCCTTTACCGGAAATGCGGTGCAAAGTTAAGCAAAATATTTTAATGCGCCATCGTTTTGTCCGGATTTATTTTGACGTTTTTTTGCCAAAAGTATTTTTGACCGCATCAGCGGATACCGCCTGTGGGTTATGACGGTTGAGAAAGCGGCGGTTGATGTAAGCTCCGATGGCCGATGTCATGACTACGGTTATTGCTGCCAGCAGCATGAATATGAGGGTGTGGATGAGTCGCGGTATCATAATGGTGAGGTTTTTGATGTCGTTTTATCTAACAACATTTATGTAGATGGCCGTGTTCATTCTGCAATGACAGTTCTCTTCATCCAAAAGATGGGAAGCAACGAGTTTCGCGGAGCGTTGCCGGCGGGATGGAATCTAAAAAAGAGGCTGCGCCTATTTTGACACAACCTCTCCTTCATGTTTTCAGCTAACGGTTGTATGAGCCGTAGGTGTGTTTTTTAGATGGCGTCGTCCTCAACGGTCTCAAGCTGATCGGCCACAGGTGAGGGCTGATCGTTGGTGGCGGCTTCGAGTTTCTTCATGATTGAGAAGATGAAAGCGGCTGAAATTAGGCAGAGCGCGATCAGTATGGTCCACAGCAGGCTGACATCGATCTTGTCCCAGAGCATTGCCGGGATAGCAGTGAGGAAGTTGCCTATGGCTGTGGCGCCGAACCAGCAACCCATCATTGCGCCTTTATATTTCGGAGGAGCCACTTTTGATACGAATGAGATGCCCATGGGCGAGAGGAGCAATTCGGCGAACGTGAGCACAAGGTAGGTGCTCATGAGCCAGTTGGGGCTTACGAGGGTGGAGCCTTGTCCTTCGGAGGGCGCCACACCGAGGCCGATTGATCCGATTGCCATTACAAGGAAGCCGAGGCCGGCAACGAGCATGCCGTAGCCGATCTTACGCGGTGCCGACGGGTCTTTCTCCTTTTTGGCAAGCCATGAGAAGATGGCTACTGAGAATGGCGTGAGGGCTACGACATAGAAGGGATTGAATTGCTGATAGATCTGTGGCTGGATGTTGCTGACGGGATCTTCGGTGAAGTGATAGAAGAGGTAGAGTCCCACGCATGCGGCCACAAGCACGAGAGCCGAGATAAGGCGCGATGCCGTCTTTTTGCTCTGGATGAGGCTGAAAGTGGCATAGATGGCAACGACGATTGTGGCCAATGCCCACACATTGAATGCGATGCGCGTCCATCCGCCACATTCGGGCCGGGTGAACACTTCTGCGAATTTTGTGAGTGTCAAGCCATTTTGGTGGAATACCATCCAGAAGAAAATCACCACGGTGAATACGAGCAGAAGCGCTGTGATGCGGCTTTTGGTCTGGGCTTTGGTAAGCTCGGGAGCGTGCGATGAGGTTGCCGATGCGGCGGCTTTGCTGTCGGAGGTGCCGTTGTAGGTCCTGCGTCCGATCTTATAGATGAGGAAGGAGATGACCATCGAACAGCAGGCCACGGCAAATGCGTAGCTGTAGCCGGTCGAGATCGTGGCCATATATGTCTTGCACCATGCCATCAGATCGGCCGGATTGCCCGCAAAACTGAGAAGCGTGGCATATTTGTCAGGCTCAAGGGCGTCGCCGGCTATGAAGCTGTTGCAGAGGCCGGGAATGGCGGGGTCATAGACGAGATCCTTGGCTGAAAGAGCCACGCGGCAGAGCGATTCGGTGACCGACGGGGCAAACATGGCGCCGATGTTGATGGCCATGTAGAAGAGTGAGAAGGCCACGTCGCGTTTCGAACTGTAGCGCGGATTGTCGTAGAGGTCGCCAACCATCACCTGAAGGTTGCCTTTAAACAGACCGGTGCCGCATGAGATCAGCAGCAGCGCCAGCAGCATGATGTAGAATGCGGGTGAGGCAAAGGCCGATCCTTCCGGCATTGAGGTGGGGATGGCCATCACCAGATATCCCAGAAACATCACGATGATGCCGAGGGTGACTGTTTTCTGGAAGTTCCATTTGTCGGCGATGACGCCGCCCACCATAGGCATGAAATACACCAGGGCGAGGAATGTTGAGTAGATGATGCCGGCTGTCGCTGTCGATAGAGCGAATTTGGCCTGCAGAAACAGCAGAAGAATGGCCAGCATCGTGTAGTAGCCGAAGCGTTCGCCGGTGTTGGCGAGCGCGAGCACATACAATCCTTTGGGTTGATTTTTAAACATGATATTGATAATTGGATTATTGATTGCGGTGGAGATCGTCGCGGCTCTTGAAGGCCAGCGCGTAGAGACGCATCTGTTTCACCATGGCCAGCAGGCCGTTAGAGCGGGTGGGGGAGAGGTTCTCGGCCAGACCGATGCGGTCTATGAAGTAGAGGTCGGCATGGATGATGTCGTCGGGTGTCTGCCCGTTGAGCACGCGTATCAGAAGCGCTATGATCCCTTTCACTATGATGGCGTCGGAGTCGGCGGTGTAATAAACCTTGCCATCCTTCTCTTCGGCGTTGAGCCACACGCGGCTCTGGCAGCCTTCGATGAGGTGTTCGGGCGTCTTATACTTCGGATCGATGGCCGGCAGCGAGTTGCCCAGATCGATGATCATGGCATACCGGTCCATCCAGTCGTCGGTTTCCGAAAATTCGTCGATTATTTCATCTTGTATCTCGTCGATTGTCATGTCTTGTGGAAATTTATTTGGCAAATATACGAAAAAGTAGTGCGCTTAACCAAATTTATTTGGCTTTTGTCGGCTCAACATAGCTCAACACGGCTCACTAATGGCTCACTGCGGGCTCTCGGTGTAGATCACGCGCATGAGCGTGCGGCCCACATCGCCGAGTGTGGAGGGGTCGATATTCTTGATATTGTCGTCGGTGGTGTGCCATGTGGGCGGGAAGGAGCCTGTCTCGGGATTGGCGCATTCGATGATGTCGATGCACGGGATGCCGGCGCGGTTTATGAAGATATGGTCGTCGGTCACGCCACCGCGTTGCTCGTCGACAAACCGGCTGATACCTTCGGCGCGCGCGGCCTGCCACACTTTGCTGTTGACAACCGGTGCCACCGACTCTGAGAGATATTCGCGGCAGAAGCTGGCGTTGCGGCCGCCCACCATGTCGAGCAGTATGCCGTAGGCGGGACGCTGCCGGGCGCTGGTGTAGGGCGTGTGCGCCGCCCAGTATTGGGCGCCGAGAGCCCACGATGACTCGCCGGTGCTTTCGTCGTCGTGCGACCCGTAGTCCTCCACGTCGGTCAGAAGCACGTCGACGCCTATCCCCGGCGCCTGCTGCTGGAGGTTGCGGGCTATCTCGAGGATCACGGCCACGCCGCTCGCACCGTCGTTGGCGCCGTCAAGCGGCGTGCGACGCTTGCTCTCATCTTTGTCCTCGTCGGCCCAGGGTCGCGTATCGTAGTGGGCGGCGAGCAGTATGCGGCGCGGTGCCTTGGCGTTGAAGCGGGCCATGATGTTGGCCATGGGCAGACGGGTGCCATCGAAGGCCGTCACCGTGGCTTCCTGCACCATCACCGTGTCGGCGCCGTAGCCGGCAAGCTTTTCGGTGAGATAATCGCGGCACTGGCGGTGAGCCGGCGTGCCCGGCACGCGGGGCCCGAAATCCACCTGACGGGCTGTGAAGGCAAAAGCGCTGTCGGCATTGAATGCGGGCCACTTCGGCGTTTCGGCCGTTTCAGCCTGCGCGGCTGCTTCGGCACTCTTGTCAGCCGCCCCCGACGAACAGGCCATCAGCATTATGGCCGGTAGTATCATTGAAAGTAGTTTCATCGTTGTGGTTATTTTGATGCAAAGGTAGCGAAAAAACATCAACTCTTCAGATATTATTGTATCTTTGCCTTGATTATTCCAAAAGCCTGCGCATTATGGACAACGCTAAACAACGCATCGATGAGTTGAGACGCGAGCTCAACCAACACAATTATAATTATTACGTGATGAATGCCCCGGTCATCTCCGACCGCGATTTCGACATGCTCATGAAGGAGCTCGAGGCTCTCGAGCGCGAGCACCCGGAGCTCGACGACCCCTATTCGCCCACTCACCGCGTGGGCAGCGACCTCTCGAAGGGCTTCACGCAGGTGGTGCATGAGCGCCCTATGCTCTCGCTGGGCAACACCTACTCGGTGGAGGAGGTCGATGAGTTCGTGAGCCGTTGCCGCGACCTGCTCCCCGGCGAGGAGGTCACCATCGTCGGCGAGATGAAGTTCGACGGCACCTCCATATCGCTGCTTTACGAGCACGGACGCCTGGTGCGCGCCGTCACCCGCGGCGATGGCGAGAAGGGCGACGATGTGACCGAAAATGTCATCACCATACGCAGCATCCCGCTGCAGCTCAGCGGCGAAGGATGGCCCGACCGCTTCGAAATACGCGGCGAGATCGTCCTCCCGTGGAAGGCGTTCGACCGCCTGAATGCCGAGCGCGCTTTCAACGAGGAACCGCTCTTCGCCAATCCCCGCAACGCCGCGTCCGGCACGCTGAAAATGCAGAATTCGGCCGAGGTGTCGCGTCGCGGCCTCGACGCTTATTTCTATTATCTGCTCGGTGACAACCTCCCCTGCGCCACTCACTACGACAACATGCAGGCGGCGCGCAGCTGGGGCTTCAAGGTGTCTGACGTGATGACGCGCCTACACTCCATCGACGAGGTGGACCGATTTATCAGCTACTGGGACACGGAGCGCAAGAATCTGCCTGTGGCCACCGACGGGCTGGTCTTTAAGGTCGACTCGCTGCGCCAGCAGCTCAACCTCGGCTACACGGCCAAGAGCCCGCGCTGGGCCATCGCCTATAAGTTTCAGGCCGAAAGGGCGCTGACTAAGTTGCAGTTCGTGTCGTTCGAGGTAGGCCGCTCCGGCGTGATCACTCCGGTGGCCAATCTCGACCCTGTGCTCCTGTCGGGAACGATAGTGAAGCGCGCATCGCTCCACAATGAGGATATAATCCGGCAGCTCGACATCTACGACGGCGACATGCTCTATGTCGAAAAAGGCGGGGAGATCATCCCCAAGATCACGGGTGTCGACGTCTCGGCGCGTCAGCCGGGCAGTCAGCCGGTGAAGTTCGTCACTCACTGTCCGGCCTGCGGCACTCCGCTGGTGCGCGTCGAGGGCGAAGCGGCATGGGTGTGCCCCAACTGCTACGGCTGCCCGCCTCAGATCGTAGGCCGCATCGAGCATTTCGTGGGACGCCGCATGATGAACATCGACGGCATCGGCGAGGAAACGGCGCAGGCGCTTTACGATGCGGGCTTCGTCCGTGACCCTGCCGATCTCTACGACATCACCGCCGAGCAGCTCGAAACGCTCGAAGGCTTCGGTCAGCGCAGCGCGGAGCGTGTCCTCGAGGGTCTGGAGCAAAGCAAGACTGTCCCGTTCGGACGCGTCATCTACGCTCTCTCCATCCCGTTCGTTGGCGAGACGGGCGCTAAGAAGATAGCCCGCGCGGTCGGCGATATCGACCGTCTGATGTCGATGTCCGCGGAGCAGCTCACGGAGATCGACGATGTCGGCCCGCGCATCGCAGCCTCGATTGTCGACTTTTTCAGCCGTCCCTCCAATCAGCGCATCATCGGGCGTCTGCGCGTGGCCGGCGTGCAGATGTCGCTCGGCGAGCAGGCGCAGCAGGCCCTCTCCGACCGCCTCGCCGGCAAAACCATCGTGATCAGCGGCACGTTCAGCCGCCATTCGCGCGACGAATACAAGGAGCTTATCGAGGCCAACGGCGCAAAAAACTCGGGCTCGATTTCCCAAAAGACCGATTATGTGCTCGCCGGCGAAAACATGGGCCCGGCGAAGCTCGAGAAGGCTCAGAAGCTGGGCATACCTGTTATTAATGAGGATCAGTTCCTCGAAATGATTAATCCCGATTGATTTTACAACCATTTAAAATAGCTGTAACATGAAAAAAACGTTCATCTCATTCCTCGTGGCTGCCGTGGCAGTTATATCGTCGGCCATACCCGCTCAGGCGCAGTTGCGCTTCGGCCTCAAAGCCGGTGTCGCCGTCAATTCGCTCCATTTCTCTTCGTCGACTTTCGACTCTGAAAACCGCGCCGGCTTCACCGGTGGTGCTATGTTGGAGTTCACGCTCCCCGCCACTGGCATCGGTCTCGACCTCTCGGCCATGTATGTGCGCCGCAACACGCAGTGGCTCGACGACAACGGCATCACGCGCGACAACCGCGACTATATCGACATCCCCCTCAATCTCAAGTGGAAAATCAACATCCCGGTGATCAACAACGTCTTCCGCCCGTTCCTCACCACTGGCCCCGACTTCGCCATCCTCACTTCTGGCCGCAGCGTCAGCAATGCCTACCGCAACCGTAAGTTCGACACGTCGTGGAATTTCGGCTTCGGCGCCGAGCTGTTCAGCCATCTGCAGGTGGGCGCAAGCTACGGCATCGGCCTGACGAAAGCACTGAAAACCGTCGGCGCCACCGGCACCGCGGATATCAGCGGCCACAACCGCTACTGGACCATCACCGCGGCCTGGCTCTTCTGACGCTTTTGACTTACGGGAAATTTTTTTGTAAATGCCGGAAACTTTCCGGCATTTTCTGCGTCAAATTAAGCAGAAAACATCATGGCACGACACGATGACATAAACCGACTCACCGCTCGATTCCTCGAAATCATCAACGCGAACAAGGGCCTTATATATAAGGTCTGCTTTATGTATGCCGTCGATCAGGAGCATCTCAAGGATCTCTATCAGGAGGTGACGGCCAACATATGGCAGGGCATGACGTCCTACCGCGGCGATTCGAAGGTGTCTACGTGGATCTACCGCATCGCCATCAACACGTGCGTCTCCGATCTCCGGCGCAACGAACGACGCCCCGCCACGACGTCGGACCTCGACGGCGAACCGGTCGGCAATATCATCGACGAGAGCCATGAACATGCCGACCGCCTCCGCGCTATGTATGAGATGATTGGCCTGCTCGGCAAACTCGACAAAGCACTTATCATGCTCTGGCTCGATGAGTACAGCTACGACGAGATTGCCGCCATGACCGGCCTCCGGCGCAACAATGTGGCCTCGCGTCTACACCGCATTAAGCA
Source organism: uncultured Porphyromonadaceae bacterium (assembly GCA_902489785.1). Taxonomy (GTDB): domain Bacteria; phylum Bacteroidota; class Bacteroidia; order Bacteroidales; family Muribaculaceae; genus Paramuribaculum. Next base: position 7,300 of record CABUBG010000059.1, read on the forward strand.
ACGTCTTATCCGGCAGAACGACGAATGATTTAACTAACGATCTTAATACACTTCCGCATATGAACACTCAACTCGACGAACTGAAAAAACGATGGAAAGGCCTCGAATCGGCGGCTGAAGCCTCCGCCCTCGGCCAAGAATCGGCCATGCGCGCGGCCGACGGTTCAGCGCGCTCACGCCGCAACTGGCTGATTCGCTGTTATCGCCTCTTGTGCATTGTCGCTGCCGTCTGGATTCCCATGGCTCCGATGGTGTTCTGTCGCGTCGGTATGCCGGTGTGGGTTTGTTGCGTCACCGCGGCTTATTTCGGCCTTGCTTCTGGCTTCTGCTTCTATGTGATGCATAAGCTTAAGACTCTCGATCTCAGCCGTATGACCACGGTTGACCTCCTCTGTTCAGTGCGCGAAATCATAGCCACACGTCTTCGCATGAAGTTGGTTATGATCGGATGTATGATCCCTTTGCTCGGGGTGCTACTCTACTACTTCAGGCTGAGCACTCCTATGCTCGTCGGCGGTATCGCCGGCGCTGTCGTCGGAGGCATCATCGGCTTCATTCAGGATTGCAAAATCCGTCGCAATCTGCGCGAACTCTCCCGCGAACTTATGGCAGCCTTCGAATGATCGTATTGAGCGTTCTCTATAAGCGACCACATTGAATTTCCACTTTGAATTTCCTCTCTGATTGTCCTCTCTGAGCGAACACTTGAGTCTCCGTTTTGAGTGACCTCTTCCCGCAACCCCCATCGCATATTTTTCTCAAAAAGGCCGTTGCACAAATTCGGGATTTGTCGCGCAAAGTGTGCAATATTAAAACGGATTTAACGCGGCCGTGTTAACGCGAGTTAATATTTGTAATATTATGCGCGAATTTCTATTGTTAATTTAACATTAGATTGCGGTTGCTAAATTATGTTTAATCCCCGGAAATAAAAGTTGAAAAATGTAAATCCATTGGCAGTCAGTTTGTTGAATGTTTGGCCGACGCGAAATAATGTGTTAACTTTGCAGTGTTGAAATAAAACACGTGCTCTCCGCACATTCATCATAATTAATAAAATTAAAAATTTACAATGGATTTAAGGAAAACGTTAGTCGCCGTCGTCGCTTGCAGCGCTGTATCTGTAGCCGCTTTCGCCGCCGGTGGATGGAAACTCCCTAAAGCACATTCTGAAATAGCCGACAATCAGGTCGAATCTAACCTCGCCGGTTCCCCCGCTTTCGTAGCTGCTTCATTTGATGAGGTAAGCGCGGCAACTCCCTTTGCTGACATCCGTGAAGAAAACATCAATGCCGAACCCGAAGCAGCCGACCCGACGGCTGAACGCATGGTAAGCTATGCCGAACGTTTCCTCGGCACTCGCTACGTGCTCGGCGCTTCTGGCCCCAAAGCTTTCGACTGCTCGGGCTTCACAAGCTATATCTATAAAAACTTCGGCATCACCCTCAACCGCAGCTCCCGCGAACAGTATCTTCAGGGTCAGAAGGTGTCGGTCAACAATCTCCGTCCCGGCGACCTCCTGTTCTTCAGCTCCCGCAGCGCCGGCCGCGGCCGCGTAGGCCATGTCGCTATGGTCGTTTCGGTCGATGCTTCTAATGGCTCATGCACTTTCATCCACGCTTCCACAAAGAAGGGCGTAACATATCAGCGATTCCCCGACGGCGGTTACTACTCGCGCAACTTCATCGGCGCCCGACGCATCCTCGGCACCGACCTCGCAACTGACCTCGCCACTCTTTGAGCTGTTTGCATTTTCTGACACAACATCTCGACATATCCCCCGGCCGTTCACCTGTGTTCGGCCGTTTTTTTATTTCCTCCCCGTTTGGCCGTTTGCCAAAGATGGCGTAATTTAGCGGCATAAATTAACCAACTTGCCATGATACTGATTGCAGATGCCGGTGGCACCACGACAAGATGGGCGCGTGTAGTCGATGGAAATTTCGATGGTGAGTGCTCAACGCAGGGCATAAACCCTGTCATCATGTCGTTCGACGAGGTGCTCAAACGTTTCGAAACCGAAGTCAGACCTTTGGTCGCGGAAGAGATGCCCGAAAGCATTTATTTCTACGGAGCCGGATGCGCCGGCTCTGTCGGCGAAATGGTCGCCGACCATCTCAAACGTATCACCGGATGCCCCGATGTGACGGTGAATTCCGATCTGGTCGCTGCCGCACGAAGCCTTTGCGGACATCAACCGGGCATTGCCTGCATCCTCGGCACGGGCTCCAACAGCTGCCTGTACGACGGTGAAAAGATCGTATTCTCTCAACCCTCAATGGGCTACGTGCTCGGCGACGAAGGCTCCGGTGCAGTGATCGGACGACGTTTCCTGAGCAATCTCTACAAAAATCTCTTTGAGGATGATCTGTTTCAGTGTTTTCTTGAGATTTACCATTACAGCATCTACGACATATACCGGAAGGTGTACCGCGAACCTGAACCCAACCGTTTCCTCGCCGGATTCATGCCTTTTATCCGTAGACTGATCGACGGCGGATGGCGGCAGGTGGAAGACCTGGTGATCGACGAATTCACCAATTTTGCCGAACGCAATCTGACCGCTTACGAAATTCCCGCCGGCCAGCCGGTCCATTTCACCGGATCCGTAGCTTTTTATTTTTTCAATGAGCTCCGGACGGCTTTAAACCGCTGCGGCTTCACGCTCGGGAAGGTAACGGCCGACCCTCTCGGTGGACTTATAGATTATCACAGCACACTATAAAGAAATGAACACTTTACGAAGCGAAGCTCCCCAGGTGGAGCTCATAATGATAAATATCACCGGTTCCGACCGCCCCGGCGTCACGGCGGCACTCTCGGAAATCCTTGCTAAATACGACGCACAGATCCTCGACATCGGTCAGGCCGACATCCACCACAATCTCGCGCTCGGTCTGCTCATCAAGACCGACAGCTCCGTATCCGGCGAGATCATGAAGGATCTACTCTTCAAGGGCTATGAGCTGCATGTGAAGGTGCGCTTCGCTCCCGTCGAGCAGCCCGACTACGAAAACTGGGTGAGCATGCAGGGTAAGAACCGCTGGATCATCACCATCCTCGGACGTCGCCTCACGGCTCGCCACATCGCGCTTGTAAGCCGTGTCATTGCCGATCAGCAGCTCAACATCGACGGCATTCAGCGTCTCACCGGACGACAGCCGCTCAAAGATCCCGATAAGGCGCTCCAGAAATCATGCGTGGAGTTCTCGGTACGCGGAACCCCGACCGACTACGACGGCATGCAGCGCCGTTTCATGCACATCGCCGCCAACGAGGATGTCGATATCTCCCTGCAGGAGGACACGATGTTCCGACGTTGCCGACGCCTGGTATGCTTCGATATGGACTCTACGCTCATCGGCACGGAGGTGATCGACGAGCTGGCCGAACGTGCCGGCGTGGGCGCTAAGGTGCGCGCCATCACGGAGCGGGCCATGCGTGGCGAGATCGACTTCCGCGAGAGCTTCACGGAGCGCGTGGCTCTTCTTAAGGGCCTCGACGAGAGCGTGATGCGCGACATCGCCGAGAATCTGCCTATCACCGAGGGTGTCGACCGCATGATGACGGTGCTGAAACGCGCCGGCTACAAGACGGCCATCCTCTCGGGCGGCTTCACCTATTTCGGCAATTATCTGAAGCAGAAGTTCGGCTTCGATTATGTCTATGCCAACGATCTGGAAATTGTCGACGGAAAACTCACCGGCCATTATCTGGGCGAGATCGTCGACGGTCGACGCAAGGCCGAACTGCTGCGTCTGATAGCTCAGGTGGAAAATCTCAACATCAAGCAGACTATCGCCGTGGGCGATGGCGCCAACGACCTCCCGATGCTCTCTGCCGCCGGTCTGGGCATCGCTTTCCATGCCAAACCCAAGGTGAAGGCCAATGCCGGACAGTCCATCTCGACCATAGGTCTCGACGGCCTGCTCTATTTCCTCGGCTTCAAGGATTCGTTTATCTCCTGATAGTCAGTCAGTTCTCGGATTGTTTGCCCTCTTCGAGCTTCTCGCGCAGGAACTTTCCGGTGTAGGATGCCTCGCATGCGGCCACCTGCTCGGGCGTGCCCGCTACCACGAGCTGTCCGCCGGCGTCGCCTCCTTCCGGCCCGATGTCTATCACATGGTCGGCGCATTTCACCACATCGAGATTGTGCTCGATGATCACTACTGTGTGCCCCATGGATATCAGCCGGTCAAACGATTTCATCAGTGTGCCGATGTCGTGGAAATGCAGTCCGGTTGTCGGTTCGTCGAATATAAACATCGTGGGACGCGGCTTGTCCATGGCCAGATAATAGGCCAGTTTGACTCGCTGGTTCTCGCCGCCGGAGAGGGTCGATGAGCTCTGGCCGAGCTTCACGTAGCCGAGGCCCACCTGCTGCAGCGTAAGCAGCCGCCGCACTATCTTTTTCTCGGTCGCGCCGTCGGATTCGTTGAAAAACGCGATGGCCTCGTCGATGGTCATGTCAAGCACATCGTTGATGTTTTTGCCACGGTAGCGGATGTCGAGCACATCGCGCTTGAAACGCTGGCCGTGACATTCCTCGCAGGGTATGGTGATGTCGGCCATAAACTGCATCTCGATGGTGATCGTGCCTTCTCCTTTACATTCCTCGCACCGGCCTCCCTCGGTGTTGAATGAGAAGTAGCCTGGCCCGAAGCCCATCTGACGCGCTCCCTGCTGGTCGGCAAACAGCCGGCGGATCTCGTCATAGGCTTTCAGATAGGTGGCCGGATTGCTGCGGGTGGAGCGCCCGATGGGATTCTGATCCACAAACTCCACAGCCGAGATACGGTGGATGTCGCCGCGTAATGCCGTATGCAGTCCGGGCGCGTCGGCGGCCTCGCCGATCTGTCGCATGAGCGCCCGGTAGAGGATGTCGCGCACAAGGGTCGACTTGCCGGAACCGCTGACGCCCGTAACCACTGTCATGGCCTCGAGCGGAAAACGTACGTCGATGTTCTTGAGGTTGTGCTCGCGGGCTCCAACTACTTCGATATAGTCTTTCCAGCGCCGGCGCCGCCGCGGCGTGTCGATCTTCAGCTCGCCGCTGAGATAGCGGGCGGTGTAGCTTTCGGCCGTGGCTTCGCTCAGGCGGTCGGCAGGCCCCTGATAGACGATGCGGCCGCCCCCGGTGCCGGCGTCGGGCCCTACGTCGATGATATGGTCGGCCGCTCGCATTATCTCTTCGTCGTGCTCCACAACGACCACGGTGTTGCCGATGCTCTGCAGCTTGCGGAGCACGGAGATGAGACGCTCGGTGTCGCGGGTGTGGAGCCCGATGCTCGGTTCGTCGAGTATGTAGAGCGAGCCTATCAGACTGCTGCCCAGCGACGTGGCGAGGTTGATGCGCTGGCTCTCGCCGCCCGAAAGGGTGGCCGAAAGACGGTCGAGGGTCAGATAGCCGAGGCCTACGTCGATGAGGAAGTCGAGGCGGTTGGTGATTTCAAGCAGTATGCGGGAGGCTATGGCCTGCTGCCGCTCGGTGAGCTCGAGATCGCGGAAGAATTCGCTCAGCTCGGTCACCGGCATCGTCACCAGCTCGGTGATGGAGCGGCCGCCGACTTTCACATAGGAGGCGTCATGGCGCAGGCGTGTGCCATGGCACTCGGGGCAGATGGTCTTGCCGCGATAGCGCGCGAGCATCACGCGGTACTGTATCTTGTAGAGGTTCTCTTCGACCATTTTGAAGAAGCCGTCGATGCCTGTAAACGTGCCGTTGCCGTGCCAGAGAAAATCTTTCTGGGCGTCGGTCAGTTCGCTGTAGGGCTTGTGGATCGGGAACGACGCCGAGGGCGCGGCATGGATGCACGCGCGCTTCCATTCGCTCATCTTCTCGCCGCGCCAGCACACCACGGCGTCGTCGTACACCGACAGCGACGGATCAGGCACCACGAGTTGCTCGTCGATGCCCACGGTGCGTCCGAAACCCTCGCAGCGCGGGCAGGCGCCGTAGGGATTGTTGAAGTTGAACATCATTTCCGAAGGCTCGGTGAAGGTCATGCCGTCGGCTTCGAAAAGATTTGAAAATTCGTGGCGGCTGACATTGCCGTCGGCTTCCCACACAAGCAGCGTTGCATGGTGGTTGCCTTCGAAGAAGGCCGTTTCTACCGAGTCGGCAAGGCGGCTCAGGTCGTCACCCTCGTGGGCAACGGTCAGACGGTCGATAAGTAGCTCATAATCACTGCTTCCCTGATCGATGTCGGGCATCTGCACCAGCTCGGCTATGTTGACGAATTCTTTGCCGTCGCGCACCATGCGGGTGTAGCCGCCTTTGAGATAGATCTCGAGCTGGGTCGACAGTTTGCGTCCTTCAACCGGTTTTACGGGGGTGGTTATGGCAATGCGAGTGCCCTCGGGATATGAAGTGGCTGCTTTCAGCACGTCCTCGATGGTATGCTTTTTCACTTCGGCGCCGCTAACAGGCGAATAGGTGACGCCTATGCGCCCGAAGAGCAGGCGCATGTAGTCGTAGATCTCGGTGGATGTGCCTACGGTGCTTCGCGGATTCCGTGTGTTGACTTTCTGCTCTATGGCGATGGCGGGCGGAATCCCCTGGATCTTATCGCATTCCGGTTTGGCCATGCGGCCGAGAAACTGGCGCGCGTAGGCGCTCAGGCTCTCCACATAGCGGCGTTGCCCTTCGGCGTAAAGCGTGTCGAAAGCAAGCGATGATTTGCCTGAGCCGGAAAGGCCGGTTATCACAGTCAGTTTATTGCGGGGTATCTCCACGTCGACATTCTTGAGATTGTTGACGCGAGCCCCCTTGATTATGATGTTGTCGTCGGTAATTTTTTTCGTTTTTGTCATGACCTGCAAAGTTACAACATTTTTGTCCCATCTGCAAAGCATACGGTTGGAGCTATTGTCCCGCAGATTAAACAAGCAAGTGCGAATTTACAAAAATCATCGAGACCATTCACCAA
>CABUBG010000060.1:0-14035 GCA_902489785.1 uncultured Porphyromonadaceae bacterium
AATTCACTCGAAAATACGCCGCCCTGACGTTAACAAATTTTGTGGAATAGGCTCTAAGCTTATGCGATGAGCGGCAGCCGGTGAGCTGCCGCAGGGATGAAGCGCCGGGCTTTATTTCTTGCGTCGACGCAGTTTGGCGAATTTCGACACTATCCGATAGGCGATAATGGCATAGTCGACATAGTTGAGGCTGGCGAGTATCTTGCCTAAGATTCCGCCGCGTCCGACCGACGGTATGCCCGCCTTCACCGATTCGACGGATTCGGCCATGCGCATCTTTGCCATCTCATATTTGGCAAGCGCGTAGGCCCTGCGGTAGCGCAGCTCGTCGATTCCATAACCTTTTGGCCTGACCGTGAAAGCATCAATCTGATCATCTTCTTTCATCATCAATCATCTTTAGAGCCTATTCCACAAAATTTGTTAACGTCAGAGTCGCAGCAGTGCATCAGATTTGGTGCTGTGAGCGATTGAGCATAGCGGGCTATGCGATTGAGCCACAGCGCCGAAGATGATGTGCTGATGCGATCCTCGTTATTTCTGACATATTTTCTTGTCGTGAATACATTAACAGATTTTTGGAATTAGCTCCAATTAATATTATTATTTTTTACTGACCGGCGTCTTTCCGGCGACTTTCTTCGAGTCTCATCAGTCACGATGCCCGCATCGTTCCTTCTTCAACTCAAGAAATTCACTCGAGAATACGCCGCCCTGACGTTATCAAATTTTGTGGAATAGGCTCTTAGAGTGTGATACGAAAAGTGAATAACGACATGCGGTCACAACATCATACGGCTTATGAATTTCGACACCGGATCAATGAACAGCGGTTTGCGCAAAGCGATGATCAGCACCAACAACACGATGTAGATGCCTGCGACAATGACCGAGCTCCACACCGAACCGATCGATTCGGCCATCCAGTGCGACAGAGCCACCGACAGGAAGAATAGGATGAAAGCCGCAAGCAGAAGTCCGATGAATCCGAGGGCGGCCATAGCCAGCAGCATCGTGAGCTTCTCGGCCACGGTGTACTTGGTGTATTCAAGCTTCAGCGTGATCAGCTCCTTGATGCGCTGCCACAGCGTGCCTGCCTGCTGTTTGGTATCAGACAACGACATTGTCAGTCAAGAGCTATGATCAGTTGTCGATATCGGCTGTAAGCTGAGCCACGAGCGAATCGATTTCGCTTTCGGTGCAAAGGATGCCTTTTTTCTGAAGGGCTTCCTTGATTTTGCGACGGAGGTCGGAACCCTTTTCGGGAGCGAATAAAATAGCTGCGCCGGCACCAACGATAGCGCCACCGATGAATGCATACAATAAAGTCTTGCTCATATTCTTTTGTTTTATCTGTGAAAAATCAATGTGGTCAGGCCGACACACAAAAGGCTTAAACAATCCGCTCCGGCGGCATCCGTTGAATGCCGCCCGGGATCCGCGGATAATGTTTGTGTTGCAGGCTGCCAGCCGATTATTCCTTATCTTCTACTTCGGCATCGAGTTCATCAGCAAGCTCCTCGAGTTTATTCTTTTTCAGAATAATGCCTTTAGATCTGAGAAACTTTGCTATTTCGCCACGGGTTTTCGAACCTTTTTCAGGGGCAAAGAGCAAACCAACTGCTGCGCCAACAAGTGCGCCGCCTGCTACGGCCAATACAATGTTTAAGGGTTTCATATCAAATTAGTGTTTTAAAGATTACTTTCATATAACATCTCAGGATTATGAAAAGATTTGCGTTGCGCGAAAAATTTCCAAATACCCGAGTCGGTTCAACGACGCTAAATTAACACTTAAATATTAACAATGCAAATTCTATCCCGAAAAAAAGCCGCCCGGCCATGTCCGGATCATCGGGCGCATCATCGCGGCGGAAGTTTTATTTATGAGTTTCATTTATGAGTTTCATTTATGAGTTTCATTTATGAGGCACGCGGTTTGGTATAGTGGCGGGAAAGCATTAACTTTGTAAACAGCAATGCGAACGCGCCGCTGCCGGAAACATGGCCGCCGTTGCGAGCGCAACAGCGCAATCAGCGCAAATAGAAAATCCTTAAACATATACCCAAATCAACAAGATGAAAAAAATTCTGACCCTGGCATTGGCCACAACGTGCCTCTTTGCTTCAGCGGCAGCGTCGCGCCCGGCAAAAGCCGACTACAATGTGGTGCCGTTGCCCTGCGAGATTAAACTGTCGCCCAAGAAAGGCTTCACCGTCAACCGATCGACCCAGATAGCCTATCCGGCCGGCGATGCGAAGCTTCAGCGCAACGCCGAACTGCTTGCCGGCTATCTGAAACAGCTCACCGGCTATGATCTCCGGCTCACCACTGAGGCGCCGCGCAAAAACGCGATAGTCCTCAGCACAGGTCTCGCCTCCGACAACAAGGACGCATACACCATCACCGTCAGCGACCGCACCGTGACCATCGACGGCGCCTCGGCCGCCGGCAATTTCTACGGCATCCAGACCCTGCGCAAATCAATCGATCCGCAATCGGCCGCCGGCGGTGTAGTATTTCCGGCTGCCACAATCAGCGACGCACCCCGCTTCGGCTATCGCGGCGCGCATTTCGACACCTCGCGCCATTATTTCCCGACCGACTCGATCAAAGAGTTTATCGACATGCTCGCCCTGCACAACATCAACCGCCTGCACTGGCACATAACCGACGATCAGGGTTGGCGTCTTGAGATCAAAAAATATCCCAAGCTCACTGAATTCGGCTCAGTGCGTGCAGGCACATGCATCGGGCACGACTTCAACTCCACCGACAACAAGCCCTATGGCGGCTACTACACCCAGGAGGAGGCCCGCGACATCGTGAAATATGCCGCCGACCGCCATATCACCGTGATACCTGAGATTGATCTCCCCGGCCACATGCTTGCGGCTCTCACCGCCTATCCGGAGCTCGGCTGCACCGGCGGCCCGTATGCCGTGTGGCAGCGCTGGGGTGTGTCGGACGACGTGCTTTGCGCCGGCAACGACACGACGCTCCAGTTTATCGACGATGTGCTCGCCGAAGTGACCGACATATTCCCCTCGGAATATATCCACATAGGCGGCGACGAATGCCCGAAAGACAAATGGGCCGAATGTCCGAAATGTCAGGAACGCATCCGCCAGCTCGGCCTTAAATCCGACACCCACTCGACAGCCGAGCAGAAGCTCCAAAGCTTCGTCATGGAGCATGCGGCAAAGACTCTCGCCTCCAAAGGCCGCAAGATGATAGGCTGGGACGAGATAATCGAAGGCGGCCTTTTCCCCGGCGCCACCGTGATGTCGTGGCGCGGAGTGGAAGGCGCCCGCGAAGCAGCCAAACAGGGCCACGACGCGATCATGACACCGACCAACTATTGCTACTTCGACTATGCACAGTCGCAGGATCCGACCACCGAGCCGCTTGGTATCGGCGGCTATGTCCCCGTGTCGAAAGTCTACAGCCTCGAGCCCACCGAGCGCCTCACGCCCGAACAGGCAAAGCATATTCTCGGCGCACAGGCCAACCTCTGGACCGAATATATCTCCACGATGGATCATGTGATGTATATGGAGCTACCGCGTCTGGCCGCGCTGAGCGAGGTGCAGTGGATGCAGCCCGAACGCAAGGACTACGATGAATTCACATCGCGTCTGCCGCGCCTCATCAACCACTACCGCAGCCTTGGCTACAACTTTGCGCCGCACGTGTTTGACATTCAGGGGGGTCTGCACAGCGACACAGTGCGCCACGTGATTGTGGCCGACCTCCGCTCTATCGACGGCGCCCCCATCCGCTATACGCTCGACGGTTCGGAGCCTACCGAGAGTTCCACGCTCTACACCGGTCCCGTCGACATCAACCGGTCGTGCACCATCAAAGCACGCATCTTCCGTACCGAAGGTGCAAGCCACATCTTCACCGACAGCGTGACATTCAACAAAGCAACCTCGTCGCCCGTTGTGCTCTCCACCCTGCCCCACTCGCGCTATCAGGCTCCCGGCACACTGCTCACCGACGGACGCTTCGGCCGCTCGAGCTTCAACACCGGCGAATGGATGGGCTTCGAAGGCACACCGCTCGTGGCCACCATCGACATGGGACACGAAAAGGAGATCTCGGAAGTGGATGTGCGCACCAACGTCGACGGTCTCAACTGGATAATGGACACCCGCGGCATCACTATCGAGGTGTCGGCCGACGGCAAGGATTTCACCACCGTGGCTTCGGAAGATTATCCTGCCATGACCGATTATAAATCGGAGATCGTGACACACAAGATGAAATTTGATCCGGTGAAAACGCGCTTCATCAAAGTGACAGCCAAATGCGAGGATACGCTTCCGGCATGGCACGGAGCGGGCGCCGGCAAACCGGGCTTCCTCTTCGTTGACGAGATTGTCGTAGAATAAGATTATTCAGCAAACATCAAAAAAAGCGCTGGCTTCTATAGCAGGAGTCGGCGCTTTAATTTTTTGGCCATTAAAAAAATGCGTCACCTGACCTCGCGATTATTTAAGGGACGGGGCTTTAGGGTGGTGAAAGCAAAAAAAGGAACTCCCCCCGGGGAGGCGGAGGAGTTGGGTGCGGCCGGTTGAGGGCGACGCGCCAGATTCGTTACGGAATCACTGTCCGAGATACGGTTTCAGCAGACGACTTTTCTGTCCTTTGAGACGACGGATGGCCTTTTCCTTGATCTGACGCACGCGCTCGCGTGTGAGGTCAAACTTGGCACCGATTTCTTCAAGCGTCATTTCCTGACAGCCGATACCGAAAAACATCTTGAGGATTTCACGCTCACGTTCGTGAAGCTGACGCAAAGCACGGTCGACCTCTTTAGAGAGCGATTCCTGCGTAAGGGCCTGATCGGCCATCGGGGAATCTTCGTTGGTCAGGACGTCGAGAAGCGAGTTGTCCTCACCTTCAACGAAAGGAGCGTCGACGGAGATGTGACGGCCCGAAACTTTAAGTGTGTCAGCGATTTTGTCAACAGGCACATCGAGACGTTCAGCGAGTTCTTCAGCCGAGGGGCGGCGTTCGTTGTCCTGCTCGAATTTAGAGAGCGCTTTGCTGATTTTGTTGAGCGATCCCACCTGATTGAGCGGCAGACGCACGATGCGGCTTTGCTCAGCCAGAGCCTGAAGGATCGATTGGCGGATCCACCATACGGCATAGGAGATAAATTTGAAGCCTCGGGTTTCGTCAAATTTCTGTGCCGCTTTTATCAAGCCGAGATTGCCTTCGTTGATAAGGTCAGGCAGGCTGAGTCCCTGATTCTGGTACTGCTTAGCCACCGACACCACGAAGCGTAGATTGGCACGAGTGAGTTTCTCGAGAGCTTTCTGGTCACCTTGGCGAATGCGCTGGGCGAGCTCCACTTCCTCCTCGACGGAGATAAGCTCTTCACGACCTATCTCCTGGAGATATTTGTCGAGCGAAGCGCTTTCGCGGTTAGTGATTGATTTGGTGATTTTTAGTTGTCTCATCGTTTGTTTGTGAGAATAAGCGTGCGAAGTTACGAATTTTTTTTGAAATTCCGCTAACAACTATAACAAAAAGCGCCGAAAAAAGTGCATTATTTTTCAAAAATTTCGACAGGGGGGGGGGAGCATTTCCCCAAATTACGGTTTGGCCCCCCCAGGCAGGTAGCGCTTCCGATTAATAATAGTGTCTCGCCTCTGTGTAGAAAATGTGGATTTATAGGAGCGGAGGCGTCCCGGTCACCGTCCAATAAAAAGGAGCGGAGGCATCCTGCCTCCGTGCATTAATTTGAATTAATTTGAATAGCGGGGCGGCCCTCGCTAATGTTGGGGAAAATGACTAACTTTGCAGGCTGTGATCCGCCTTGATGGCCGGATCTGGTAATGTAAACCTGACGAATATGGCTGATATAAAAGATATTGAAATGGCGGAATTTAACTATCCGCTGCCTGAAGAACGTATTGCCAAACATCCGCTGGCTGAACGCGACCGCTGTAAGCTGCTGGTGCGGCGTGGTGACGGCTCGCTTGAGGATAGGGTTTTCAGCGAGCTGCCCGAGCTGCTCCCTGCCGACACACTCCTTATATATAATAATACGCGCGTGATCAATGCCCGCGTGCGCATGCACAAATCGTCGGGCGCCCTCATCGAGATATTCTGCCTCGAGCCGGAGCAGCCCCGCGACTACGAACAATGCTTTGCCGCCACTTCTCGTTGCTCGTGGAACTGTCTGGTGGGCAACAGCAAGCGATGGAAAGAGGGCGCCCTGCAGACCGATGTCACCGTCGGCGACCGCACCGTCACCCTGAAGGCCGAGCGCATGGTGCGCTCCGACGCCGGCTCGGTGGTGGAGTTCTCATGGGACGATCCGTCGGTCACCTTCTCGCAACTCATCGAAGCCGTAGGCGAGATACCGATCCCGCCCTATCTCAACCGCTCGACCGAGGCCACGGACTCGACCGACTATCAGACGGTCTATTCGCGCATCGACGGCTCCGTGGCGGCTCCCACGGCCGGACTTCACTTCACGCCCGAGACGCTGCACCGCATATCCGACCGCGGCATCGAGCGCCTGGAGGTGACCCTCCATGTGGGCGCAGGCACATTCCAGCCTGTGAAGAGCGCCACGATCGGCGGCCACCCCATGCACAGCGAGTTCATAGCCGTGAGCCGCGACGTGGTCTCGCGCCTTGCCGCCAAGACCTCGGTGACAGCCGTCGGCACCACATCGGTGCGCACCCTCGAGAGCCTCTATCATCTCGGATGCATGGCCTCGCAAGGCATGCCGCTCGACGAAGTGCCGCAATGGTACCCCTACGACCCCTCCCACCCCTCTCTGTCGAAGTCCGACGCTTTCCGGGCGCTTCTCGACTATATGGACGCTCACTCGCTCACTCGGCTCACAGCCGCCACACGCATCATCATCGTGCCGGGCTACCGCTTCCGTGTCGTCGACGTCATGATCACCAACTTCCACCAGCCGCAGTCGACGCTCCTTCTGCTGGTGTCGGCTTTCACCGGCGGCGACTGGCGCCGGATGTATGATCACGCGCTCTCGGCCGACTACCGTTTCCTAAGCTACGGCGATGCCGAGCTGCTGTTCCACGACTGTTCCACGAGTTATAAACAATAAGGTCACTTTATCAACATTTAACGTAAAAACCGCCCCTCACCACTTTCAAAAATGGTGGGAATGTGATTACTTTGCACCTCTGATAAAAAGACACATCAGTTTTTACGACTCACACACATGGGTAAAATCATAGCAATAGCAAATCAGAAAGGCGGAGTGGGCAAAACCACCACCACCATCAACCTTGGAGCGTCGCTGGCCGCCGAGGGCAAGAAAGTGCTTATCATCGATGCCGACCCGCAGGCCAACGCCACGTCGGGCTACGGAATCCGACCCGAACAGATGACTTCGTCGATCTACGAATGTCTCGTCGATGACTATCCTCTGGCCGGCTCGCAGGTGCCTACGTGCGTCGAAGGGCTTGATCTTATAGGCTCGCGCATCGACCTCGCCGGTGCCGAACTCGAGCTTATCAGCCGCCCGCAGCGTGAGAAAGTACTTGCCAAACTCCTGGCGCCCATAGCGCCCGACTACGACTATATACTCATCGACTGCTCGCCTTCGCTCGGCCTTATCACGGTCAATGCGCTCACGGCCGCCAACTCGGTGATCATACCGGTGCAAGCCGAATATTTCGCCCTCGAAGGCATCACGAAACTCATCAACACCATCCGCATCATCAAGCCCAAACTCAATCCCGGACTTGAAATCGAAGGCTTCCTGCTGACGATGTACGACGCCCGTCTCCGTCTGGCCAACCAGATCTACGAAGAGCTCAAGAGCCATTTCGGCGACATGGTGTTCACCACCGTGATCCCGCGCAACATCCGTCTGAGCGAAGCTCCCTCCCACGGTCTTCCGGCACTGCTCTACGACCCCGAAAGCCGCGGCGCCACATCCCACACGGCCCTTGCACGCGAGATCATCGCACGCCACCGCCGCAAACATTGAATCCAATCATAACCCCGACACATACCAACACGCGGCTCCGGCCGACAACAACACCTTATTATGGCATTAAAACGCAGTGCCCTCGGAAGAGGACTCGACTCTCTGATATCGATGGACGATGTGCCCGCCCGCGGCTCTTCGGCCATCAACGACATCGCTCTCGACCAGATAACACCCAACCCCGACCAGCCCCGAACCACTTTCGATCAGGACGCCCTCGAAGAACTCGCCGCCTCGATCCGTGAGCTCGGTATCATACAGCCGCTGTCGTTGCGCAAGACCGGCCCCGAATCCTACCAGATCATAGCCGGCGAACGCCGTTTCCGCGCCGCCCGTCTGGCCGGTCTGGCATCGGTGCCCGCCTATATCCGCACCGCCAACGAAACGGAGCTGACCGAGATGGCGCTCATCGAAAACATCCAGCGCGAGGACCTCAACGCCATCGAAATCGCGTTGACCTTCAAGAAGCTGATCGACCAGTATTCGCTCACGCAGGAGCGGCTCAGCGAACGCATAGGCAAGAAGCGCGCCACGATAGCCAACTTCCTGCGCCTGCTCCGCCTGCCGGCCGAAGTGCAGCTCGGCCTGCGCGACCGTCGCGTCGACATGGGCCACGCGCGCGCCCTCCTTTCGATCGACGATCCCACGCAGCAGCTGCGCCTCTACAACCGCATCCTGAAAGAAGGCCTGTCGGTGCGCCGCGTCGAAGAGCTCGCCAAAGAGCTCCGCGATGGCGCCCCCGCCGATGTGCAGCCTGCCAAAAACAAGAAGGCTTCGCCGAGTGAATTCGACCTCCTCGGCACTCACATTTCGCAGCGCTTCAACACCCCCGTTTCGTTCTCCTGCAACAAATCGGGCAGTGGAAAAATCATCTTTTCATTCCGCAACGAGAGTGAACTTGAAAGATTAATTGCTATATTTGACGAAATAAAACCCAATAATAACTGAAACAGTGGTGGCAATGCTATGCGGCAATGTTGTGTAAGTGTTTGCCATTTAATGAAGTAGGGTAAATTGCGGACATAGTGCAAGTGTTTAACGTATTTTCACAAATAAGGAGTTTGACGATTGTCGGCATCATCGTTTTGATGTTGACAACACCATTTAACATTTTTTCAGCCGACCCTGTGAAGCCTGTCCGCCCCTCGCGCGCCAACAGGCATCCGGTCACTGCGCCCGCACCCTCTGAGCCGGCCGCCGCGCTCCCCGACACGATACCTTTAAACGCTCCCGTGTCCCTTCCCGCCGCCGTGGTGGAGGATGTCCTGAGCGTCAGCGGCGACTCTGTCACGCTCACTCCCGTCGACACCGTCTCGATCCTTAATGCAGCGACCGATCCGATGCTTTTCGACGACGGTGTGGTTGCCGATTCGCTTCAGGCCTCGGGCAAGAAGGTGTTTGTGCCCGATCCCATCAAGGCTGTTTGGTATTCGGCCCTCTGTCCGGGTCTGGGTCAGATCTACAACCGCCGCTACTGGAAGTTGCCTATCGTCATAGGCGGTTTCATGGGTCTGGGCTACGGCGCTTCATGGAACAATTCGATGCTCTCCGATTATACGCGCGCTTATTACGATCTGATGGACAACGATCCGTCGACAAAGAGCTATATGGACTTCTTCCCGCCCACAACATCGGAGGAGTCGCTCAACCGCACATGGCTCGAACGCACCCTCAAAAGCCGAAAAGATTATTTCCGGCGCAACCGCGACCTCTGCATCATCGGCATGGTAGGAGTCTATCTACTGGCCGTCGTTGATGCCTATGTCGACGCGTCGCTGACCAATTTTGATATTTCCCCCGATCTCTCCATGCAAATGGCTCCGGCCCTGCTCTATGACCGCGCGTGCCCCTATCCGGCGCTCGGCCTGCAATGGGCCTTGAATTTCTGAACCCATTTCCGAACACTATGTCAGTAATGAAAAAGATATACATCTCCGCTCTTCTCGGTCTGACTGCCATGATGGCGTCTGCAGCTCCGTCGATTCTTGATATCAAACATTCAATAACCGACGACAACATCATTCCGCCGGAAAGTTTCGAAACCAAAACGCGCGAACTCGAAGAAAACTTCTTCCTGAAAAACTACACGGCTCCGGCGGCCGACGGCGCCCGCCATCACACCGGCAATGCCAAGGAATATGAGGACCTGCTGAGCCGCCTTCCGGTCGAAATAGAGATGCCCTACAACCAGGTGGTGGGCAACTACATCGAGATGTATCTCGAGCGCAAGCGTCCGTTGGTGGCCGATATGCTCGCGCTGCATAATTATTATGGCAAAATATTCATTGAAGAACTGCTCAAAGAGGGCGTGCCTCTGGAGCTGCAGTATCTGCCGGTGATTGAATCGGCCATCAACCCCACGGCAGTGTCTCGTGCCGGTGCATGCGGCTTGTGGCAGTTCATGCCGGCCACGGCCACCGGACTGGGCATGGAGGTGAACTCGCTCGTCGACGAACGTCGTGATCCCCGCTCGTCGTCGCGCAATGCCGCCCGCTATCTCAAGCAGCTCTATTCTATCTACGGCGACTGGTCGCTGGCCATTGCCGCCTACAACTGCGGCCCGGGCAACGTCAACAAGGCCCTTCGCCGCGCCGGCGGCGGCAAGCAGGACTTCTGGGAAATCTACAACTATCTCCCCAGAGAAACCCGCGGCTACGTGCCCGCTTTCATCGCCGCCAACTATGTAATGAACTATTACGACCGCTACGGCATCAATCCCACGGTGGTCAAACAGCAGCTTGTCACCGACACCATCCAGGTGAACGAACGCGTGCATTTCGATCAGATAGCCAACGTGCTCAAAATTCCTATCGAGGAGATCCGCATGCTCAACCCGCAGTTCCGCAAGGATATCATCCCCGGCGACAATCATCCTTACACACTCGTGCTCCCGTTCCAGCAGTGCAACAGCTACATCGTGAGCGAGGAGGCCATCCACAACTATAATGCCGACCAGTATCGCGGCCGCACCTACGTGGAGCCCGGCCAGCCGCGTGCCGACCGTGGCTCCGACAATGCCGACATGGCCATGGGGCAGTCGCAGAATGCCGACGGCAACAAGGAGATCGCCGACACGGTGAGCGGTCGCATGGAAGAGATAATTCACGAGGTGCAGCGTGGCGAAAGCCTCCGTGACATCGCCAAACATTATGGCGTCAGCTCCACCGACATCAAGCGCTGGAACAATCTGCGCCGCGGCAAGGTGAAAGAGGGTGACAAGCTCACCATCAAGATCTATCATCACGACCTCGCCGGCGCCAGCACAGCGCCTTCGGGAGAATCCACCGTCACCACACGGCGTTCGTCGACCCCTGATGTGGCGGCGACCCGCTCCGACAAATCTAAATCCAAGGCAAAGAAGGAGAGCAAGCCCAAGACTACAACTTACACCGTCAAAAGCGGCGACACGCTGGAGAAAATAGCCCGACGCTTCGGCACTACGGTCGAAGCCATCCAGAAGGCCAACAACATGAGCCGTGGCACCACCCGCATCGGCATCGGCCAGAAAATCAAGATTCCGGGCAAGAGCTCCTCGAAGTCGAAAAAGAAATCCTCGAAGAAATCCTCGAAGAAGAAATCAAAGAAAGGCAAAAAGCGCCGCTGAGATCAGACTGCACGGACCGAATTCCGTGCAGTTTCAGTATACCCCGCCGGTGTCCGCCGGTGTCAAATTGTCACCGGAAGGGCGTTATTTAACTCTTTTTAAGGGTGTGATGTTACCTTGTTTCCAAATATAATCCGTTAATTTGTGTCGTTAACCGAATATACCGTTAAATTCATATATTATGGATATAAATCGAATAATGAACTCACTCGAGGTGAAGCACCCCGGTGAAAAAGAGTATCTGCAAGCAGTGAAAGAAGTGCTGATGTGCGTCGAGGACGTCTACAACCAGCACCCTGAATTTGAAAAAGCCAAGATCGTTGAACGCATGGTCGAACCCGACCGCATCATCACTTTCCGTGTGACATGGACCGACGATAAAGGCGAAGTGCAGACCAATATCGGCTATCGCGTACAGTTCAACAATGCCATCGGCCCGTACAAAGGCGGCATCCGTTTCCACGCTTCAGTCAACCTTTCTATCCTCAAGTTCCTCGGCTTCGAGCAGACATTTAAAAACGCTCTGACCACACTCCCTATGGGTGGCGCAAAAGGTGGTAGCGACTTCTCGCCCCGCGGCAAGAGCGACGCCGAGATCATGCGTTTCTGCCAGGCTTTCATGCTTGAACTTTGGAAAAACATCGGCATCGACCGCGACGTTCCCGCAGGCGATATAGGCGTAGGCGGCCGCGAAGTCGGCTACATGTACGGCATGTACAAGAAACTCTGCAACGAGTGCGACGGCTCGATGACAGGCAAAGCCCTCTCGTTCGGTGGCTCGCGCATCCGTCCCGAAGCCACCGGTTTCGGCGCTCTCTATTTCGTTCAGAGCATGCTCGCCAAGAAAGGCCTCGACATCAAAGGCAAGACAGTGGCCATCTCCGGCTTCGGCAATGTTGCCTGGGGCGCTGCCCTGAAAGCTACCGAGCTTGGCGCCAAAGTGGTGACCATCTCCGGCCCCGACGGTTATATCTACGATCCCGACGGAATCTCCGGCGACAAAATCGACTATATGCTCTATCTCCGCGCTACCGGCGACGACATCGTTGCTCCCTATGCCGAAAAATATCCCAATGCCACATTCTTCCCCGGACGCAAACCCTGGGAGCAGAAAGTGGACATCGCTCTTCCCTGCGCCACACAGAACGAACTCGGTGCTGAAGATGCCCGTCAGCTTGTCGACAACGGCGTGCTCATGGTGGCTGAAGTTTCCAACATGGGCTGCACACCCGAAGCCATCGACACATTCATCAGCAACCGCGTGACCTATGCTCCCGGCAAAGCCGTGAATGCAGGCGGCGTGGCCACCTCTGGCCTCGAAATGAGCCAGAACGCAATGCACCTCCAGTGGAGCGCCGAGGAAGTGGACCAGAAACTCCACGTGATCATGCGCGACATCCACGAACAGTGCGTGAAGTATGGCACAGAGCCCGACGGCTATCTCAACTATATGAAAGGCGCCAACATCGCCGGCTTCATGAAAGTCGCCAATGCCATGATGGGCCAGGGCGTCATTTGATAATCCCGTCCATAGAATAAAACAAGATCATGGCGGTGTGATGATTAATTCTCACACCGCCATGATTGTCTATATAGGAAGCTGTTTTTATGAATCAACGGTTGTTTACGCTTCCGCCTGAAGATGTGCTGACGGAGCAGTCGGTTATGTTGCTTGTGATGCTGCCTCCGCTGGAGGCTGAGGCCGAACCGCTTGTCGCGTCAAGTTTCCCGGCCGATATTCCGGCGCCTGACGATACGCTCAGGTGCGCCTCACGGCTCGTTCCGGCCAGATAAACCGAAGAACCGCTTGATGCCGCCGCCGAAATTGCGGAGGATGATATGGCATCTAACTTAATCTGTGAACCGCTTGATGAACCGAGCGCGATTTTCGGGGCGGAAAATGAAGATGGAGCGATGAACATGGCGCCGCTCGAAATGTTTACTGTGACATCTGAAGTCGAGCTATAGGCTCCCTGAATTGTGAATTGTGTGCCTGAGCTGATGGTGAAGTCGCTGACGGAAGGTGATTCAACCACAATGTTGATTTCGCACGCACCAAGCGATTTGGTCGAATATATCGAAAGAGTTTCACCTTTGATGTCAGTGTGGACCATGTCCATAAGGTCGGATGGCGCGCTGACCGATATTCGGGGCTTGGGCGATTGAGAGTAGCTGATATTAAACCCGTTAGCTGCTATAATGTTGGTGACGGCCGATGCCGGTCGTTGTTGAGTGACGACTGGAGCGGTCGAAATGCATTTGTCTTGATTGAAATTTAGGACGCGAGAGCAGCCCGAGGCTGCAATGAGGATGGAAATGCTGAGCATTCCGGCATAGAAGCGGTTCATTTGCGTTGGAATTATTGATTATTACATTTAATAGACGCCTAAAGTCAAAGTCGAAACGCAATTTTCCACCTGCATAGCCCCATATTTTTTGA
>CABUBG010000061.1:0-13902 GCA_902489785.1 uncultured Porphyromonadaceae bacterium
ACCAACGACCCTCTGATTAACAGTCAGATGCTCTAACCGACTGAGCTATTGAAGCGTAAAAGCTAAATGCACTGCCCGTTCCGCATACAAGTATGGGCGCGGCAACGCTCCCCCTCCGGGGATTTAGCGATGCAAAATTACACCCTTTTGTTCAATTATGCAAACATTAGCCACAAAAAATTCGCTGCCGCTGCGTTTTTAACGCCGTTTTAGAGCCGTGTCCGTTCAAATTGGCTCAAAATGGCGCGGTTTTATTATAATTATTGAGTAACTTTGACGGCTCAAACAAATGCAGCCTTTGCAACGTTTCAACCAAAAGCGTCACCAACACACATATATGAAAAAAATAATCCTCTCGATTGTAATCGCCGCAACGGCTTTTTCAGCATCCCAGGCCGCGACACGCAGCAAGAAATCGGATATCGCGGCAAACGTCACCATATTCTCTTCGATAATCAAACAGCTGCAGACCAACTATGTCGACTCGATTGACATGGAATCGGTGATGAAAACCGGCATCAACGCCATGCTCTATAAGCTCGACCCCTACACCGAATATTTCGACACCCAAGAACAGCAGGACTTCCGCGATCAGAACGCGGGCGAATATGCCGGCATCGGATCCTACATAATGAAACAGGGCGACTATGTGGTGATCACCGGACCGCACAAGGGTAGCCCGGCCGACCGCGCCGGCCTGCGCCAGGGCGACAAGATCGTCAGCATCGACGGCATCGACATGAAAGGCAAAAACACCGACCAGGTGAGCGAAAAGCTCAAAGGCGCCATCGGGTCGACAGTGTCGGTGAAGGTCAACCGTCCGTGGGTGGCCGATTCCATCCTCACCATCACCGTTACGCGCGACAAGATACAGATCCCGGCCGTGCCCTATTACGGCGTAGTCTCCGACGATCTCGGCTACATTCAACTCTCACAATATTCCGAGAAGTCGGCCGATGAAGTGAAAACCGCGATCCTCGACCTGACAAACAACCACCACATCAAAGGCCTCATCCTCGACCTCCGCGGCAACGGCGGCGGATTTCTCGAGAGCGCCGTGCGCATCCTCAGCTATTTCCTGCCCAAAGGCACCGAAGTGCTGCGCACGCGCGGCAAGAACGTGACCGATGAGAAGATCTACAAGACATCGTCGCGTCCCATAGCCCCCACCCTGCCGCTGGTGGTGCTCACCGACGGCGGTACGGCCTCCGCCGCCGAGATCACGGCCGGCGCCCTGCAGGACCTCGACCGCGCCGTGGTGATAGGCACCCGCACCTTTGGCAAAGGCCTTGTGCAGAGCACTTTCAGCCTGCCCTACGATGGCATGATGAAAATAACCACGGCTAAATACTACATCCCCAGCGGCCGTCTCATCCAGGCCATCAACTATGCCGACCGCGATGAAAACGGCGCCGTGAAGCGCATCGCCGACAGCCTCACCAACGAGTTCACCACCGCAGCCGGCCGCATAGTGCGCGACGGCGGCGGCATCACCCCCGACATCGAGATGTCCTATCCCGACGTCAACCGCATAACATACAACGTGGTCACCGACAACTGGGCCTTCGACTTCGCCAACAAATATTTCGCCGAGCATCCCGACACACCCGCGCTCGACGACATCGTGATCACCGACAGCATCTATGCCGACTTCAAGCGTTTCATCGATCCCACGCGATTCAACTACGACAAGGTGTGCGAAACCGCCCTTGACGCCCTGCGCAAGCTCGCCGAGAGCGAAGGCTACATGTCGCCCGAAGTCGATGCGCAGATCACCGTGCTCGACGGCCTGATGAAGCACTCGCTCGACAAAGACCTCGACATAAACCGCGAAGCCATAGCCGGTTATCTCGAACAGGAGATAGCCGAGCGCTACTACTACGATGAGGGCTCAGCCACACTGACTCTGCGTCACGACAAGATGTTCGACCGCGCCGTCGAAGTGCTCGACAACAGCGCCGAATACAAAAAACTGCTGCTTCCGAAACCAACCGCAGGTAAATGAAACTCAGTGATATAGCCGCCGATTTTGCTGCCGACCCGCGGGTCGGCGCACTCCGCAGGGCTCTCTCCGGCCATCAGATCGTCACCGCCTCATCGCTCGCCGGCTCGTCGGCCGCCGTGATGCTGGCCTCGCTGCCCGCCGGAAAACATCCCGTGATCGTGGCCGGCGACTCGGCCGACGATGCCGGATATCTCTACCACGACCTGTGCCGCCTGGCCGGCGAAGAGGCCGTGGCCATCCTCCCCTCGGCCTACAAACGCGATATCCGCTACGGCCAGGTCGACCCGCCCTCACAGATATTGCGCACAGAGGCGCTGAGCCGCTGGACCAACGACAGCCGCCTGCGCTTCGTCATCACCTATCCCGAGGCTATGGCCGAACGCGTGGCCTCGGCCACCTCCATCAGCGACCACACGCTGCACCTGAGCACCGACCGCCAGGCCGACCTCACCGAGACCGTGAAATGGCTGCGCGACAACGCTTTCACAGAGACCGACTACGTCTACGAGCCCGGCCAGTTCGCCCTGCGCGGCTCCATCCTCGACATCTTCGGCTACAGCCACGAGCTCCCCTACCGCATCGACTTTTTCGGCGACGACATCGACTCCATACGCACCTTCAACATCGAGACGCAGCTCTCGGTAGAGCGCATCAGCGCCGTCGACATCACCTCCGACGTCCCGTCGCACTCGGCCGGTCTGTCGCTGCTCGATTTTGCCCCCGCCGACACGCTGATAGCCGTGCGCGATGCCGACTACACGCTCCGGCGCATTGCCGCCGTTGCCGCCGAAACATTCTCCGACAGCGCCCTGATAGCCGACGAAGGCGACAGCTCGGCCATGAAAAACGTGGTCGACGCCGAAGCATTCGCCAAAGCATTCGCCGGACGCCGCCAGCTGCGCTTCTCGGCTGCCAAGGCAGCCCCCGCGCCCGGTGAGGCCGCCGTCGACTTCGACTGCTCGCCGCAGGCCCTCTACCACAAAAACTTCGACATCATCGCCGACTCGTTCACCCATTTCCTGGACGAAGGCTACGAGATATGCATCCTCAGCGACAGCCCCGGTCAGATCGACCGTCTGCGCGCCATCTTCGCCGACCGCGGCGACAACATCAGCTTCACGCCCGTAGGATCGACGCTCCACGAAGGCTACGTGGACCACGTGCGCAAGCGCTGCGTGTTCACCGACCACCAGATTTTCGACCGCTTCCACAAATACAACCTCAAGAGCGAACGCGCCCGCTCCGGCAAGCTGGCTCTGTCGCTCAAGGAGCTGGCCGCCATCGAGCCGGGCGACTATATAGTGCACGTGGACCACGGCGTCGGACGCTTCGCCGGACTCTACCGCACAAACGTGTCGGGGCGCACCCAGGAGATGATCAAGCTCACCTACGCCAACAACGACACCATCTTCGTGTCAATCCACTCGCTCCACAAGCTGGCCAAATACCGCGGCAAGGAGGGCGTTCCGCCCAAGATCAACAAGCTCGGCACCGGCGCCTGGAACAAGATGAAAGAGCGCACCAAGTCGAAGCTCAAGGACATAGCCCGCGACCTCATCAAGCTCTATGCCGAGCGCCGCAGCCAGAAGGGCTACAGCTTCTCACCCGACTCCTACATGCAGCACGAGCTTGAGGCATCCTTCATCTACGAGGACACCCCCGACCAGCTGACCGCCACCCAGGCCGTCAAAGCCGACATGGAGAGCGACCGCCCAATGGACCGCCTGATATGCGGCGACGTGGGCTTCGGCAAGACGGAGATAGCCATCCGCGCGGCATTCAAAGCCGCCGCCGACAACAAGCAGACCGCCGTGCTCGTGCCCACCACCGTGCTCGCCTATCAGCACTACAACACCTTCTCGAAGCGACTGAAGGAATTCCCGGTGCGCGTCGACTATCTCTCGCGCGCCCGCAGCCCCAAGCAGGTCAAAGAGATACTCGCCGACCTTGCCGAGGGCAAAATCGACATCCTCATCGGCACCCACAAGCTCATAGGCAAAAGCGTGAAATTCAAGGATCTCGGCCTGCTCATCGTCGACGAGGAACAGAAATTCGGCGTCGCCGTCAAGGAGAAGCTCAAGCAGCTGCGCACCAACGTCGACACCCTCACCATGAGCGCCACGCCCATCCCGCGCACACTGCAGTTCTCGCTCATGGGCGCCCGCGACCTCAGCGCCATCACCACGCCGCCGGCCAACCGCTATCCTATACTCACCAGCGTCACCGCTCTCAACGACGACATCGTGAGCGAGGCCATCAACTTCGAACTCTCGCGCGGCGGTCAGGTGTTCATGATCAACAACCGCATCGAGGGTCTCAACGAGCTCGAAGCCATGGTGCGTCGCCTGGTGCCCGACGCCCGTATCGTGGTGGCTCACGGACAGATGCCCCCCGAGCGGCTCGAAAAAGCGATCCTCGACTTCGCCAACCACGACTACGACATCCTGCTGGCCACGACCATAGTTGAAAGCGGCATCGACATGCCCAACGTCAACACCATCATCATCAACAACGCCCAGAATTTCGGTCTCAGCGAGCTCCATCAGCTGCGCGGCCGCGTGGGCCGCTCGGCGCGCAAGGCGTTCTGCTACCTCACCGTGCCGCCGCACGTGCCGCTGAGCCCCACCTCGCGGCGCCGTCTGCAGGCCATCGAAAACTTCAGCGACCTCGGCTCCGGCATCCACATAGCCATGCAGGACCTCGACATACGCGGCGCCGGCAACCTGCTGGGCGCCGAGCAGAGCGGATTCATCGCCGACCTCGGCTACGAGACCTACCAGAAAATACTCAAGGAAGCCGTCACCGAGCTGCGCACCGAGGAGTTCAGCGACCTCGAGACTGCCGCCGACGCTCAGCAGGGCGAGACGGAATATGTGGCCGACTGCGTGATAGAGAGCGACATGGAGCTGCTGCTGCCCGCCGACTATGTGCCGCAGGAAAGCGAACGCATTTCGCTCTACCAGCAACTCGACTCCATCGAGCGCGAAACCGACCTGCAGGCCTTCAAGGCCAACCTCGAGGACCGCTTCGGCAAGCTGCCCCACGAAACGGCCGAGCTGCTGCGCATACCGCGTCTGCGTCGCCTGGCCCGCCGCCTCGGCATCGAGAAAGTGGCTCTGAAACAGGAAGTGATGTACATCTACTTCGTCGACGAAACCAACCGCGCCTATTATCAGAGCCCCATGTTCGGCAAACTCCTGCAATACCTTCAGGAAAACCCGCGCCGCTGCAGCATCCGCGAGAAAGGCGGCAAACGAAGCTTCGCCATCTCAGCCGTCGAAACTGTCGAGGAGGCCGTCGACATCCTCCAGTCAGTACTCGCGCTCAAAGGATTATAAAAGCCGGTTCAGCTCTATTTTTAGCCTTGGACGGCATACGCCGCGACGGCATTTTGCCGTTATAACAAAAATGGCTATTTTTGCTTTATGAATTACAGGATATATCCCCCCGAAGATATTTTACAGGCCACGGTGACGATGCCACTGTCGAAAAGCGTGAGCAACCGAGCCCTCATCATCAGCGCCCTCACCGACAGTCCGGCGCCGTTGGCTCCCGTGGCCGACTGCAGCGACACCCGCGCCATGCAGCATGCCCTCGCCTCGGCCGACGAACACATCGACATCGGCGATGCCGGCACAGCAATGCGCTTTCTCACAGCATATTATGCCACACGTGAGGGCCGCATCACGCTGCTCGACGGCAGCGAACGCATGCGCCACCGCCCCATCGCGCCGCTCGTCGGCGCCCTGCGCCGCTGCGGCGCCGACATCGAATATGCCGGCGAAGAAGGCTTCCCGCCGCTGCGCATCACCGGCCGCCATCTCACCGGCGGCGACATGAGCATCGATGCCTCGGTAAGCTCACAGTTCATCTCGGCTCTGCTCATGATAGCTCCGCTCATGGACGGCGGCCTGCGCCTGCAGCTCGAAGGCGATCCCGCCTCGCTGCCCTACATCGACCTCACCATCGACATGATGTGCCGCGCCGGTGCCGAAGCCGAGCGCTACAACGACCTGATCACCGTAGCTCCCGGCGCTTACGATCCTTCCGTCACCCTGCCGGCCGAAGGCGACTGGAGCGCCGCCTCCTACTGGTATGAGATCGAAGCCATCACCGGCGGATTCCTGACTATCAAAGGGTTGAATGCCGGCTCTCGACAACCCGACCGCCGCGTCATCGATCTGTTCGGTGCCCTCGGTGCCGTGACAGAGCCCGGCGAGGAGGACCCGGCCGACCTCGACCTAACAGGCTCGCCCGACGTGGCGCCGCGCCTCACGGCCGACCTTGCCGCCACCCCCGACCTCACCCCCGCCGTCGCCGTGACATGCGCCATGATCGGCGTGCCCTTCCGGCTCACCGGCCTGCAGTCGCTCCGCATCAAGGAATGCGACCGCATCGCCGCCATCGCCGCCGAACTTTTGAAAATCGGCGTCGTCACGGAAACCATCGGCGACCACACCCTCACATGGGACGGCCGCCGGCGCCCTATCGCCGAGCTGCCGGTGTTTGACACCTATGGCGACCACCGCATGGCAATGGCCCTTGCGCCCGTTAGCATCTACATCCCCGGCATCGTGGTGCGCGACACCGGTGTGGCTTCAAAATCCTATCCTGAATTCTGGGACGATCTGCGGCTGGCCGGTTTCGAGGTCACCGACGCCGACAGCGCCGACGGTTCAGCACCGCAATCATCCGAAGAACCATCCGGCGACGAATCATGATAGTGGCTCTCTACATATTGCTCGCCCTTGTGGTGACCGGCGCGGTACTCTATCTGCTGCACCGCCGCGACATGGCGCGCGGCATCACCGACGAGCCGCAGCCGACGCCCGACGACACCGCGGCCGACGCCGACTCGCAGTGCTGCGGCATGCACATCACGTGCGAAAAAGACTCGCTTCTGTCATCCGTCAGCGACAAGATAGAATATTACGACGACGAGGAGCTGGACCGTTTTCGCGGACGCACCCCCGACAGCTACACGCCCGAAGAAACTGAAGAGTTCCGCAACGTGCTTCTCACCCTTCTGCCCCACGACATCGCCGGCTGGGGCCGCAGCATACAGCTGCGTGGCATCGAACTCCCGGCCGACGTGCGCGACGAACTGCTGATGATAGTGGCCGAAGCCCGTGCCGCAGCCGCCACACACGCCACCTGATATCTCCCTCCTACTCAAACAGCTATCCCCTCCACCACCCGCAATGTTCGAGATCTTCCAATATCCGTTTTTCCAGAAAGCCATCGCCGGCGTGCTCATCATCAGCATCGCGGCGGCGGTGATCGGCACGTATATTGTGACGCGGCGCCTCGTGGCCATCAGCGGCGGCATCACGCACGCCTGCTTCGGCGGCCTCGGCCTCGGCTATTTCATGGGAGTCAATCCGGTGATCACGGCGGCTTTCTTCGCCGTTTTCGCCTCGCTCGGCGTCGACTGGATGGCTTCGCGCGCACGCATGCGCGAAGACTCCGCCATCGCCGTGATATGGGCGCTCGGCATGGCCATAGGCGTCTTTTTCGTGTTTCTCACTCCGGGCTATGTGCCTGAACTCAACTCGTTTCTGTTCGGCAACGTGCTCACCATCACCGGCACCGATCTGCTGGCTTTCTCGCTCTTCACCATCGTGCTCATAGCTTTCGTGGCGTGGCGCTTCAAAGAGATAGTGGCCTGCGCTTTCGACCGCGACTTCGCCTCGGTGATGCACATGCCGGTGCGGCTGATCACCACAGCGATGACGGTGCTCACGGCCGTGTGCATCGTGCTCACCATCCGACTCGTGGGCGTGATGCTGCTGATGTCGATGCTCGCCATGCCGCAGATCATCTCCGAAGTGTTCTGCCGCCGGTTCGCCTCGATGATGTGGGTCTCCATAGCCATCTCGGCCTGCTGCTGCCTGACCGGCCTGCTGCTCACGGCGGTGATCGATGTCCCTTGCTCGGCCCTTATCGTGATGGTGATGGTGGCGGTCTACATCGTGGCACGCGTCGTCAAAACAATAACCCGTCATCGAAACGTCGCCGCGGCACTGGCCGTGATAGCCGCCTCGACGGCTCTCATCACCGGGTGCAGCCTGAAGAAGAACACCGCCGCCTCACGCCAGTACACCGCCTTCATCACCCGCTACAACATCTATTTCAACGGCGACGAGCACTACAAGGAAACGCTCAAGAAAATGGAGAACGAATATGCCGACGACTACAGCCGCACCCTCTTCCTCCACCCCGCCGAGGCCTATGCCGACGAGAAAGCCCCGCAGCCGTCGGGCGATTTCAAGCGTTCCATCGAAAAAGCACAGAAAGCCATACAGATACGCTCGATCAAGAAGCGCCCCGCCCGCAAAGCCGGCAAGAGCAACGACCCGGAATACAAGAAGTGGCTCAAGCGCGACGAATACAACCCCATCCTGCACAATGCGTGGATGATGATGGCGCGCAGCCAGTATATGAACGGCGACTTCCTCGGCGCCGCCTCGACTTTCTATTACATCACCCGCCATTTTACTTGGCTCCACGCCACCGTCACCGAAGCAAAACTCTGGCAGGCACGGTGCTACTGCGCCTGCGACTGGCTCTTTGAAGCCGAAAGCATCCTCCGGAGCATCAAGGAGAAGGATATCACGGGCAATTCGACGCTCGAAGGACTATATTATTTCTCCTACGCCGATCTCTACGTGAAGCAGCGTGAATATGAGAAAGCCATCCCGATGCTCGAAAAGGCCATACGGTATGCCAAAGGCGCCCAGAAAACCCGCCTTACGTTCCTCCTCGGCCAACTGTATGCCGACACCGGGCGCCGCGAGGACGCCTACCGGACGTTCAAGAAGGTGAGCGGCATGTCGGGAGCAGGCCACCGCACGCAGTTCAACGCCCGCATCAAGCAGAGCGAGGTGTATCAGGGCTCCGACATACGCTCCGAAGTGAAAGCGCTGCAGCGGCTGGCCCGCTTCGGCAGCAACCGCGAATATCTCGACCAGATCTATTATGCCATCGGCAACCTCTACCTGTCGCGCGCCGACACGGCACAGGCCATCGCCAGCTACGAGAAAGCCATCAAGTCATCCACTCGCGACGGCGTCGACAAAGCCATAGCCCAGATCACCCTCGGACAACTCTACTACGGCATGGGTGAATACGACAAGGCTCAGCCGTGCTATTCCGAAGCCCTGCCCAAGCTCCCCGACACTTACCCCGACTACCGTCTGCTCAAGCGCCGCAGCGACGTCCTGGACGAGATTGCCGTCTATTCCCAGAATGTCACCCTGCAGGACTCGCTCCTGCGGCTTTCCTACATGACGCCTGAGCAGCAGCGCGACGTCGTCGACAAGATCATCGAAGATCTCAACAAACGCGAGAAAGAGGAAGCCGAAAATGCCAGACGCGAGGAATATCTCGCACAGCAGGCCGCAGCAGGCAACGGTCTGCAGCTCAACGGATCATCATCGGCGGCGCCCTCCACCTTCCAGCTCAACACCGACAAGTCGTGGTATTTCTACAACGAGGCCACACGCTCGGCCGGACGCACCGAATTCCAGAAACGGTGGGGCAGCCGACGTCTGGAGGACGACTGGCGGCGCCGCAACAAGGCTTCGTTCTCGTTCACCGGCGAGGAAGAGACTGATGGCGATGAAGAAACCGACGGCGAAACTGAGGATGCCGCTGGCGGCGAAAACACCGAATCCGGATCGGCAGCACGCGAAGCCGCCGAACATGCCGCCGACCCGCACTATCCCGAATATTATCTGCGGCAGATACCCTCGACCGACGCTGAGCGCCGCACCGCCAACGACATCATCCAGGACGGCCTCTACAATATGGGCGTGATCCTGAAAGACAAGCTCGACGACATACCCGCCGCCGAGCGCGAATTCAACGAGCTCCTCACCCGCTACCCCGACAACGTCTACCGCCTTGACGCCTACTACAACATGTATCTCATGTATGCCCGCACAGGCAACGAAGCGCAGGCCGACCACTACCGCCGCCTCATCATCAGCGAGTTCCCCGACAGCCGCCAGGGCGAGGCGCTGGCCGATCCCGCCTACATCGACAAACTGCGGCGCATGCCCGAAGTGGAGCAGAAGCTCTACGATCATGCCTATGCCGCCTACATGGCCAACGACAATGCCCGGCTCCACAGCATCTACGACGAGATGCGGCGCGACTACCCCATGAGCCGCATCATGCCCAAATTCATGTTTATCGAGGCGCTGAGCTATGTCACTGAAAACAAGCCCGACAAGTTTGCCGAGGTGCTCGGCGAGCTCGTCAGCCGCTATCCCGACACCGACGTGTCGCCGCTGGCATCCTCCTATCTGCAGCTGCTCGGCGAAGGCCGCACGTTCAACTCATCGGGCGGCAACGTGCGCGGAATAGTCTGGAGCACACGTCTTTCCAACGACTCCACAGCCACGGCCACGCTCGACACGCCCGCCGAATTCGACTTCGAAACCGACGGCCCGCACGACATCGTGTTAATCTACCGCACAGACCTCATCAACGCCAACCGCCTCCTCTTCGAAGTGGCGCGCCACAATTTCGCCACCTACTCGGTGCGCGATTTCGACCTCGAGCAGATGCATTTCGGCACGCTCGGTCTGCTCGTGGTGTCGGGCTTCGACTCGCAGGCCGAGGCCGTGCGCTACCGCGAAAAACTCGAGAACGGCTCTTTCCACCTGCCGCAAGGCGTAGTGCCGCTCATCATCAGTCAGCACAATTTCGACCTGCTGCTCAACGAAGGACGCACGCTCGAGGAATACTTCAACGCCGCCGGCGACAAACGCCTCGACCAGATACACACCGCCACACTCCCCGCCGACACCTACCCCTCGGCCAAAGAGATGTATGTCCAACCCTCCGAGAACTCCGAGAACTCCGAGAGCTCCGGGTCCTCTCAGCCCTTTGAGAGCTCCGAGCCCACCCAGCCCTCTCAGCCCGCCGAGCCCGAACTGAAAGCCCCCGCCAAGCCCGCTCCGGTCCTCACCCCAATCAATCCGCCGGCCGCTCCGAGCACCCCCGCCGAGCCCAACGAGCCCGCTCAGCCCGCTCAGCCCGTGCCCGCCACCCCAGCCACCCCAGCTACACCAGCTACCCCCGAAGAATACGATTACGACATCCCCGTCCCCATGGTCCCCGTAGGAAAACCTCCCGTGGCGCCCCGTGTCGACTAACCCTATAAAACGACCAATCGTTTAAGCATGAACAGTTTAAAAATACTTTGGGCCGACGACGAGATTGACCTCCTGAAACCCCACGTGATGTTTCTGAAGGCCAAAGGCTACGACGTGACAACCGTCAACAACGGCGCCGACGCACTCGCACTTGCCGAAGAAACGCCTTTCGACCTCATAATCCTCGACGAAAACATGCCCGGACTCACCGGACTCGAAACCCTCTCGAGAATCAAGATGATACTCCCCGCCACCCCGGTGATCATGATCACCAAGAGCGAGGAGGAAAACATCATGGACCAGGCCGTCGGCAGCAAGATAGCCGACTATCTCATCAAACCGGTCAATCCCAGCCAGATACTGATGTCGATCAAGAAAAACCTGCACTCGGCTCAGCTCGTGTCGCAGAAATCGTCCGATGAATACCGCCAGGATTTCGGCAAGATAGCATCGCTGATCAACGAATCGCGCTCGCTCTCCGACTGGATGAACACCTACCGCACCCTCACCCACTGGGAGATCGAGCTCGACGCCGCCGACAGCGGCATGGACGAGATGCTCAGTCTCCAGAAAGCCGAGGCCAACAGCGAGTTTTCCAAATTCGTCCGCAAGCACTATGCCGACTGGATGAACCCCGACAGCCCCGACCGTCCGCTCATGAGCCCCGACATCTTCAAGCGCAAGGTGTTCCCGATGCTCGATGCCGGCGAAAAAGTGTTTTTCATCCTCATCGACAACTTCCGCTTCGACCAGTGGCGCGTCATCCGCCCGATGATCAACCAATATTTCACCGACGACGACAACCTCTACTGCTCGATCCTCCCCACCGCCACGCAATATGCGCGCAACGCCATCTTCTCAGGACTCATGCCCTGCGACATCGAGCGCATGTTTCCCGACCTGTGGGTCGACGAAGAAAGCGAAGAGGGCAAAAACCTCAACGAATCGCCGCTGATAGCCACACAGTTTGAGCGCTTCCACCGCCAATGCCGCTTCTCCTACAACAAAATCAACGACACCGCGACCGGCGAACGCCTCCTGCGCGACTTCGCCTCGCTTGAGCAAAACGACCTCAACGTCATCGTGTTCAACTTCATCGACATGCTCTCCCACGCCCGCACCGAATCGCGCATGATACGCGAGCTGGCCTCAAGCAATGCCGCCTATCGCTCGCTCACCCAGTCGTGGTTCCGACACTCGTCGGCCATCGAATTTTTCCGCCGCATCGCCGAAAAAGGCTATAAGATCATCCTCACGACCGACCACGGCTCCATCCGCGTCGACAACCCCGTGAAAGTGGTGGGCGAGAAAAACACCAACACCAACCTCCGCTACAAGCTCGGACGAAAACTCGGCTACAACCCGAAGCAGGTCTACGAGATAACCCGCCCCCAGGCCTTCGGCCTCCCCTCGCCCAACGTCTCGACAGCCTACATCTTCGCCTGCGGCCGCGACTTCTTCGCCTACCCCAACAACTACAACTACTACGTGCAGTTCTACACCGACACCTTCCAGCACGGAGGCGTCTCGATGGAAGAGATGCTCGTGCCCCTCATCACCCTCACACCACGCTAACATCATCAACATATCACAATGGCTAAACATATCATCCAGATCCCCGATCAGAACGCCCTCCCCGACGCAGCACACCAGTTCATGGCACTGATGGACGACTACACCATCTTCGCTTTCAACGGCGAGATGGGCGCCGGAAAAACCACCTTCATCATGGCCCTCTGCCGCGCCCTCGGCGTAGGCGACGACCTCGCCGGCTCACCCTCCTTCGCCCTCATCAACGAATACCGCTCCGACACCACCGCCGAGCTCATCTATCATTTCGACCTCTACCGCCTCGAAAAGCTCGAGGAAGCGCTCGAAATCGGCGTTGAGGACTATTTCGACTCCGGCGCCCTATGCCTCCTCGAATGGCCCGAACGGATTGCCGACATCCTCCCCGACGACACCGTCACCGTCGACATCACCGTCAATCCCGACCAGTCGCGCACCCTCACCGTCACCACACCCGACTGATGAGCGTGCGCACAGCCGCCATCGTCATGGCCTCTCTCCTCGCCCTCGGCGGCCTCTTCGCAGCCGCGGCAGCCGCCTTCAACTGGGAATGGTTTTTCCGCTCCCCCAACACCCGCATGCTCAGCTTCGGCATCCGCCGCCGCGCCCGCATCCGCCTCCTCTACCTCCTCTACGCCGCCGCCATGCTCACCATGTCACTCCGCCTCCTCCTCGACGTCGCCTGACCTCCACCCCGCCGCCCGCCAGTGCAGCGCCGAGCTCCCATTGCTCCGCCCCAAGCCGTCATTGCACGGCCATCCACGCCTGCAGCACCGCCGTTTTCGCAACTATTTTCCAATCTTCGGAAAAAATAGCCCTCAAAACATTTGCAGTTTGCAAAAAATGCCGTAAATTTGCAGCGCATTTCGCCTCAGAGCGTTTCATGCACCCGACTCCGTAGCTCAGTTGGTAGAGCAAATGACTCTTAATCATTGGGTCGAGGGTTCGAGCCCCTCCGGGGTCACCAAGCCAATCAACAAATCGCTGAAACTACCCTTAGTCTCAGCGATTTTTTTGTGCCCATCCCCTCCCTTCCCCATACCCATCCCTCTCCAAATATTTTCGGCGACAGCTTTTCGGGGCTCAAGCCGAAATTCCGGTGCATTTGTGGCTCAAGCCGAAATTCCGGTGCATTTGTTAAAACAAGGAGAATAAAGTGTTAAA
>CABUBG010000062.1:0-13340 GCA_902489785.1 uncultured Porphyromonadaceae bacterium
GTCACCCGCGATCCATCCCTCGCCGACTATCTCAGGCAACGGCGCGAATCATGCCTCGTCCACGCAATCTACTAAGCGGCAGCTGCCCCCGCTCCCAAAAGGTAAAACGGCAGCAAGAGCCCCTTGAAATCCTTCCCATTCTCCTATGCTGCGCCGAGCTCGGCGCCGTTTCCGCCAGTCGCCCGCATGGTACTGTGATGCAAGCCTGCGCCTTGCATTCCCCCTCCCTCCGTCCCGTCAGCCTCATCCTTTTTGTCCCGGCCGCGGAGCTTCAACGACGCTCCCTCTCAATGCTTTGGTGACGCTCCCGCCGGCGCACCTGCCCGGATGGTAGAGCTCATTGGCGAAAAGACCCGCGTGAAATTGCTTTGCATTGATTAGCATTGATTAGCAGAAAAGGCTTGGCTGTTTACGGAGATTTTTGTAATTTCGCGGAGTACTCCGCTATGCTTCGGCTCGCAGAGTCAGCGAATTTTGAATTACTTAATTTCCACAAATAGATTACACCTAAAATGAGTAAAGAAAAAAAATTCTTGACTTGCGACGGTAATCAGGCCGCAGCACATATCTCGTATATGTTCTCGGAAGTTGCCGCCATCTATCCCATCACCCCGTCATCGACTATGGCTGAATATGTCGACGAATGGGCTGCTGCAGGACGTAAAAATATCTTCGGTGAAACCGTGCTCGTGCAGGAAATGCAATCGGAAGGCGGCGCTGCCGGTGCCGTCCACGGATCTCTTCAGGCCGGTGCCCTCACCACCACCTACACCGCATCGCAGGGCCTGCTCCTGATGATCCCCAACATGTATAAGATCGCCGGCGAGCTCCTTCCCTGCGTTTTCCATGTTTCGGCCCGCACACTCGCCTCTCATGCACTCAGCATCTTCGGCGACCATCAGGACGTGATGTCAGTGCGCCAGACCGGCTTCGCAATGCTCTGCGAAGGTTCCGTTCAGGAAGTGATGGACCTCGCAGGCGTAGCTCACCTCTCGACAATCAAGAGCCGTGTGCCTTTCGTCAACTTCTTCGACGGCTTCCGCACATCTCACGAAATACAGAAAATCGAAGTCATCGACCAGGATGAGCTCGCTCCCCTCGTTGACTACAAAGCTCTTGCCGAATTCCGCAATCGCGCCCTCACTCCCGAGGCTCCCGTTGCCCGCGGCATGGCTGAAAACGGCGACGTATTCTTCCAGCACCGCGAATCGTCCAACAAGTTCTACGACGCAGTGCCCGAAATCGTTGAAAACTACATGGGCGAGATCAGCAAGATCACCGGCCGTGAATATCACCTCTTTAACTACTACGGCGCTCCCGATGCCGAACGCGTCATCATCGCCATGGGCTCAGTGACACAGGCTGCTCAGGAAGCCATCGACCATCTGATGGCCAAAGGCGAGAAAGTCGGCATGGTCTCCGTTCACCTCTATCGTCCCTTCTCCGCAAAGCATTTCCTCAAAGCCGTCCCCGCGACTGCAAAACGCATCGCAGTGCTCGACCGCACAAAAGAGCCCGGCGCCAACGGCGAGCCGCTCTATCTCGACGTGGCTGAATGCTTCTACGGCCAGCCCAACGCACCCGAAGTAGTTTCCGGACGCTACGGTCTTGCCTCGAAGGACACCACACCCGCACAGATCATCTCAGTGTTCGACAACCTCGCCCTGCCGCAGCCCAAGACCGGCTTCACAATCGGCATCGTCGACGACGTCACTTTCAAATCGCTTCCTCCCGTTGAAGAAATCGCCCTTTCCGGCGAATCGACCTACGAAGCCAAATTCTACGGCCTCGGCGCCGACGGTACTGTGGGTGCCAACAAAAACTCCGTCAAGATCATCGGCGAGAACACCAAGAAATACTGCCAGGCCTACTTCGCCTACGACTCCAAGAAATCGGGCGGCTTCACCTGCTCGCACCTCCGCTTCGGCGACGAGCCCATCCGCTCAACCTATCTGGTGACTACGCCTAACTTCGTGGCATGCCACGTGCAGGCTTACCTCCACATGTACGATGTGACACGCGGCCTCCGCGACGGCGGCACATTCCTTCTCAACACCATCTGGGAAGGCGACGAACTCGTCAAGAACCTCCCCAACAAGGTCAAGAAATACTTCGCCGACCACAACATCACCGTCTACTACATCAACGCCACCAAGATCGCTCAGGAAATCGGCCTCGGCAACCGCACCAACACCATTCTCCAGAGCGCATTCTTCCGCATCACCGAAGTGATCCCCGTTGACCTCGCAGTTGAGCAGATGAAGAAATTCATCGTCAAATCCTACGGCAAGAAGGGTCAGGACGTTGTCGATAAGAACTATGCAGCCGTTGACCGCGGCGGAGAATACAAGCAGCTCCCCGTCGACAAAGCATGGAGCAATCTTCCCGAAGATGCGAAAGCTGCCAACAACGATCCGGCATTCGTCAACGACGTTGTCCGTCCCATCAACGGTCAGGTTGGCGACGACCTCAAAGTGTCGGCATTCGTCGGCCGTGAAGACGGCACATGGGCACAGGGCACTGCCGCCTACGAAAAACGCGGCGTTGCTGCCTTCGTTCCCGAATGGCTCGAAGAAAACTGTATCCAGTGCAACAAGTGCGCTTATGTCTGCCCCCACGCTGCCATCCGTCCGTTCGTCCTCGACGCCAAAGAGATGGAATGCGCTCCGATGACTGAAGCACAGACACTCCCCGCCATCGGCAAGACATTCGCCGGCATGCGCTTCATCCAGAGCGTCGACGTGCTCGACTGCCTCGGATGCGGCAACTGCGTCGACGTATGCCCCGGCAAGAAGGGCGTGAAAGCACTCCAGATGAAACCCCTCGAAACTCAGCTCGACGTCCAGAAAGAATGGGACTACTGCGTTGCCAACGTCGCTTCGAAACAAAACCTCGTCGACACCAAGGCCAACGTCAAGAACAGCCAGTTCGCTCAGCCCCTCTTTGAATTCTCAGGCGCTTGCTCGGGTTGCGGCGAAACTCCCTACGTCAAACTCATCAGCCAGCTCTTCGGCGACCACGAAATGGTTGCCAACGCCACCGGATGCTCGTCGATCTACTCAGGCTCCGTGCCCTCGACACCTTACACCACCAACGCTCAGGGACACGGTCCCGCATGGGCCAACTCGCTCTTCGAGGACTTCGCTGAATTCGGCCTCGGCATGACAATAGCCAACGAAAAGCTCCGCGAACGTCTCGCCGACCTTATGACCAAAGCCACCACATGCTCGTGCTGCAGCGACGAAATCCACGCCCTCGCACAGCAGTGGCTCGACAACCGCAACGACGCTACCGTCACACGCGAAGTTGCCGACAAGCTCATCCCGCTCTGCGAAGCTTGTGACTGCGACACCTGCAAAGGCATCCTCACTCTCAAAGGCTTCATCGTGAAACGCTCACAGTGGATCATCGCCGGCGACGGCGCCGCCTACGATATCGGCTTCGGCGGTCTCGACCACGTGCTCGCTTCAGGCAAGAACGTCAACGTGCTCGTTGTCGACACCGAAGTCTACTCCAACACCGGCGGCCAGGCTTCCAAAGCCACCCCGCTCGGCGCTATCGCCAAATTCGCCGCTTCCGGCAAACGCATCCGCAAAAAAGACCTCGGCCTCATCGCCTCGACATACGGCTACGTCTATGCCGCTCAGATCGCAATGGGCGCTGATCAGGCTCAGACTCTCAAAGCCATCCGCGAAGCCGAAGCCTACGACGGTCCTTCGATCATCATCGCCTACGCTCCCTGTATCAACCACGGCATACGCGCCGGCATGGGCAAATCGCAGCAGGAAGAAGCCAACGCTGTCGCTTGCGGCTACTGGCACCTCTGGCGCTACAACCCCGCTCTCGAAAACGAAGGCAAGAACCCCTTCACCCTCGACAGCAAGGAACCCGACTGGGACAAGTTCGAGGACTTCCTCAAAGGAGAGGTGCGCTACGCTTCGGTTGTAAAACAGTATCCCAACGAAGCTGCCGAACTCTTCGCAGCAGCCAAAGCCAACGCACAGTGGCGTTACAACAACTATCGCCGCCTTGCTCAGCAGCAGTGGGGCGTTGATCCCGAAATCGGCCATCTCCCTGAATAATCTCCAGGCTGATAAACCATAACACCCGCGAGGGGGAACCGCAAGGCTCCCCCTCGTTGTTTCTCGCCAGACCTTCCGTTCTCTACCGCCCCCACCCACTTATATATATATGTGTCAATCCGGCCATTTTATAATGGCTTATCATAGTCAAATACAATATAAAAAGGTAGTTAGCGCGCAGAGGGTCAGCACTCGGGCGTCGTCGGCTCTTCCTCCGCGATGCGTTTATGGCGGATATAGCCTACAGCCTCACGTAGCATTCCCGAACCCGCGAGCCAGAGGATGCCGATGTAGGCGGCAGCCGCCACGACGATCTTCACCACGAGCGAGACATAGACGTTGGCAATTGCAGCGGCCAGGAAATAGGTTCCGGCCATCACCGCCGTCGCGAGCATGACATACGGGGCAATGTCGCCCAGCACATCACGCAGCCGCAGCCCTACCTGACGGTGGGCAAACGTCTGCCACACAAGCAGCCACAGGATGTTGACAGTCGTGAACAGCACAAGCATCACGTTAAGGCCGAAGCGGTAGCTCGCAAGCAGCGTGAGCAATTGGGCGACGCCGAGCGCTATCGTGTTCCACATAAATATATCGGGACGCCCCTGCGAGTTGAACAGGTTGCCATACAGCACTCCGATAGGCATGAACGCGCCCCACACGCACAGTATCTGCATCACCCTGACGCTCGCCATCCATTTCGAAGTGATCGTTATCGTGATGAGCTCCGGTGCCACAATGGCAAGACCGAGCATTGCAGGAAAACTCACGAAGGCCGTGAAACGCAGCATCTTGCGAAACACACGCCGCAGCCGCTCGATATTGTCGGAGGCTTCACGCATCACCGGCTGACCAACGCTGTTTATCATGCCGGTCAGCGTCGAATAGCCCATCGTGGTCCATTTGTTGCCCTGCGTGTAGTAGCCCGTCAGTTTCATGCCGTAGAAACGGCCGAGAAGCACCGAGAACACATTGTTGTTGATCACCGTAAACAGCGACGTCACAAGCTGTTTGAGGCTGAACGGCAGCATCTCCCGCAAATTGGCCATCTTAAACGAAAACGACGGCCGCCACGGGCACCGAATCCACATCATCAGCGAGTTGAGCCCCGAGTAGAGCACGGTCTGAATGGCCAGACCCCAGTAGCCCATGCCGTTGAAGGCGCAGATCACGCCCGTCACGCCCGAGATCACGATCGCCACTATCTGAATCTGGCTGCGCTCCTTCACCATCAGGTTGCGGAAGAAATAGGCCGCCGGAGCCGAAGCGAGGCCGCCGACGAGAAAGCTCAGGAAGAGCACGCGCGACAGCGCCGTCATGGCAGGCGTGTGATAGAACCGCGCAATGAGCGGAGCCGCCAGGAACAGAGCGCCGTAAAGCGTGAACGCCACGATGACGTTAAACCAGAACACCGCGTTGTAATCGTCGTCGGTCACCTCCTTCTTATTGACGATGGCAAGGATGAAACCGCTCTCGCAGAGCAGCCCGGCCACCGCCGAGAAGATGGTCAGCGCGCCTATCACGCCATAGTCCGACGGCGACAGCAGACGCGCAAGAAAGATGCCGAACACCAGGTTCAGCAGCTGTAGCGCGCCATTGCCAATGCCTCCCCACAGAAGGCCCTTGGCTGTGCGTTGTTTCAGTCGGTCGTCGCTCATATCGATGCAAATATAGCCAATTTCCGCCGAAAATACATATCTTTGTAAATCCAAACGCCAAAGCAATGAACAATCTCACCACACCACGCATGCAATGGGACCGCCTGATATGCGACAAACGGTTCGGACTCGAGGAATATCACGACGACAAACGCGGCGTGCGCAGCGACTTCCTGCGCGACTACGACCGCCTCGTCTTCTCCTCTCCCTTCCGCCGTCTTCAGAACAAGACGCAGGTGTTCCCGCTGCCGGGAAGTATATTTGTCCACAACCGCCTCACGCACAGCCTCGAAGTGGCTTGCGTGGGTCGTTCGCTCGCCACTGAGGTGGCCCTGCGGCTGCGTCGGCGGTATGCCGGCGCCGAATGGGCCGACAAATTCAACAACATCGGTGAGATCGTCTCGGCAGCCTGCCTGGCCCACGACCTCGGCAATCCGCCGTTCGGTCATTCGGGTGAAAAAGCCATCGCCACTTTCTTCAGCGAAGGAGCCGGCAACGTGCTCAAGGATCAGCTGACGCCGCAGCAATGGGCCGACCTCACGCAGTTCGACGGCAACGCCAACGCTTTCCGTCTGCTCACTCACCGCTTCAACGGCCGGCGTCCCGGCGGCTTCGCCATGACCTATTCGATGCTCGCGTCGATAGTGAAATATCCCTATGAGTCGACCCTCGCCGACGGCAAAAACAAATTCGGGTTCTTCAGCTCCGAGCAGTCCGACTTTGTCAAAGTGGCCGAAGAGCTCGGCATGCTTCCTCTCGCCGGACCGCAAGGCGAGGTGCGCTACGCCCGTCACCCGCTCGTCTATCTTGTCGAGGCGGCCGACGACATCTGCTACGAAGTGATGGATATCGAGGACGCCCACAAGCTCGGGTGGCTCCCGACACAGCAGGTGATCGACCTGTTGCTCAGCTATTTCACTCCCGACAACACGGCGCGTATGCAATCGGTGATGGCCCACGTCGACGATCCCAACGAAAAGATAGCCTATCTGCGGTCGAGCGTCATCGGCAAGCTCGTCAGCGAATGTGCGCTGGCTTTTGTCGAAAACGAAGATGTCATACTCGAGGGCCGGTTTCAGGGCGTGCTCCTCGACCACATCAGCCCTCTTGCGCGCGAAGCCTACCGCCACAGTAACGAGCTTTCATGGAGCAAGATTTACCGTGCAAGCGACGTTGTCGACATCGACCTTGCCGGCACAAGCATCATCACGTTCCTCCTTGAGCGCCTCGTTCACGCCGTCCGCAACCCGCAGTTCAATTACTCCCAACTGCTGCTTTCGAAAGTGCCCCGGCAGTATGAGATCGGCGCGCCGACACTCTACGGCAAGATACAGGCCGTCATCGACCATGTCTCGGGCATGACCGACGTCTACGCCCTCGATCTCTACCGCAAACTCAACGGTATGAGTCTCAAAATCAACAACTGACTCCGCCGCTCTATGGCCGCGGAACCGGAACCGCCTTCGACAGTGCGGCGCGTATCCGCGACAGCAATCCGCGGTGCGCCGCCGGCGCTACACCGCCTCCTGTCTCCACCTCGATGCCGATCTCTTCGGCCTGCCGCTTCACATAGGCCACGCGTTCCGGTGTGTCGGCGCAACGCCCCATCGACCGCAGTATCGCCGAGGCCGCGTCATGCAGCCCGCAGGTCACGTCGTCGTGGCCCTCAAATTCCCGCATGAGATTGCGCCGCACGATCAGCGACATGTTCAGCCGCTCGAACTGCTCGGTCAGGCTCCACGAACTACCCGCCGCCTTGCGGTAGACGCCCATCGGCCGCCGGAAATAATGGATGCTGCCGTGAGCCGCATAAAGCATATGCATGGCATAATCGGGCGAACGGTCGCCGCTTATCCAGTCGGGCAGATGCCGAAGGTCGACAGGCCGGCGGCGGTACACCACCGACAGATTGGTGATGAAATTGCTGCGGCTCAGCTCACGGACAGTGCAGTCGGCCTGCTGCCCGCCGTTGCTCAGACTCTTCTCTCCGGTGGCTTCATAATAATTCACCACGCGGTGAAACGTCAGGGCACATTCGGGGTGCCCCTCCATATATTCCACCTGACGGGCGAGCTTACGGGACGAAAACCAATAGTCGTCGGCATCGCAAATGGCCATATAGTCGGCTGTTACCAACCGGAAAGCCGCGAGGTAATTGCCCTGAAGACCGAGATTGCGCTCATTGCGGTGATAGTCAATCATCT
The DNA here is from genome assembly GCA_902489785.1 of uncultured Porphyromonadaceae bacterium. Lineage (GTDB taxonomy): Bacteria > Bacteroidota > Bacteroidia > Bacteroidales > Muribaculaceae > Paramuribaculum. The sequence continues at coordinate 7,945 of CABUBG010000062.1, forward strand.
CCGGATAACGCTTCTGCCACCGGCGGGCTATCGCGGCCGTGCGGTCGGTCGAGCAATCGTCCATGATGATAAGGCGCAGGCTGAAATCGCCCTTCTGTTTCACCACCCCGGCTATAGCTTCGTCGAGGTAGCGCTCCTTGTTGTAGGCGATCATCACCACATCCACGCTTGGTTTACGTTTCTCGTTCATACTTTCAGGAATATGTTTTTTCTGTACATGTAAAAGAGTATCAGGAAGAGGATCAGATAGTTGCCGAATGTGAGCCACACCGGATAATAATCGCCCATCAGCGGCTCCAGGCCGTAGCTCACCGAGGCCACCACGCTGCGGAAACTGATCACTTCGCCGAGTATGTAGGCCGTTATGGCGTTCATGCCGTAGATCTTAAGCCAGTTAAGGCCGCGCGAATGACCCAGGCAGTCAACCCACCAGTAAAACAGCGCCATCAGCAGGAAGCACCATCCGCCGCTGTAGAGCGTCATCGTAGAAGTCCACAGCCGTTTCACTATCGGTTCAACGGGAGACAGAGCCAGACCGGCCGCGATAAGCGCCACGCCGGCAACGGCCATGCGTGCGGCCACCCGCCGGCGGTTTGTGGCTCCGCGCATCATCCGGCCCGCGAAGGCGCCCATCATGACGGTAGCCCCGAAGGTGAGCGAACTCCACACCCATGTGTAGGTGAGGTCGCCTCTGAAACGGCCGAGCACAATCCTGTCGATATCGAAAGCGAAGCTGTCGGCCGGGGCATATCCGCCGTGGATGAGCATAGGCAGCGAATAGACCACGAGCAGCGCCGCCGTAGCCGCGATCTGCCAGCGCAGGCCGAGATTGAGCAACATCACGGCGGCTATCAGATAGCCGGCGGCTATAGCCTGCAGCGTGTTGGTGTAGATGTAGACATGGTCCGGATCGAAAGCCAGCAGATTGCCCTGCACGATCATACCGAAGATGAACAGCACCACGACACGCCGGGCTATGCGGCGGTAGAGCTGCCGGCGCGGCTTTTGCCCCGACAGATAATGGGCGAACGAAAACGGCATCGCGGCGCCGGTCATGAACAGGAAGAGCGGCATCACGAGATCCCATGGCCGGAATCCCTCCCACACCTCATGGTCGAGACACCACATCAGCCCCTCGCAGCCGTCGCAGCCGCTCACGCTGACAAACGCCACAACCACCGGCTGCAGGAACACCAGCAGAAACAGATCCAGCCCTCTCAGGATGTCGAGCGAGGCCAGGCGGCCGCGAGTCGCAGGGGCTTCCGTCATCACTTGTCGGCTTTGAATGCGTGACGGTAGCCGTGCACCTTATCCCATGCGCCGCGCGTGAAATCGGGCACTTCCACGGGCGCCGAGCCGTTCTCGATAGAGATGGCCGACAGCGGAATCAGGCAGCACCACTCAGCCAGATCGTACACATCCATGTCGAGTGGCAGACCGTTGTTGAGGCAGTAGATCAGACGATAGTCCATGATGTAGTCCATGCCGCCGTGGCCGCCTACAGTCTTGGCCACATCGCCTACCTCGCGGATTATGGGATGAACGTATTTCTCTGTGAGAGCAGCGCGCTGGGTGTCGGAGATGAATCCGTGCGCCGTCAGATTTTCGTGGTCAGGCACTGAATCGGCGGCAATCTGTTCGGGCACGAAAGCGTAGCCTTCAATCGGATATTTGTTGGCGAAGCCCTTTGTGCCGGTGAGCTGATACATGCGCGAGTAGGGCCGGGGATTCACCACGTCGTGCTGTATGTGCAGCGTTTTGCCCTTGGCCGTGCGTATCATCGTCATCGTGTGGTCGCCGTTGGCAAACGATTCCGGAGCCTTGCCGGTGGTTTTTTCAATGTAAGCCGGGCCGTTGACCGCTTTCGTGTCCATGGCCACGAGAGTGGTCATGCGATCGCCGCGGTGCATGTCAAGCAGCTGGCAGGCGGGACCGGTGCCGTGAGTGGGGTAGACGTCGCCGCGGTGCTCGCGGTTGAAGTCCATGCGCCAGTTGTTCCAGTAGTAGGGCCAGAATTCGTCGAGGTTATGGATGTAGCTGCCCTCGACATGAAGCACCTCGCCGAAGAGTCCCTGCTGGGCCATGTTGAGGGTGTTCATCTCGAAGAAGTCATACACGCAGTTTTCAAGCATCATGCAATGCCGGCGGGTGCGCTCCGACGTGTCGATCAGCGACCATATCTCGTCGAGATTCATTGCGGCCGGCACCTCGATAGCCACGTGTTTGCCGTGCTCCATGGCATACTTTGCCATGGGGGCGTGATGCTTCCAGTCGGTGACGATGTATACGAGGTCGATGTCGGGGCGCTCGCACAGCGCTTTCCACGAATCTTCCTCACCGCCGTAGGCGGCGGCCGTCAGGCCGTTTTTCTTAAGTGTTTCGAGCGATTTTTCCACGCGCGGCATCTCGATGTCGCATATCGCCACAATCTTCGAGCCGGGGACATGGATGAAGCGTTCCACGGCGCTGGAGCCGCGCATGCCGAGCCCGATAAATCCCACGCGCACAGTGTCGATCGGGTCGGCGGCAAATCCCACCATGTCGGTCACGCCGGTCGGGCGCTGCGGCACCGGAGTGGTTATCGGTTTGAAATCTGCCGCCCACGATGCGGCGTTCACAGTGATAGCCGTTGCGGCAAGCACTATCGTTCGGAATAGTTTCATGATCGGTTTATGTTTTTTTAAATTGATTATTCTCCACAAATATAGCCATTCTTCCCTAATATTTATAAAAAAAGCATATCTTTGCACTACAATCCCAAGAGCTTGTTTAATCATAAATCCAATTTCATGAAAATTACAAAAATGATGGCAGCAGCGGCCATAGTGACTTCGGCTGCGCTGACTGCCACCGCACAGGACGACGGCTTCGACCTGACTTCCCAGCGCGGTGAAGTGCAGGAATTCAACGCCGTCCCCGGCCATAAGGTAGACCATGGCGGCCTTGTCATAAACCCCACCCCGCAAAGCATCACACGCACCGGCGACGGCGTACTCAACATATCAAAGGGTTTTGCCGTCAAAGACAAACAGAAGAAATTTGCCGGCGACCTCGGCTTCCTCAACATCAGCGCCAAAGGACTTCCGCTGACCATTGACTTCGGCGAGAAAGCAGCCAAGAAAGCCGGTGTGAAAGCCGTCGACGGCGCTTACGTCCTTGAGATAGACAAAAAAGGGATCAAGATCACAGGCTATAACGAACGCGGCGCTTTCTACGCGCTCCAGACACTGCGTCAGATCATCGGCAGCGAGCTGGCGAAGAAAGAGGGCGGACTGCCGCTGATGGTGGTCAACGACTATCCTTCGATGAAATACCGCGGCGTAGTGGAGGGCTTCTACGGCACACCGTGGAGCCACGACGTGCGCATGTCGCTCATCGACTTCTACGGACAGAACAAGATGAACGACTATCTCTACGGCCCCAAAGACGACCCTTACCACAGTACTCCCAACTGGCGCCTTCCTTATCCGGCCGACAAAGCCCGCGAAATCAGGGAGCTCGTCGACAACGCCCGCCGCAACCGCGTCAACTTCATCTGGGCCATCCACCCGGGACAGGACATCCGCTGGAACAAGGAAGACTACGACAGTCTGGTCAACAAGTTCAACATGATGTATGACCTCGGCGTGCGCTCGTTTGCCATCTTCTTCGACGACATCGACGGCGAAGGCACCAACCCCCACAAACAGGTGGAGCTCCTCAACAACCTCACCCGCGATTTCGTCAAAGCGAAAGGCGACGTGACCAACCTCATCGTGTGCCCCACCGACTATTCGCAGCTCTGGGCGAAACCGGGCCCCGAAGGCCCGCTGGCTGTCTACGGCCGCGAACTCAACCCCAATGTCGAGGTGTTCTGGACCGGTGCCGTAGTTTGCAGCGACCTCACCCCCGAGACGCTCGAATTCGTCGACTCGCGCATCCAGCGCCCGGCGCTCTACTGGTGGAACTATCCCGTGACCGACTATTGCAAGCACATCCTGCTTCAGGGCCCGGTCTACGGTCTCGACACCGCTCTCACCGACAGTCAGGTGGCCGGCATTGAAAGCAACCCCATGGAGCATGGCGAAGCCTCGAAGCTCGCTCTCTACGGCGTAGCCGACTATGCCTGGAACACTCCCGCCTACAACCCCATCGACAACTGGGAACGCGGCCTTGCCGCTCTCGCTCCCGATGCCGCCGAGGCTTACCGCACTTTCGCCATCCACTCCGCCGACACCGAGACGGGATACCGCCGCGACGAATCATGGGAAACGACCATCTTCCCCTTCGACAACTACACGCCGCAGCAGTTTGAAGCTCTCCGCAACGAATTCGGCAAGATAGTGAAAGTGGAGCAGACCATGCGCGAGAAAGCCAATCCGGCACTCATCAAGGAGATAGGCCCGTGGCTCACAGAGTTCACAGCCCTCGGCCAGCGCGGCGCCCGCACCCTCGATCTCATCAAGGTCTACGAATCGGGCAACGACTCGCTCTTCTGGGAAGGCTACTCCGCCAACCTCATGTCGCCCGATCAGCGTGCCGCTTACGACGCCCACAAGATCGGCACCATGAAGCTTCAGCCGTTTTATGAAAACGCCATGGACGGCATGGCCACCGCCTTCTTCCAGCGTCAGACCGGCAACAAACCGGCCATGTATCACGGCGTGGGCTCTTACCCCAACCTCCGCACCACACAGGCCAAGCTGATGCTCGACGGCGACACCGCCACCTACTACACCTCGGCTAACTCGCAGGGCAACGGCGACTGGATCGGTCTCGATCTTCTCGAAGCCAAACCCGTCAGCGACATCGCCATCCGCCAAGGCCGCAACTCGGTCGACGACTGCGACTATTACGAATCGGCCGTCCTCGAATCGTCAGTCGACGGACGCAACTGGATCAAGCTCCGCGACATCGAGCCGGGCACCTACATCATCAACTGGCACGAAGATGTGCCCGTGATGGCCCGCTACGTGCGCCTGCGCCGTCTCGACTCCAACCGCACCAACTGGGCATCCGTGCGCACCTTCGATATCAACCCCATCAATCACACGACCCTCGGACTCAATGTGGTTTCGGCAGATCCGTTCGCATCACTGAAGGCATTCGATACCAACACCACAAGCTTCTATCCCCTTGTCGGTGACATCGCCTTCGACCGCCGTAAGAATGCCGACGAGCTGGTGATCCTCTCATCCTCACCCGCAACTCCGTTCACAGTCATGCAATACGATGCCAAAGGCCGTGAGATCTCCCGCCGCAAAGTAGACTCCGCCTACTCCGACATCAAGATTCTTCCTTCGGCAACACGCATCGTCATCAACGGACGCACCGACATCTACGAACTCATACAGCGCTGACACCCGCGCTCACATCACAGAATCGCCGCGAAGCCCCACCATGGCTTTGCGTCCCGG
>CABUBG010000063.1:0-13296 GCA_902489785.1 uncultured Porphyromonadaceae bacterium
ACCCGGCCGAACACTGGACGCTCACTCCCGGCGGAAATTAGTTGTTGTAGCGTATGTGGTTGAGGGGGCGGAGCACATTGCAGATGAGCTGGCTCCAGTAGGTGTTGAAGTCGTCCTTGACGGCAGCGAGGATGGCCGGAATGGCCTCGACGGGAGCGTGACGGACGGTGGAGATGAAATTGTAGGTGACCTGCATGATGTCGGCGAGGTTTTCGGAGATGCTCGCGGCGATGGGGGTGTCGGAATATTTCATGTCCTCTTCGAAGGTTTCGAGGTAGGTGTCGTTGGCGCCCAGAAGCGCGGCCATGCGGTCGCGGAGGTCGGTGTAGGAGGCTTCGTCCATGGCGTCGTCGACGTAGCCTTCACCGGCGAGGAGCTCATCTTCGGGAATGTCGGATGCGGAGATGTAGATTCGCGGAAGGAGGCGGAGCATTTCGGCTATGAAGGCGTCGGGCTCGCTTTCAGCGGCTGCCGTGACGGCGGTGCAGTATTCGTTGCAAAGGCCGATGAACGCAATGGAGTTGGCGGGGAGTGAAGATGAGGGTTGCATGGTGGTGTGCGGGGTTAACGGTAGAGATGGTTGTCGTTGATATAGTCGGCGACTCCGGGCGACAGACCGGGTCCGGCGGGCTCTCCGGCGGCTATGGCGTTGCGGATGGCAGTGCTGGATATGTCGTAGACGGGGGCGTCGATGAGCGTTACGCCGGGAGGGAGCGACGCGGGGTCGACGTCGTAGCCGGGCCGTGGATAGATGACGGGCGAGAATCGGCTGACGATTTCGTCGTGGTGCTTCCAGCGGTCGAAGATGAGCCAGTTGTCGGAGCCGATGATGAGCGAGAAGCGGGCTTCGGGATGCAGCTCGGAGAGTCGCGAGAGCGAGTCGTAGCTGTAGGATGGGCGGGGCATCGAAAGCTCGATGTCGCAGGGGCGTATGCGCGGGTTGCCCTCGGTGGCTATGCGGAGCATCTCGAGGCGGTGGCGGTCGTCGATGAGCTGCGACGGGTCGGCTTTGAGCGGGTTGAGGGGCGAGAGCATCAGCCAAACCTGCGAGAGCGGCGTGTGGCTGTCGATATATTCGGCCAGGCTGAGGTGCCCGGTGTGGACGGGGTTGAATGACCCGCCGAGGATGCCGATGCGGGTTGGTGACGATCCGGTGTCAGAGATGTCCGGCACGGCGGATCAGGCGGTGAAGTTGATGATTTTGCGTTCGGTGTCGTCGACGGCTTTGGCAAGGTCGTCGTTGACTACGCAGACGTCGTACTGCGGGGCGAACGAGAGCTCGAATTCGGCTTTCCCGACGCGCTGGCTGATGGCTTCGGCGCTGTCGGTGGCGCGGTTTTCGAGGCGCCGGCGCAGCTCTTCGATGCTCGGCGGCATGATGAAGATGCTGAGGGCGTCATTGCCGAAGAGTTTCTTGACGCGCACGCCGCCTTTGACGTCGATGTCGAGGAGCACGTTGATGCCCTGGTCGCGACGGTGCTCCACTTCGCTCTTGAGCGTGCCGTAGAAGCGGCCGGGATACACTTCCTCATATTCGACGAAGGCATCGTCGGCAATGGCGTCGGTAAACTGGCGGTCGGTGAGGAAATGATAGCTGACGCCGTCGGTCTCGCCGGGGCGCGGCGGACGGTTGGTGGCGGAGACGGAGAACTGCAGGCTGACGTTGCCGCGGTTCATGATTTCGTTGATGATTGTCGATTTTCCGCAGCCGCTTGGCGCTGAGATGATGATGATCTTGCCTCGTTTCATTATGTAGCTCCGTTTGTGGGGTTGGGAATCACATTACGTTGAGCACCTGCTCTTTGATCTGCTCCAGCTCGTCCTTCATCCTTACGACGAGACGCTGCATGTCGGCCTGGTTGCTCTTGGAGCCGAGGGTGTTGATCTCGCGGCCCATTTCCTGGCTGATGAAGCCGAGTTTCTTGCCCTGTCCGTAGTGGCCTTCGAGCGTCTCCATGAAGTAGCGGAGGTGCTGGGCGAGGCGCTGTTTCTCTTCGTTGATGTCGAGTTTCTCGATGTAGAAGATCATCTCCTGCTCGAGGCGGCCGCGGTCGTATTCGATCTGCGGAAGCGAGGCGAGGTTGTCGATGATGCGTGCGCGGATGTGGTCGACGCGCTGGGTTTCAAACTGCGGCACTTCGTCGAGAAGAGCGGCTATTTTCGATATTCGCGTGGCGAAAAATTCCTCGAGCTTCTCGCCTTCGGCGCGGCGGTGCTGCATGAGGCCGTCGAGAGCCGCTTCGAGAGCCTGAGCGGCGGCCTTGAAGTCGTCGTCGGAGGCGGCGACGGACGAGTCGGATTTCATGGTGTCGGGAAAGCGCATGAGCACCGAATACCAGTCGGCCGGCTCGGGGATGCCAAGCGTGGCGGCCATTTCCTGAATCTGGGCTTTGTAGGCGGCGAGGAGCGGGAGGTTGAGCTGGACGGCCGTGTCGCCGGTGATGCTTTCAACGAAGATGTTGACTTCGACTTTGCCGCGCTCCACCCGGCGGCTTATGGTGTTGCGCATCTCCATCTCCTTTTCGCGGAGAAGAGCCGGGACGCGCATGGATAGATCGAGCTGCTTGCTGTTGAGCGATTTGATCTCTACAGTGATTTTCTTGTTCTGAACTTCGACAATAGCCTTGCCGAAACCGGTCATGGATAGAAGCATATGGTATGGTCGCTTTTTTCTACAAAATTAGATATTAGCGAGGAAAAAATAGGTAACTTTGCCAAAAAAAATTAACGACATGCCTGTAATTCTTAACATCGAAACGTCGACCAATGTGTGCTCGGTGGCCTTATCGTCTGAGGGAATGGTGCTTTGCCATTTCGAGGATTTCGAGGGCCGCAACCATGCCGCCCTGCTGAGCGGCTATATCAAGATGTGTCTTGACTGGGCCGCTGATCATGAAATGAAAGTGGAGGCTGTGGCCGTGTCGCTGGGTCCGGGCAGCTACACGGGTCTGCGCATCGGTCTGTCGGAGGCCAAGGGACTGGCTTTCGCCCTCGATGTGCCGCTGATAGGCGTCGACACGCTGCAGCTGATGGCCACGGGCGTGATGTTTAAGGAGGATATCGATCCGGAATCGCTGCTCGTGCCGATGATCGACGCTCGGCGGATGGAGGTCTACACGGCCGCCTACGATATGTCGCTCACGACAGTCATGGAGCCGCAGCCGCTGATTCTTGATGCGGAGTCGTACGGCGATCTGCCGGCCGGCCGTGAGGCGGTGCTTTTCGGCAACGGCAGCGACAAGGCGCGCGATGTGATAGCGCGATCAGGCGTGCGGTTCATCCCCGATGTGGTGCCGCTGGCCACAGATATGATAGCGCTGGCCGAACGCGACCACATGCGCCGCAATTTCATCGATCTTGCGTATTCAACTCCGCACTATCTGAAGGATTTTCAGGCTACTAAGCCCAAGAAACTTTTCTGAGAGCAGTCAGTAACATCCTAATTCTTTCGCACTTTCTTTTAAGCCATCGGCCAGACTCGGAATACATTCCCTGATTTTGGTTTCAACGGCGTCTTTGTCGGCAAGATAATCGGCAAGTTCCTTGCCGCTGCCGTATTTGAGCAGGACTGAGCCTTGGTAGGGGAAGGGAATATGGTAGACACACAGATCGAGAATTATGCCGTCTTTGAACCTTTTTAACCTCAGCGAAATGTCGGTGACGTACAGGTCGCCGTCGGTATATTCAGTGTTTATGTAGATAGGATCGAAGTCGGTGTCGACATTGGTATTTGCGAGTGCCTTCGAAGCCTGATTGATTATCTTACGGATAGGATTCGAGCTGTCGTCGTTCTTTCCTTTCAATCTTTTAAGAGTTTGAAAATCATTATTGATTAAGATGTTATGATCGGGATATCTGAAGGCCCGTTGTCGACACGGTAAGGTCGACAAACCGTGCGCCCGGATTGACGGGACGCTGTGTGAGCGTGTGGCGTATGCGTGCGGCGGCGTCGGGATCCTTGGCCAGCAGGTATAGGAAGCCGCCTCCGCCGGCGCCGGGCAGCTTGCAAGCGGCGAGCATAGGCTCCACGGTGTCGATGATCGACTGCACCGACGGGGGGTTGGTGCCGCTGTCGAGCAGCTGATTCTGGGTCCATGTGCGTGAGAGGAGCGCGGCGTAGGCGCTGAAGTCGCGGCGCTGTATGGCCTGGGCCATGTCAAGGGCATGGCTGCGCATCTCGTCGAGCAGCCGCAGGGTGTCGCTCTCGTTGAGGAACATGTTGCGCACGATCTCGCCGAGGATGCTCTTGGCCGTGCGCGTGATGCCGGTGTAGTAGAGCATGTGGCAGGGTGCGTAGGCCGGATCAGTGAAGATGGCGTCGGGGAGCCAGTTGACGCGGGGCTGTTGTGCGGTGCCGCTTTCGGTCTGGAGCAGTTTGAGCCCGGGCAGCACGCCGCCATATTGATCTTGCCATCCGCCGCAGGTGGTGAGCAACTGTTCGAGGGCAAGGACGCGGTTGCATATCTCCGAGGTGTCCCATGCGAGGGCGCAGAAATCGCTGAGCGCCGACAGGACGGTGGCGGCAAGGATGGAACTTGTGCCGAGGCCGGAGCCGGCGGGCACGGCGGCGAGCATGGTGAGCTCGAGGCCGGAACCGAAATCGTCGAGCTGACGGTCCAGCGATTCGTAGGCCACGGGCGAGAAGCCGGGCGCGAATCCGGCGAGTGCCAGCGCTGCTTTGGGTATGGAGAATGGCGAACCGATACGCCGGTAGTCGGTGAGCTGTTCGTAGGTTTCGATGCGCTCGAGCGCTCCGAGGTCGATGGAGCGGAGGATGATGTGCCGTTCGGGGCACGGTTTTATGAACACCTGCAGCGGCGGCTGGCCGTTGAGCTCTACAGCCATGTTGACGACGTTACCGCCGCGGAGCAGCGAATAGGGGGGCGTGTCGGTCCAGCCTCCGGCCAGGTCGATGCGCACGGGGCTGCGGCCCCACACAATCTGGTCGGGATACACGTCGAGATGCGGCATCGACCGTGAGTTGTCGAGTGTGGAGAGTATATCGTCGCGAAGCAGGGTGAAAGCTTGGGCTTCGGCCTTGTCGGCTGCTGCGGCCTCGTTTCTGCCGCGGGTCACGACGGCGCGGAGCATGCTGTTGCGCATGCGTTTAAACGGCGAGGCATCGGCGGGGAGCGGCGCCGGAGCGTCGAGCCGGAGGTCAGAGATTTTGGCGGCCATGTCGCGCAGGTCGACCTGATAGAAAACGCTTTTCCGCCAGTTGTCGGCGAGGAGTCCGATGTCGTCGTGCAGGAAGCTGCGGCGCTGCTCATAAAGGCGTGGCAGCGAGGCGCGTGCACTGATATCGTCGGCCGAGATGCGCTCGGCGGCGAGCCATATTTCGCGACCTTCGGCGAGGCCGGGCTCGGATATCATCCAGCGTGCCACGAGGCCCATGCTTTCGGTGCCGGTGACGAGCGGGAAGAGGGGCGCGCTCTGAATGTCGGTGCCGGCGGGGAGGGTGATGCCGCGGTCGGCGAGCCATTGGCTGAGCGGCATGCCGCAGAAGAGGGTGTCGGGGCTGCCGGTGTCGCCGCGCATCGGGTCGTCGAATCCGTAGGGGCGCACGGCGTAGGCTTCGTCGCCAACGGGCTGGATGTCGAGGCACAGGCCTTCGGGCAGGGCGAGCGTCCAGTCGTTGACCGGCACACCGGTGACGACGTTGCGCCGCGTGACGGTCCAGCGGGCGCCGACGCAGCTGTTTTCGACCCAGATATAGTCGTTGTCGGCGTTCAGCCGGCGCCGCATGAGGCAGTTCTGGACAAACATCGCCGGGCTGGGCTTCGACCAGTTCTGGATGATCTGCCGCTGGTCGATGACCTTGTTCTGGAGCGCGAGGGTCGAGGTGAGAAGCTCGCGCGTGGTGCCGAAATGATAGAATTCGCCGGCCGGGAGCGGCACGATGGCGGTGGTCAGCGCGGCAATCTCCGGATCGTCGATGCCCGGATTGGCGCCGAGGGCGCAGCCAAACTGCGAATAGAGGTCGTAGAAACGGTATGACCCGTCGGCGGAGTGGGAGCGACGGCAGAGCAGCTCTACGGCGCGGTCGCTGAGAACCCAAAGGCCGATGTCCATCATCGAATAGTGTGTGGACGATAGGTCGCGCAGGGTTTCGGGTGACGGCTTCTGGAGCATGAAGTCGAGCTTGTCGGGCGATTCGCGGCGGCTAAGAAACACGCCGTGATGTGAAGCGAGCTTCGGGTCGGCCCACAGACCGTAGCAAACGACGTCGGCATCCGGCACTGAGCGCAGCTCGGCTTCGGTGCGAAGGCACACGTCGCCGCTGGCTATCAGCGTGTTCTGCCGGTCGGAAGTCAGCGCCATGATCTTTTCGTAGAGAGGGAGTTGCATCGAGAGAAGGTCGGTGTCGATGCGCTGCCCGACAGCCCATCGGAGCACGGGGAGGGGAGTGAGCACCTTGCCTACGGTGGCGTAGGCGGGGAGCCGGCGGCTCTGCCCTCCGGCGTGGATGATGATGCGCTTGCCGTCGGAGTTGTCGCTGCCGGCGCTTTCGGCCCTGCGGTCGAGAAGCCATGCGGTGCCGGCACCGGAGCCGAGGCGGCAGCCTGCGGGATCCGATGTGCAGAACCAGTCGCTGCCGGCATAGCGGGGATCGAGCGAGTGGAACGTTTCAACGAGGTTGGGCGGTAGGGAAAGCAGTTTGATCATAGCGTGCTGAAATTTAGAGGCAAACTTACAAAAATGCGCCGACAGACACAAGAAAAGCCTCCGGGAATTATGGTCCGGAGGCTTTTGATGGTGTGGAAATGGCTCGGATTCAGTTGTTGTTCCGGCCGTTTCGTCGGGATTGTGTCTGAATTTATTCGGCAGGAGCTGCTTCGGGGTCGAGAACTACGACGCGGTAGTTGCCCTGATCCATAAGCTTTTTCATGTAGGCCTTGACATCGTCGGTGGTGATGGAGTTCATCGAGGCGATGTTGCCGTTGAAGGTGTCGACTCCGTTGGTGAGCCAGCCTGTGATGGCGCCGCGCCATGCGGTGTTGACTTCAAGATTTTCGGTGTAGCTCTTCACCATGAATTCCTTGACTTTGTCGAGTTCTTCCTGGCCGACGTTTTCGGTCATGGCTTCAAACATTTTGTGGATTTCGGAGAGGACTTCGTCCTTCATCTCCGGCTTCATTGGGAAGGCGGTGAGGATCTCAACGTTCTGGTCGCCGATGCGGTCCATCGAACCCTGAGCGCCGATGGAGTAAACGGCACCCATTTCTTCGCGCACTTTGTCGAGAAGGCGTTTCGAGAGGATCTGAGCGGAAACGGAGGCGAGCTGAGCATCCTTCATGGTGTAAGGTTCGTGACCGAAGGCGGTGATATAGATCCAGCTCTGCGGGGTCTGCATGGGGCAGGTGTAGGTGTCGGTCTTTGTGCCGCCGGTCATGTCGAAGCTCTTGCTGAAGTCGGTGAGTTTCTTCTGGGCTTTCTTGGCGTTGGCGGGGAGGGTTGCGATGTACTGTTCAACGAGCGGACGGAATGTGTCGAGGTCGATGTTGCCTACGAATACGAATGTGTAGTCGGCGGCATTTTCGCTCATGGCGTCGATCACTTCGAGGATCTGGTCGCGGCTGGCCGATTCAACGATCTCGGGAGTGAGCTGCTGAATGCGGGGCGAGGTGTAGAGCGATTTGATGACCTTCTCGGAGAAGATGTACTGCGGGTTTGAAGCCTGATTCTGCAGGGCTGATTTGACGCGTGTCTGGAGAGCCTTGTATTCGTCGGGCTGGATGTTGAGGTCGGTGAAGCTCATGTAGATGAGTTCCATGAGTGTGGGCAGATCCTTCGGAGTTGATTCGCCGGAGAATTTGCGGCTGAAGAGGTTGAAGGAAACATCGACGCCGGCCTGCTTGCCTGACAGGTATTTCTGGAGGTCGGATTCGGTGTAGGTGCCGAGGCCGTGACTGCTGAGCACTACTGGCATGAACGTGAGGCTGTTGGCATAGCTGTCACCGTAGTGCGATGTGCCGTTGAGAGCTGAAGCCGAGAAGATTACCTCGTTGTCTTTAAACTTTGTGGGCTTCACATAGACGGTGATGCCGTTGGAGAGTTGCCATACGGTGGCATCCCACTGGTCGCTGTGCGATTCCTTGACGATTTTGCCTTTGGCGGGGAGCTGCGGGATGAGCGGCTCGGCTTTTAATTTTTCCTTGTAGGCTTCGAGAGTTTCGCCGTCGACAGCCTTGAGAGCTTCCTCAAACTGCTGCTCGGTGGGATAAACGCCCTTTTCATTGTCGGGGGTGAGGGCCAGGAGCACGCGGTTGTCGGGGGTGACTACCTGTGCGAAAGTCTGGTTGATGGCTTCGAGAGGAAGATTGTCGGCGAGCATCTTGATGGTCTGGTACTCATCTTCCTTGGTGGGGATAGGGTCGTTGTCGATGAAGTTGTTGACGTAGTAGTTGACGTACACTTCATTTTCGCGGGTGTTGCGGTTGTTGTAGGATGCTTCGGCCTGAGAGAGAAGCTCGGCTTTGGCGCGCTCGAATTCAGTGACGGTGAAACCCGACTGAGCGGCGCGGAGCACTTCGCGATAGGCAGCGGCGAGAGCTGTGGGGAGCTGCTCGGAGGTGGAGGCGGAAGCGCTGATGTTGAAGCAGTCTTTGGTCTTGGCAAGGAAGAAGTTGCTGAAGCCAACGCCGGCATTGGTGAATGGAGCGTCGGGCTTCGATTTGATTTCATCGAGGCGTGCGTTGAGCATCAGGGCGATGAGATCCTCGATGTAGTCCTGTGCATAGAAAGCCATGGAGTTGCGGGCTTCACGGGGAAGAGCGTCGGTCTTGATCATGAGCTCGGCAATGTTGCTCTGTATCTCCTTGTCGTGGCCGATGGCGTAGATGGTGCCTTTGGTGTCGGCAACGGGGAAGTAGACACGTTCGGCAGGATTTTCGGGCATTTCGATGTCGGCAAACATTTCTTTGATTTTGCCTTCGATACGGTCAACGTCGACGTCGCCGACTACGATGATGCCCTGAAGGTCGGGACGATACCATTTCTCATAGTAGTCGCGGAGAGCCTGCGGGGCGAAATTGTCGACCACTTCCATTGTGCCGATCGGGAGACGCACGCCGTAGCGTTCGCCGGGATAGATGGTGGGGAGAAGCTGCTCGAGGACGCGCATCTGACCCACGTTGGAGCGGCGCCATTCTTCATGGATCACACCGCGTTCGGCGTCGATCTCTTCGGGGAGGAGGAGAAGGTCGTTGGCCCAGTCGTGTAGGATGAGGAGGCAGGAGTCCTGGACGCCTTCACGTGCTACGGGCACGTTGGAGATGTTGTAGACTGTCTGATCGACAGAGGTGTAGGCATTGAGGTTCTGGCCGAATTTCACGCCTACCGATTCGAGCCAGTTGATGAGGTTTTTGCCGGGGAAGTGGGTGGTGCCGTTGAAGCACATGTGTTCAAGGAAGTGGGCCAGGCCGCGCTGGTTTTCTTCTTCGAGCACCGAGCCGACCTGCTGAGCGATGTAGAAGTCGGCCTGTCCCTTGGGATATTCATTGTGGCGGATGTAATAAGTGAGACCGTTGGGCAGTTTGCCGATTCTCACAGCGGGGTCAACCCCCATAGGCGGCAGCTGCTGGGCGACAGCCATGGCCGGAAGGACCATGAGGGCGACGAGCATTAGCGCCAGTGTACTGAAAAATTTTTTCATTTGTTGAAGTTATTGATGGTTTGAATTTTTTTGAAGTGATGAGCTCCGTCAGGCGGGTGAAGTGACTGAAATGCGGAGGTTTGCCGCACACGTCAATATATTGGACGCAAATATATGCAAAAAGTTACACACGGCAATGAAAAAAAATCACCGGGAGGGTGCCGTCGCGGGGTTTCGCGACAGCGCGATGGCAACGGTGACGCACACGGCGAGGGCCCACGGATAGAAGAGGTAGGGCCACGGAGCGGCAGGCGATATGCCGGCGAGTCCGGTGGCGAGGAGCGTCTGCGCGCCGTAGGGGATGAGGCACTGGATGATGCATGAGCAGGTGTCGAGGATCGAGGCGGTGTCGCGCGGCGGGATGCCGTAGCGGCGCGAGATGTCGCGGCTCACGGAGCCTGTGGTGATGATGGCCACGGTGTTGTTGGCTGTGCAGAGGTTGACAACCGACACGAGAAAGGCGATGCTGCAGCGCGCACCGCGTGAGCCGGTGATGTGGCGTGAGAGGGCGCGGAGGATGAAGGTGATGCCGCCCATGGCTTTGATGATGCCGAGCATTCCGGAGGCCAGGAGCGTGATGATGATGAGCTGGCCCATGGAGCCGATGCCGTCGCCCATCAGGGAGCATTGTGCGAGCAGGCCTATGTCGGTGCGCCACAGCGCGGTGACTATAGCGGTGAAGATTCCGCACAGCAGCACGATGGTGACGTTGATGCCGGCGATGGCCGTGATGATGATGACAAGGTAGGGGATGACGAGCCAGTAGTCGGCTGTGGAGGTGACTTCGGGCTGCGGGAGGTCGTGACCTATGATGATGGTGGCGATGAGCGTTATGACTGCGGCGGGGACCACGATGCGGACGTTGGCGCGGAACTTGTCGGCCATGCGGCAGCTCTGGCTGCGGGTGGCTGCTATGGTGGTGTCGGAGATGAACGAGAGGTTGTCGCCGAAGAAAGCGCCGCCGAGTACGGTGGCCACGAACAGCGGCACATTGCCGTCGGCGCCGCCTATCTCCACCACGAGCGGCACGAGAGCCACCACGGTGCCCACGGAGGTGCCTATCGACATGCTGATGAAGCAGGCGGCCACAAAGAATGCGGGGAGTATGAAGCCGGCCGGGAAGAAGCGGAGGGTGAGGTTGACGGTGGCGTCGATGGCTCCGATGCCTTTGGCGAGGGCGGCAAAGGCTCCGGCGAGGATGAATATCCACACCATATAGAGGATGTTTTCATGCCCGGCGGCACGCGAGAAGGTGGCTATGCGATCGGCTATCGGCCGGCCGCGGTAGATGGCCACGGCCCATACCGAAGAGGCCGTGAGGGCCACGGTGATGGGCATGACGTAGAAGTCGGCGATGGCTATGGAGACGGCCACGTAGAGCACGAGGAAGAGGATGGCCGGCGAGAGCGCCAGAAACCCCTGACGGGTGCTGATGGCGGGCTCGGAAACCGTTGGTGTGGCGGCGTTTTGAATCATGCTGCAAAGTTAGCGAAAAATAGCATGACTGACAAAGAAATGCAAAACCCCGGCGCCTGTGTCGGTGGGTGCCGGGGTCTTGTGAGATTGTTGTCGCGGAACGATTACTTGCCGAGGCCTTTGAGAGCGCTGGCGGCGGCGTTGGCCTGCTGTTTTGCGGCTTCGGCCTGCTGTTTGGCGTTGTTGACGGCGTCGGTAGCCTGCTGTTTGGCTGCTTCAACCTGGCCTTTGGCTTCGTTGACCGCACCCATGGCCTGAGCGGCGTCGTTGGCTTTGTCGAGGGCTGTTTCAACGGTGGTTACGGCTTTGGTCAGACCTACTTTTTCAGCGTAGGGTTTGATCTGCTCGAGGAGGTTTTTGGCCTCAACGGCTTTGCCTTCGCTGATGAGCTGTTTCACTTTGTCGATGACGGTCTGCACGTTTTCGGCTGTTGCAGATTCTTTCACTTTCTGAAGAAGAGAAGCGCCGGCAGCGTCGGTAGCTTCAGCGTTTTCGGTAGCTTCAGTTGTGGCTTCAACCTGATTCGAATCCTTGGCGGAGTCGGCAGCTTTGTCGCTGTTGCCGTTGCAGGCAACGAGAGTCATGGCTGCAACAGCGGCCATAGAGAGAATGATTTTTTTCATAACAGATGGATTAAAAAATTGGTATTCAATGATTATAACGGACGGATGCCGGATATGTTTTGCGTCGCCGCCGTTGCGGATCAGAAGGAGTAGCTTACGCCTATCGACGGTGCGAAAGCGTCGACGCCATAGTCGGCGGTGAATGTCTTGCGGTAGGCGGCTTCGGGAGCGCCGGCGAATTTGAGCAGGAGATCATCGTAGGCGCACGAAGCATTGTCGGCGCCGAGGCCGCGGATGTACATGAAGGAGACGTCGACCGATAGTCGATCGATGGGGCGGAACGAGAAGCCGACGGTAGGCTCGATCTTTGTCATGCCGGGCGTTTCGGGATTATAGTGTGTGTCGCTGACGGGTGTGGTGTCGATCATCATGCCGGCACGAAGGTCGAAGCGCTTGGTGAGGGCGTAGCGGGCGCCCATCTTGAAGCACCATGCGTTGGAGTAGTTCTTGGGGATGTTCTGGTTGAAAGCCTGCAGGTTGTCGGGGAATTCGATGTCGAGCTGACGGTAGGTCTTCCATCCGGTGAACTGTGCGTCGAGGGCAAATTCCCACTGCTTTGTGGGGCGGAAGCTGGCGCCGAAGCTGAGCACGTAGGGACAGGGCATCTGAGCGCTGAAATTCGATTCGTTGATGAGGCCGAGCTGGCTTTCAAGGACGTTTTCGGCAATCTTGTTGGCATAGCTGACGCAGGCAATGCCGGCATCGACTTTCATCTGCATCTTGGTGCGGAAGTTGGCGCCGACGGTCCATTTGTCGTTGATGTCGTACATCACGCCGATATTGGCGCCGAGCGACACCTGCGATGTGCCGTTGAGGTTGACGGATGCTGCGGCGGCATCGCCGAGCTGCGTGCCGGCGGCGGCGTCGAAGCTGCGTCCGGTGACGAGCGCTTTGTCGAGGTCGACCGACCCCCATGTTATCATCATGCCGAGGCCTACGGAAAGCTTAGGCGTGATGCGCCACGAAACGGTGGGCTGCACGGTGTAGATCTTGAGGTTGACTTTCTGCGAGAGCATCGAGCCGGGCCAGTTGTTGGTCCAGTCGATTGACGAGCCGTAGGGCGTGTAGAAGCTGACACCGGCCTGCAGATTGTCGTAGATGCGGAAGGCGGCGTTGACGGCGAGGGGCGTCGAGAGGCCGTTGTGGGTCTTGTAGGTTGTGCCTTCGTATTTTGCCGATACTATGGCTTTTATGCCGGTGACGGAGGCTGCGATGTCGAGGGCTTTGTTGGAGAAAGAGAGTCCGGCGGGGTTTAAAATCATGCTTTCCGAACCGAGTTTCTGAGCCACGCCTGTGTGACCCATGCCGAGCTGTTTGGCACTGAGAGTGTTGATCTGATAGCCTTCGGCTGATGCAAGGAAGGCTGTGGTGAGTGCCATCACGGCAACTGCAATCTTTTTCATAAATGCTACAAAATTGGTAAAAATCGCCACAAAGGTAAGCTTTTATTTCCATGCGGCCAAATAATGGGGCTTAATAGTGACACACGCAGATTAAACAAGCAAGTGCGAATTTACAAAAATCATCGAGACCATTCACCAA
>CABUBG010000064.1:0-12943 GCA_902489785.1 uncultured Porphyromonadaceae bacterium
TCGCATATCTTGGCCGCTTTTCGCCCTGTTCCTCAGTCGTGTACCTCGGTACACTCCTTCGTCGCAAGCCAAAAACCCGCTCAAGCTATGCGACCCTGCCGTCAACATTTATTATTAAACAAGCTCTAAAATTACATCAAGAATCCATGATAAAGAAAACTGTTATAGCGCTCTTCATTCTTGCCGTTGGCATTCCGTGTCAGGCGTTTGCGGCCGGTAAGAAGAAATCTGCCGATCCGACGGTGATGACTGTCGGCGGCCAGGATGTGAAGCTGAGCGAATTTGAATATCTTTATAAGAAAAACAACACTCAACAGTCGGCCGCTGTGTCGCTCGACGACTATATCAACATGTTTGTCGACTACAAGCTGAAGGTGCGTGCTGCACAGGATGCGGGCCTCGACACCACGGCCAATTACCTCAACGACATGCAGCGCTACCGTTCGGAACTTGCCGCTCCTTACCTCGTCGACAAGGCGATGCGCGACAGCCTTATCAATGAGGCCTATGCACACCGTTGCGAAGTGGTGACCGTGCGTCATATCATACTGCCTGCCGAACGCCGCGCGCTGGCCGACAGCCTGCATGCGGCAGCTCTGGCCGGAGCCGATTTCGAGCAGATGGTGAGGAGTTACAGCGCAGACCCCGCCGTGCCCACGACGGGCGGCTTGCTCAGCTTTACCGGCGCGCTTTATCCCTATCAGTTTGAAGACGCAGCCTTTACGACGGCTGTCGGCGAATTCTCACCGGTGTTTCAGACGCCCTACGGCTTGCATTTCATGAAAGTAGAGAGCCGTCGCGCCGATCCGGGCGAGGTGCGTGTGCGTCACATACTCAAGCAGATACAAGGCGGCGATTCCGCGCAGGCCAAAGCGCAGATCGACTCCATACATACCCTCCTAATGTCAGGCGCCGATTTTGCCGATATGGCATGCCGCGAAACGATGGATCCGTCGGGACGCTCGAACGGCGGGCAGCTTCCATGGTTCGGCGTGGGACGCATGATACCTGAATTTGAAGCCGCCGCTTATGCTCTTGCCGACGGGCAGATTTCGGAACCTGTGCTTACGTCGGCCGGTTATCACATTCTTCTGCGCGAGGCTTTGCGGCCCACACCTCCCATTGATTCGGTGCGTCCGCTCCTCGAGAGGATCCTCGACGGCGACTATCGCAGCGGACTCGTGGTGCGTCGCACGCTTGAGCGTTACGGCCGCACGGCCGGTGCCAAAATCAACAGAAAAGCACTGGCGTCAGTGGCCAAGGCTATCAATAAACACGGCGGACTCACCGATGCATGCCGTGCAGAGATCGCCGCTGTCAAAGCGCCGCTTTTCAGTCTCGGCAAGGAGAGCGTAGGCGCCGCCGATGTGCTCAGCAGCCTCGGAAGCTGCGACAACCGTAGCGCAGCGGAGATCATCGAGCTATTCAACAACAGCGCTGATGAGATGATGCTCAGCCGGTTGCGCGCCCATTTCCTGGCCACCTTAGCTGACCGCGAGCCGGCTTACCGCAACCTGCTCAACGAATATTCCGACGGCATACTGCTCTACGAGATCAGCAACCGCGAGGTGTGGGACCGCGCCAACACCGATGCCGAAGGACTCGAAGCCTGTTTTAAAGCCCACCGCGACAATTACCGCTGGAATGTGCCTCACTACCGCGGATATCTGGTCAGCGCCGTCAACGACACTATCGCCGACGATGCAGTGGCTTATCTCGGCACGCTGAATGTCGCTGACAACCAGCTGCCTACGGAGTTGCGCAAGAAATTCGGCACCAACGTGCGCATCGACCGCGTGATAGCCGGGCGCGGCAGCAATCCCATAGTCGACAACATAGCCTTCGGCGGCGAAGTGCCTGAACCCAACAGCCGCTGGAAAGCATGGCGCGGCTGGCGCGGCGCCGTGGTGGAGCAGCCTGAATATGCCACGGATGTGCGCGGCGCGGTGAGCATCGACTATCAGCAGCAGCTCGAAAAAGAATGGCTCGGACAATTGCACGACAAATATCCCGTGACCGTGTGGCGTGAGCGTCTGGCTCCTCTGACTGCTAACGACTGATATAATAGCCGTCTGTTTTGAAAAATATTGTTAATAGCCCGCGATTCGTCGCGGGCTATCGTCATTTTCGCAAAGTGGATGCTGTGTGAATGAGCAAAAATTAGTAATTTTGGCGAGATAAACCGAAAATAAAACAATTAGCATCATAAACGACGTGAAAATACTCCGATATGCAATGGCGGCGCTCTACGCTCTGATGGCGATGGCAGCCGTGGCTCAGAACAATATAGCCGAAGAAGTGGCATGGGTGGTCGGCGACCAGCCGATATGGAAGTCGGAAATCGAGGAGCAGTACAACAACATGCAGTATGAACGCATGTCGATCAACGGCGACCCCTACTGCATTATCCCCGAACAGATGGCCATAGAAAAGCTCTATCTGCATCAGGCCGACATCGACACAGTCACAGTGCCCGACGCTTCGGTGATGGCCGAAGTGGACTCGCGCCTCAACTACTACATCTCGCAGCTCGGCTCGCGCGAGAAGATGGAACAGTATTTCCGCAAAACGATGCCCGAGATGCGCGAATCGATGATCGATATGGTGCGCAACTCCTACCGCGTGCGCAGCGTCCAGCAGTCGCTGACCAAGGACATCAAAGCCACGCCGTCGGATGTGCGCCGCTATTTCGATGCCATGCCCAAGGACAGTATCCCGTTCGTGCCTCTGCAGGTGGAAGTGCAGATACTGACACTAAATCCCGTGATACCGCGACAGGAAATAGAGGATATCAAAGCCCGCCTCCGTGATTATACCGACAGGGTAAACCGTGGCGAGAGCGAGTTTTCGACACTCGCCATCCTCTATTCCGAGGACAAAGGCACAGCTGTGCGCAGCGGCGAGACAGGCTTCATGGGCCGTGCGCAGATGGATCCGGAATATGCCGCCGTGGCTTTCAACCTCAGCGATCCCAAAAAAGTGTCGAAAATAGTTGAAAGCCAGTATGGCTATCATATCATCCAGCTTATAGAGAAACGCGGCGACCGCATCAACACGCGTCACATACTGCTTCGTCCGCGAGTGTCGGACAACGATCTGACCGATGCCGTCAACCGTCTCGACTCGGTGCGCACTGATATGGTCGACAACAAGAAATTCACCTTTGAAGAAGCCGTGGCCTATCTGTCGCAGGACAAAGACACCCGCAACAACCGCGGCGTGATGGTCAATCCGCAGGACGGAACGCCGCAATTTGAGATGGCGGAGCTGCCGCAGGAAGTGGCCAAGATGGTCAACGATCTGCAGGAAGGCGAAGTGTCGGTGCCCTTCATCATGATTGATCCGAAGCTCAACCGCGAGGTGGTGGCCATGGTGAAACTGACACGCCGCATCCCGGGTCACAAAGCCAATGTGGCCGACGACTATCAGCTCATCAAAGACATGTATGAGAATTCCGAACGCGACGCGTTGCTCAAACGCTGGCTCGAAAATAAAATCCGCGACACTTACGTGCGTATCGAACCGGGATGGCGCAACTGCGAATTCGTTCATTCCGGATGGATCAAAGAGGGCACGGCAACCAAATGATGCCGCCGTCAGCAGTCTGAAGATAAAATAACGATACACGCCGTCATCGCCGTTAACGCCCAAAGGAAATGCGCAGTGTGAAAAAACAAAGCTCCGGCTCCGGCCGCAAGCCGCTACTGACCTTAGCGGCGTGCCTGATGCTCCTGTTGCTGCCGTCGCTCATCTTCGCGGTGACCCAGACCTCCCGGCCCAAGAGCAAAGCCGGCCGCCGCACTCCGGCATCCAAAGTGATCAAGCCCACCATACCTACTGCCGACCGCTCGCAGTCGAACAAAGTGTTTCTGGAATACGCCGATATGCTCCACTACGAGGAAAACCTGATGAACCCTCACGAAGAGCAGTATCAGGTGCTGAACGGCAACGTGAAGCTTCGCAAGGGAGGCATGTTCATGTACTGCGACAGCGCCTACGTCTACGAAGCCACCAACTCGTTTGAAGCTTTCGGCAACGTGCGCATGGAGCAGGGCGACACCCTGTTTGTCTATGCCGACTATCTCGACTATGACGGCATTGAGGAAGAAGCTATCCTCTATGCCGACGCCGGCAAGAAAGTGCGACTGAAAAACCGCGACGTGACACTGACCACCGACGTGTTTCACTACGACATGCTCAACGAGATCGGTTTCTACGACGTAGGCGGTGAGATCAGCGACCGCACCAACGTGCTGACATCGTGGGAGGGCGAATATTATCCCCGGACCAAAGACGCCTATTTCAATATTGATGTGCATCTGGTGAGCCGCCGCCCGAAAGATGTGCTCTACATCAACACCGACTCGCTCGAATACAACACCGCCACCCATGTGGCCGAGCTGGTGAGCCCGAGCGAGATCATCAATAACGACGGCACCATCTACACTTCGTCGGGCACCTACAACACCGACACCGGTGTGGCCGACCTCTATAAACGGTCGACCGTGCACACCCGCCGCGGCAACACGCTCACCGGCGACACTCTGTTCTACGACCGCGCGCGCCAGTATGGCGAGGCTTTCGGCTCGATGGTGCTCACCGATTCGGCCCGGCAGAGCTCGCTCCACGGCGACTACGGCTTCTACGACGAAGTGCGCGACAGCGCTTTCGTGACCGGCCGCGCCCTGGCCAAAGAATACTCCAAAGGCGACACCCTCTATCTGCACGGCGACACCATCATAGCCTGCCTCGACCTGGCCGATTCGACCAAGGTGACCAACGTGTTTCACCGAGTGCGGTTCTACCGTTACGATCTGCAGGGCCTCTGCGACTCGCTGAGCCTCACCGAGCGCGACTCGCTGATGTGGATGTACCGCCATCCGATAGTGTGGAGCGGCGAGCGGCAGATATTCGGCAATCAGATAAATGTGCATCTTGCCGATTCGACAGTCGACTGGGCCCGTCTGCCACTGACCGGCGTGATGGCCGAACATATACTCGAGGATTGCTACAATCAGCTGTCGGGCGACGACCTGACGGCCTGGTTTGCCGATTCGACAGTAGAGCGGATGTATGCCGAGGGCAGCGTGCAACTGATGGTGTTCCCGATGGAGTCGGATTCGTCATATAATAAATATGCGTTTGTCGAGAGCAGCTTCATGGACTCATATTTCAACGGGCAGTCGATTAAAAGTATCCATTTCTGGCCCGAGACCACCTCGACTGTCACGCCGCTCTATCTGGCCAAGCGCAACGCCTATTTCCTGCCTAAATTCCTGTGGTATGGCGACTTGCGGCCAATGTCGCCTGAGGATGTGATGATAGTGCCCGATGCGATGATCGAGTTGCTCAACACGGCGAGCACCGAGACCTCGGCGGTCAACACACCCAATTACCCGAAACGTGACACCGCTAAGCCCAACCCCAATGCTCCCGACGACCGCCGCACCGTAGAAAAAGCAGCTCCCGCCGGCGAATCGACGGCAAAGCCCGAAAGCACGGGGCGGCGCCGGCACTCGACCGACATCAACGGACGTGGACGTAACCCCGGACGCGGACGTACTCCGGTTGTCACCGGCAACAAAATGGTGGATGGCGCAAAAGTGATGGAGAGCGAATCCCTTCAGCAGTAATTCCTATATCTTCTGCCATTTCTCTCCCTTTGCCCTTTAGTCCTTTTGTTCCTTTTACCCCTTCTGTCTCTTCTGCCCTTCTGCCCTTCTGCCCTTCTGTTCCATCTGCCCTTCTGGCCTTCTGTTTTAAGTTATCGACATTTTCTCGACAACCGAAGCCGGAACTGTAGAAAACGCATTTTGGCGGCGTGGGCGCAGAGTAGTAACTTTGCAAGGTTAATCCAAAACAAACGAACATGAGCGATATCATCCGACTACTTCCCGATTCAGTGGCCAACCAGATAGCTGCCGGAGAGGTGATACAGCGACCTGCATCAGTGGTTAAAGAGCTGGTGGAGAATGCTGTGGATGCCGGTGCGACAAGCGTGGATGTCATAATCCGCGATGCAGGCCGCACGCTCATTCAGGTGGTGGACAACGGTAAAGGGATGACCGAGACCGACGCCCGCATGGCGTTTGAACGGCATGCCACGTCGAAGATCGTCAAGGCCGACGACCTGTTTTCGCTCCACACCATGGGATTCCGCGGCGAGGCGCTCGCGTCGATATGCGCCGTGGCGCAGGTGGAGCTGCGCACCCGCACCGCCGACGCCGAGCTCGGCACGCGGCTCGAGATAAACGGTTCGCGCGTGGAGGCTCAGGAGCCAACGGCATGCCCTACAGGGTGCAATATGATGGTCAAAAACCTCTTCTTCAACGTGCCCGCGCGCCGCAAATTCCTCAAGAAAGATCCTGTAGAGTTCGCCAACATCACGCGCGAATTCGAGCGGATGGCGCTCGTGAATCCCGATGTCGATTTCAAGCTGATCCACAATGACACGATGGTGCATCAGCTCATGCGCGGATCGCTCAAGCAGCGCATTTCCGACCTCTACGGCAAGACGGTTGAACGGCAGCTGATACCGGTGAGCACGTCGACCTCGATAGTAAGCATCGAAGGCTTCACGGGGATGCCCGAACATGCACGCCGGCGCAATGCGCTCCAGTTTCTGATGGTTAACGGCCGCCACATGCGTCACCCTTATTTCCACAAAGCCGTGATGATGTGCTACGAGCCGCTGATAGCGGCCGACCAGCAGCCCAACTACTTCCTGAACTTCACCGTCGATCCCTCGACCATCGACGTGAATATCCACCCGACAAAAAACGAGATAAAATTTGAAAACGAAGCGGCAATCTGGCAGATACTGATGGCTGCCGTCAAAGAGGCTCTCGGACGGTTCAACGCCATGCCCGGTATAGACTTTGAATCGGCCGACGGCATCGAGATTCCGGTGTTCAATCCCAACGCAAAGGGCGACCACAGCGTGGAGATTGACAGCGGCTACAACCCCTTTGTCGGGACTACGGGCTCCTCCATGCCGCCGTCGGGCGTTGGCGTGTCGTCATCGTCGCCCTTCCATCGCCAGGGTGTAGCTTCCGACTGGGACAAGCTTTATGAAGGCTTCATGTCGTGCGGCGGAGAGCGCCGCAGCGGCACACAGGAAGCCGGCACTCTCGACGATATGATGCTGACGGGCACAGTGGAGAGTCGTGCCACGGCTCCCGATGCGGTCGGCGATATCTTTGACGGCAGCGATGACGGCAACGTGCCGCACGACTCCACCTCGACGATACAGGTGCGTAACCGGTTCATCCTCTCGGCCTCCGTGTCGGGGGTGATGGTCATCGACCAGCACCGCGCGCATGTGAAAGTGCTCTACGAACGCTATCTGGCATCTCTGCGTGCCGGCAATGCGGGTGTGCAGCAAGTGCTTTTTCCTGAGGTGATACGGCTGTCGGCGTCGCAGAATGCCGTGCTATTGGCCATTGCCGATTATGTCCGGGGCATAGGTTTCGGGTTGTCGTTTCTGGGCGATAACGCGTGGAGCGTCACTGCCGTGCCTTCGATGCTCGGCGATGTCAGCGCCACCGAAACGATAATGCACATAGTGGAGGACGCGACGGATGAGGTGGACCGTGCCGCCGACACTGTGATGGAGCGGATAGCGCTGTCGATGGCCCGCAGTGCAGCCATAACGGCCGGGCGTAAGCTCACCGACGCTGAGCGAGAGCATCTTATCGGCGAACTGCTGCGATTGCCGTCGCCCAACTATACGCCTGACGGTTTGCCCGTTATAAGAATGATTTCAGAACAGGATCTTGAAAAATTGTTTTGAAATAGATTTGGCCTTTGAATAAAAACTGACTATATTTGTAACCGAATATGACATTAATCGACCACATACAATATCTCATCACCCGCCACGATTGCGTTGTCGTAGCCGGATTGGGCGCCTTTGTCGCGCAGAACATGCCGGCACGGGTGTCGGCCGACGGCCTGACGCTGTTGCCTCCCGGACGCATGCTCGTGTTCAACAACGTGATCAGCCACGACGACGGCTTGCTCTCCGGTTCGGTGGCCCGCCGCGAAGGCATCAGCTATGAGCAGGCCCGTGAGGAGATAGCGCAGAGTGTGGAACTGCTGAAGCGCCGCATACAGTCGGAAGGCTTCGTAGACCTGCCGCGGATAGGGCGACTGGAACCGACCGACGGGGCCGCCATAGCTTTCACGCCGGCTGCGTCGGACAGCATCGTCGACATGATGTACCGCGGGCTTCCGTCGGTGGATATCAGCTATGTGTCGGAGCAGCAGCCCGCTGCCGAGCTTCAGCTGCTTGAGGTTGACGTCACCTCCGGCCGCCGCAGCTTTGCGAGCCGCCTGAAATCCGTTGGCCGCTATGCCGCCATCGTGGCTCTGATACTGGCCGCCGGCGCTACGCTAACCACTCCCGTGCTCGTCGACGACAGCAACGTGGACCGCGCATCGCTTTCGCTGCCGCGTGTCACTCCCGCCCGCAAGGTGGTGATCCCCGCTTCCGCACCCCGGTATGAGCAGCCCGCAGCCGCAAAAGAGCAGAAGGAATCGTCTGCCGCAGCCGAGCAGGAGCAGGAGCCTGTCGTTGTGCCCGTAGCCTCGCTGAAAGGCGTAAATCCCGAGAAGGATTACGAATACTACATCATCGTGGCTTCATGCGCTTCGGCTTCGGAGGCTCAGCGCTTCATCTCGCAGAAGAAGGCCGAAGACCAGCTGCGCGTGCTCCCGAGCGACGGACGCTATCGCGTGTATGCCGCCGTTTCCAACGACTTCGACGCTGCCTTCGCATTCAAGTCGACCGACAAAGACTTCGTAAAGCGCTATCCGAGCGCATGGGTCTACAAAACGTCGAAATAAGACGCTTAAGCGATCACATAGCCTTTATTCACCCTCTTAATATCTGACAGATGATAAAGAAACTTATATTTGGCTCAATGCTGGCGTTCAGCGCTTTATCGGCACAAGCCATTCCTCTGTTTGCTTTTTTCGGCGATGTGGCAGGCGATTACACCGACCGGCAGCCTGAATTGTTTGCGCAGCACAGCCTTCAGTGCATGTATTATCAGAAACCGGCTTTTTTCTCGACACTTGCCGATGCCGATGCGTTTCTCAACGATGTGATGCCTTATTCGTCGGAAACCATTGTCCGAGAAGAAAAGAATCTGACCGACAAGGTGAAGATGGTCACGTATTCATCGCCTATGTCCACCGGCCAGACTTCGGTGATCTATCTCATTGAAGATCCCGAAAAAGGTTTTTACGTAGGCTACAACGAGGGAGGCAACTGATCCCACTACTTACGAAATACAGACAGCCCGCGGGGAGATCCCTGCGGGCTGTCTGTGTCTTGCGCGGAGCCGTTCAGAGGGGGCTGACTTTCAGGCGGTCTTTGGAGGCGGTGATGCGGTAGGATGCACCGCGGCTGGTGTCGAAAGTGGTTTCGCGGCCGTCGTAGAGCACTGTGCAGGGGCCGCCGGCGCGTGATGTGATCACGGCTTCGTCGAGGCGGTTGCCCTTATATGTGATGTTAACTTCAAAATTGCCGCGGGCAAGCAGGCCCTTGATGTGGCCGTCGCGCCACTGCGAGGGGAGGGCAGGCAGCAGATGCAGTTTGCCGGTGTGGCTCTGGAGGAAGAGCTCGGCGATGCCGGCCGTGGCACCGAAGTTGCCGTCGATCTGGAATGGCGGGTGCAGATCCCAGAGATTGTCGGCCGTGCCGTTTTTAAGCAGGTTTTCGAGGAGGATATGGGCATGGTCGCCGTCGAGCAGACGGGCCCAGTGGTTGAGTTTCCACCCCATGCTCCAGCCTGTTGCGGCGTCGCCGCGCTGGCGCAGCGTTTCGCGGCAGGCGTCGGCAAGTTTGGTATCGACAAGCGGGTTGATGGTCGAACCGGGATGCAGGCCGAACAGATGGTTGGTGTGGCGGTGCTGATCGCCGTAGGTGTCGATGTCGTCATACCACTCCTGAAGCTGTCCGAAGCGACCTATCTGATAAGGATAGATGCTGTCGAGCTTCTCCTGCCAGCGACGGCTCTCGTCGGCGTCGGTGCCGAGAATTTTGGCGGCGCGGATGGCTTCGGTGAGCACTTCGCGGGTGACGGCGTTGGCATAGGTGGCTCCCAGGTCGCACGGCCCGTGTTCGGGCGAATATGAGGGCGCCGAGGTGTAGCTGCCGTTGTGCAGCATGAGGAGGTCGCTGACAAAGTCGGCGCTCCCTTTTATGATCGGGTAGCCTACGCGGCGCAGCCAGTCGTCGTCGCGGGTGTAGTCGTAATATTCCCAGATCTGCGTGGTGAGCCATGGCCCGGCGGTGGGATTATAGTTCCACGACATGTCGTCGGAGGCCAGCGGGGCGGTGAAGCCGAATATGTTGGTGGAGACCTCGGCTGTCCATCCGCGGGCGCCGTAGTAGTCGGCGGCAGTGCGCGAGCCGGGGACTATGAGCGAGCTTACGTAGTCGATGAACGGAGTGAAACATTCGGTGAGATTGGTCGACATGGCCGGCCAGTAGTTCATCTGGAGGTTGATGTTGTTGTGGTAGTCGACACGCCAGGGGCCGTCGATATTGTTGTTCCAGAGCCCCTGCAGGTTGGCCGGCATGGTGCCCGGGCGCGATGAGGCGATGAGCAGATAACGTCCGAATCGGAAGAACAGCTCCTCGAGATTGGGATCGGCGGTGCCTGTGCGGTATTCGGCCAGTCGCTGCGGGGTGGTGAGATGACAGCGGTCGGCGCCGCCGAGGTCGATGTCAACGCGGTTGTAGAGGTTCTGATAGTCGGTTAAGTGGTGCCGGAGAAGCGTGGCGTAGGGGAGGGCGGCAGCACGCGTGACATTGTTGTTGACGGTCGCCACCGGGTCGACGCCTGTGTATGCCTTGGGGTCGGCTGGGTCGGGGTTGAAGTTCATCACATAGTCGGTGTCGCCCGAGAGGATGAATTCGGCGTCGGTCGATCCGGTCACGGAGATAATACCGGTTGCGGGGTCGGCGGTTACCGTTCCGCCGCCTGACGTGCGCACGTCGACGCGCAGCGCCCACTGCATGCCGTTGCCCTCAAGGCGTCCGGTGTAGAGCAATGCTCCGGGGGCGGGCGATGTAACGGAGGCAATGGCGTGGGGCGAATCGAAGGAGAAAGCAAGATTCTGTGTGGCGCCCTCGCTGCGGTACTGCCACACCATTACGCTGTCGGGATAGGAGGCGAAATAGCGGCGCGTGTAGTGTGCGGGGCCGTCGTTGAAGCTCACGGTGACAATGGCGCTGTCGATGTTGAGTTCGCGGCGGTAGCCGGTGATTGTGCTGTCGGGGATTCCGGTGGCCACATAGGCCTCGCCCATCATTGTAAATGTGCCGAAGCGAGAGCGGTCGTAGGGCGTGGAGCCGCTGAAAAGGCGGGCACACATACGGTCGGCCTCGGCGGTGCGGTGCTCGGTGAGCAGCGTGCGTATGCTGTCGAGCTGCTGACGGCTCACCTTCCGGTTCATATCCCAGTAAGTCTCGGGCCCGGTGCCGGGGCCGCCCATCCACAACGTCTTTTCGTTGAGCACGATGCGCTCGCGCTCCACGCTGCCCATGACTGTGGCGCCGAAGGCGCCGTTGCCTATCGGCAGAGCGCTGTTTTCCCAGGCGGGATCGGGGTTGGCCGAGGCCGAAAAATCGTTGAAGCGCCACACGGCAACGCCTTCGGTCGAGGAGTTGGGCGTGTCGAACCAGATGGTGTTCGATGCCGTGGATGAGGCAAACGCCGGGACGGCGGACAAAAGTGAAATGGATAAAAACAGTTGGCTCAGACGCAGCCGCGGGCTATTTGTCATGGTGATCGGATTTGAGATATTGCGTTAAAAAAACAAATGTAGCGATTGTTTGCGAATAATTAGTAATTTTGTCGGGTAAAAAAGAATTAAACAGATGGAAAACCTACATGATCTGCTGGTGCGCCGTCACAGCATCAGGAAATACACCGATGAGCCGATATCGGCTGAGGATGTGAAGCTTATACTTGAAGCAGCATTGCTTGCGCCAACATCGAAAAGCAGCCGTTCGTGGCAGTTTGTGGCTGTCGACGACAGGGAGATGCTCCAGCGGCTGGCCGGCTGCAAGCCCGCCGGAGCACTGCCTGTGGAGCGCTGCGTGCTGGCTGTAGTGGTAGCCGGCGACCCGACGCTCTCCGATCCCTGGGTTGAGGATGCTTCGATAGCCGCCGCTTTCATGCAGCTGCAGGCTGAGGATCTTGGCCTCGGGTCGTGCTGGGTGCAGGTGCGCGGACGTTTCACAGCCGACGGTATCCCCTCCGAAGAGTATGTGCAGCAGCTGCTTGGCATGCCCGACACGATGCCGGTGCTCTGCATAATGACATTCGGCCATAAAAATGAGGAGCGCCGCCCCGTCGACACATCGAAACTCCTGTGGGAAAAAGTGCATATAGGAAAATGGAATCCGGCACAGGAATAAACCGACCGCTGCTGACGGTGATCATCGGCTCCGGCAATGTGGCCTCGGCTGTTGGCCCGGCGCTCGAAAAAGCCGGAGCTATAGATGTGCTGCAGGTGTATAGCCCCACGGCGGGTCATGCCGCCGGGCTTGCCGCCATGCTCGGTCATGCTGAGGCCGTCACGGATTCTTCGGCCGTGGTCTCCGGAGCCGATCTCTATCTCGTGGCGGTGAAGGATGATGCCATAGCCGGCGTTGCCGCAACAATCGGCGTTCGCGGCGGTGTGTGGCTGCACACTTCCGGCGGTGTGGAGTGCAGCGAGCTGGCCCCGATTACGGACGATTATGGCGTGTTCTATCCGCTGCAGACGTTTACAAAAGGCGTGGCGGTCGATTTCGGGGATGTGCCCGTGTTTGTTGAAGGACACACCGGGCGGGCGCTTGCCGTGGCCGAACGGCTCGGGCAGTGCCTGTCGGGGAAAGTATATCATGCCGACGGCCGCCGTGCTCTATCACGCCCCGGTCGCC
>CABUBG010000065.1:0-12748 GCA_902489785.1 uncultured Porphyromonadaceae bacterium
CAGACACAAATATACTCGACGACTGACAGCCCTGCCGTTAACATTTATTATTAAACAAGCTCTTATATTGCCGCACAAAAGCGACACGGATATATAACGCATCGCCATAGCGATTTATTATATATCCGTTCGGTATAGGATTACCGGCGGCTGAAGGCCGGACGGCAGGGATTATTGATGCGACGAGCTGTAGTTGGGCGCCTCGCTCGTGATGGCCACGTCGTGAGGATGGCTTTCGGCCACGCCGGCATTGGTGATGCGCGTGAACATGGCATTGTGCAGATGCTCGATGTCGGGAGCGCCGCAATAGCCCATGCCTGCACGCAGGCCGCCGAGCATCTGATAGGTCACCTCGTAGAGGCTGCCCTTATACGGCACGCGGGCGGCGATGCCTTCCGGCACCAGCTTTTTCACGTCGGTTTCGCCGGCCTGGAAGTAGCGGTCCTTCGAACCTTTCTCCATGGCTTCGAGCGAACCCATTCCGCGATATGCCTTATATTTACGTCCGTTATAGATTATGGTGTCGCCGGGCGATTCCTCGACACCTGCGAGCATGCCGCCGAGCATCACGCTGTAGGCGCCGGCAGCCAGTGCCTTCACGATATCGCCCGAATAGCGGATGCCGCCGTCGGCTATCAGAGGCACGCCGGTGCCTTTGAGCGCTTTGGCTACATCATAGACTGCCGAAAGCTGTGGCACGCCCACACCGGCGATCACGCGCGTTGTGCATATCGAGCCGGGCCCGATGCCCACTTTCACGCCGTCGGCACCGTTTTCAACGAGATAGCGGGCGGCTTCGCCTGTGGCGATATTGCCGACAACAACGTCAATCTGGGGATATTTCTCTTTCACGGCGCGGAGCACACCGACCACGCCTTTGCTGTGGCCGTGGGCCGTATCGATGACTATTGCGTCGACGCCGGCCTCGACAAGCGCGTCGACACGCTGCATGCTGTCGGCTGTCACGCCGACGCCGGCAGCCACGCGCAGACGTCCGCGGCTGTCCTTGCATGCGTTCGGTTTGTCCTTGGCTTTGGTGATATCTTTATATGTGACAAGTCCGATCAGCCGGCCCTCGGAATCGACCACCGGCAGCTTCTCGATCTTATGCTCCTGAAGGATCTGTGCGGCTTCCTCGAGATCGGTCGACTGATTTGTCGTCACCAGACCCTCGGAGGTCATCACTTCGTCGATCGGCCGGCGCAAGTCGCGTTCGAAACGCAGGTCGCGGTTGGTCACGATGCCCACGAGCTTGCGGTCATCGTCGACCACCGGGATGCCACCGATATGATATTCTTCCATGATTTTCAAAGCGTCGGCAACGGTCGACCCGCGTTTGATTGTCACCGGATCATAGATCATGCCGTTTTCGGCACGCTTCACGGCATGCACCTGACGCGCCTGCTCCTCGATTGTCATGTTTTTGTGTATCACACCGATACCTCCCTCGCGGGCTATGGCTATGGCCAATGCCGCTTCAGTCACCGTATCCATGGCGGCCGACACAAGAGGCACATTGAGTGTGATGTTTCGCGAAAACTTAGTGGTTAATTTTACATCCCTCGGAAGGACTTCGGAATAGGCGGGAATCAAAAGGACGTCGTCAAACGTCAGCCCGTCCATCTTTACTTTTTCTGCAATAAATGACATAGCTGGCTTGTTAATTTATTGCACGCAAAGTTAATGATTTTTTCGCAATTACCGGCAAGCACACACGCGTTTTTTTCTCCCGCGCTCCGCGCCAGATCATCTGAATCAGCTACCATTGCTAAGTTAGCTACCATTGCTAAGTTAGCCAAATCAGCTAAATCAGCCAAATTAGCTGATCTCCCGCTATTTAGTCACCGGCCGCACCGAATTGCCGTAGCGCCTGAGATCCCAGTTCACTTGAGTCTCTTCCTCCTTAAAATATAGATTGTAGGCGCTGAAACTGTTGTCGGAATAAGGCGTCCCGCACCAGTAATGACCCAGCACACCAACGAAATTGGCATTCCCGACACTTCCTTTTGTGCCCGCAGCCGGCAGGAATATCCACCGTCCGTTTTTCTTGCTTGTGGCTTTTATGCCTTTGACGCCGTTATGCTCCGACCATGCCACATTGCAGTTGTCGAGCAATTCCTTCACCTGCGCTACGGTGGGCAGTCCCCATGTGCCTCCCCATGTTGCAGCGGCGCAGTCAACATCCTTGTCTCCGCCTATCTCACGGTCGAAATCGCTGTTGCCGAGCGTCTTGCTGTTTTCGGCGGCATAAGTCTCCTTACCGACGGTCTCGCCCCAGGCAAAATATTCGCCACACTCTTCGGCTGCCGATGCGCCCACATTTCGCGTGGCCCACTTGGTGCCCGAAGGCAGGCCGAGCTCCACATAGCCGTGGCCGTTTACGAACCCGTCGGCATTGTCATCAGCTTTTGCCGACAGCCCCTCGGCCGATTTCTTTTCATTCGTCTTGTTGTCGGCAGCTGTTTCTCCCGAAACAGCTGCCGTATCGCCGCTTTTCTGCGCAGCCTCATTGCCGCCACACGCGGCAAACACACAGAAACTCATGGCGAAAATAGCTCTGAAACACACTTTAAACATTGATCCTATCATAAAAAATAGCCGTTATTTAATGTCATTAACTTAAAATTTTGCACAAAATTACAATTCCCGAGGCTAACTTACAACACCCGCAAAGCTTTTACCCCTCATTGGCGACAATTCAACCGCAATTCAACCGCGGTCTTCCACACATTTTTAATATAGCCGGGCACACTTTTTAGAAATCTCTTTCGTAAATTTGCGACCGTAATCACCCAAATCAAAAAACAAACGTCAAATGATCATCCTCTACCGCATATATCAGTTTTGCATCATGCTGCCGCTGATGCTCGTAGCCACCGTCATCGCCGCCATTATCACCATCACCGCCTGCGCTCTGGGCGGAGGCCGCTGGTGGGGCTACTGGCCGGCTCACATCTGGGGGCGCATATTCTGCTGGCTCACGCTGGTGCGCGTCACCGTCAAAGGCCGCGAGAATGTCGACCCCGCCACGAGCTACGTCTTTGTGGCAAACCATCAGGGTGCCTACGACATCTTCAGCATCTACGGCTTTCTCAACCACAACTTCCGGTGGATGATGAAAGCCGCTCTGCGTAAAATTCCCCTCGTAGGCTTTGCCTGCGAGATGTCGAAGCAGATCTATGTCGATAAATCATCACCCTCCGCATTGCGCCACACCATGGCACGCGCCGAACGCCTCCTCTCCGACGGCATGTCGATAGTCGTCTTCCCCGAAGGCGCCCGCACATGGGACGGAAAGATGCGCCCGTTCCGCCGCGGCGCCTTCATGCTTGCCCGGGAATTCAGCCTCCCCGTGGTGCCCATCACCATCGACGGTGCTTTCAGCGTGATGCCCCGCTTCAAGAAGCTGCCACACTGGGGCCATATCACCCTCACCATCCACAAACCCATCATGCCGCCGGCCGAAGGCCACGACACGACGATGCTCGCCGCAGAAGCCCAGGAAGCCATCGCCTCAGTGCTCCCGCATTGACCTGACGCCGACGCGCGCAACTTTCTTCCTTTTATATTGTTATAATTTATGCGCGGCCATTTTGTCAGTCGCGCATGACACTTTTGCGCTTTGGCACGAATTATGTTCTTATCTCTTCTCAGAAAATAAAATTATCTCATAACTCAAAACCGTATAAATCATGAACATCAAACCATTAGCCGACAGAGTTCTAATCCTCCCGGCTCCCGCCGAGGAAGTGACCGCTACAGGCATCATCATCCCCGACTCAGCCAAAGAAAAACCCCTTAAAGGCCGCGTCATCGCCGCCGGAAACGGAACCAAGGACGAGGAAATGCTGCTCAAGGAAGGCGACACCGTTATCTTCGGCAAATACGCCGGAACCGAAATCGAATTCGAAGGCGAAAAATACCTCATCATGCGACAGAACGACGTGCTCGCTGTCGTAGCTGAATAAAACCACTCTCTCCCCCAACCGACTAAATAAAACATACTTACCATCATGGCTAAAGAAATAAAATTTGAGATAAAAGCTCGCGAAGAGCTCAAGAAAGGCGTTGACGCTCTTGCCGACGCCGTCAAGGTTACCCTCGGCCCGAAAGGCCGCAACGTCATCATCGACAAGAAATTCGGCGCTCCCCACATCACCAAGGACGGTGTCACCGTAGCACGCGAAGTAGAGCTCGAAGACCCGTTCCAGAACATGGGCGCCCAGCTCGTCAAGGAAGTGGCCTCCAAAACCGGCGACGACGCCGGCGACGGCACAACCACCGCTACCGTTCTCGCTCAGGCCATCATCAACGTCGGCCTCAAGAACGTTGCCGCTGGCGCCAACCCCATGGACATCAAACGCGGCATCGACAAAGCCGTTTCGATCGTAGTGGCCAACATCAAAGAGATGTCGGAAGAAGTTGGCGACGACTTCAAGAAGATTGAAGACGTAGCACGCATCTCGGCCAACAACGACGAAGCCATCGGCCACCTCATTGCCGAAGCTATGAAGAAAGTGAAGAAAGAAGGCGTCATCACCGTCGACGAAGCCAAAGGAACCGAAACCACCGTCGACACCGTCGAAGGCATGCAGTTCGACCGCGGCTACATCTCGCCCTACTTCGTCACCAACACCGAGAAGATGGAATGCGAGATGGAATCGCCCTACATCCTTCTCTACGACAAGAAGATCTCCAACCTCAAAGACCTCCTGCCCATCCTCGAATCAAGCGCACAGAGCGGCCGCCCGTTGCTCATCATCGCTGAAGATGTCGATCAGGAAGCCCTCGCCACTCTTGTTGTCAACCGTCTGCGCGGCGCCCTCAAAATCTGCGCCGTCAAAGCTCCCGGATTCGGCGACCGCCGCAAGGAGATGCTTGAAGACATCGCCATCCTCACCGGCGGCGTTGTCATCTCCGAAGAGAAAGGCATGAAGCTTGAATCGGCTACCATCGACTTCCTCGGCACCGCCGAAAAGATCGAGGTGACCAAAGAAAACACCACAATCATCAACGGCAAAGGCTCCAAAGATGCCATCGCCGCTCGCGTCGCTCAGATCAAATCCCAGATCGAGAATACAACCAGCGATTACGACCGCGAGAAACTCCAGGAACGGCTCGCCAAACTGGCCGGCGGTGTTGCAGTGCTCCACGTTGGCGCTCCTTCCGAAGTGGAGATGAAAGAGAAAAAAGACCGCGTCGACGACGCTCTCTCCGCTACACGCGCTGCCATCGCTGAAGGCATCGTTCCCGGCGGCGGCGTCACCTACATCCGCTGCGTCGAGAAGCTCGAAGGCGTCAAAGGCGACAACGACGACGAAACAACCGGTATCCTCATCGTCAAACGTGCCATCGAAGAGCCGCTCCGTCAGATCGTTGCCAACGCAGGCGTTGAAGGCGCAGTTGTGGTTCAGAAAGTCAAAGAAGGCAACGGCGACTTCGGCTACAACGCCCGCACCGACACCTTCGAAAACCTCATGGCCGCAGGCGTCATCGATCCCGCCAAAGTTACCCGCGTGGCTCTCGAAAACGCTGCCTCCATCGCAGGCATGTTCCTCACCACCGAATGTGTCATCGCCGAAAAGAAGGAAGACAACCCCGCTCCCGCAATGCCCGCTCCCGGCATGGGCGGCATGGGCGGCATGATGTAATCATCTGATCTAATCAATCCATCCACCATATCAAAGGCGCATATCCCCCGCGGACATGCGCCTTTGTTGTGTCTTATGCACCCCTCGTTCAGAACACACATATTTATATATATATTTTATATATATACTTATCTGAGCATAATCACCGACAGCGTCCGGCCTGAGGCCACGCCAAGGCGGCGGGCGGAAAAGAATCGGTCGGGATTGCAGCGGGAGCAGACGGGCGCCGGCGCTATGTTTTCAGCCTCTAAACCTGAGGCGATAAGCGTGTGGCGCACGGCCGCACCGAGATCGACATGCGGTCGACCTTCGCGACCCCTCGTCACCACTTCAGCCGGAAAATCAGCCCGGAATCGTTCGGCCACCTCATCGCCCACCTCAAAGCATCCGGAGCATATCATGGGACCCAGGGCGGCACGAATCCTCGACGGCCCGGCCCCGATCTCCTGCATGGCTTCGACGGCTTTCGCCGCTATGCGTGCCACGGTGCCGCGCCAGCCGCTGTGCACGGCGGCTATCACACCCGCCTCAGCATCGGCCATCAGTAGCGGCACGCAGTCGGCCGTGTTGACGGCGAGCGCCACGCCGCGCAGCCGCGTCACAAGTCCGTCGGTTTCCTCAAGCGCATCGGCCGCCACCGGCAGCCGTTCGATCAAGGCCACGCGGTCGGTATGTGTCTGTCGCGCCATCACCAGATGATCACTGTCGATACCGAGATCACGGCACAACAGCCCGCGGCATGCGTCGACATGCGCCGGCGTGTCGCCAACATAATGGCACGCGTTAAATCCCGAATACGGATCGCCGGCCGTCAGCCGGCCGCGCAGCGTCGAAAACGCCGTCACGCCTCCTACGCCTATGGCCAGATCAATCTTTGCGGTCGTCATCGGCCGGATAATCGAAATCCCAGCTGTCGTCCCACTCTTCGGGGAAATCCTCGCCTTCGTCAATCACCTCTTCGTCGACGGGCGTCTCGGGCGCCTGCTCGAAGATAAACTCGTCTTCTTCGCGCACGCGGTGATGCCCGTCGAGCGGACGGTGAGTGATCGACGGCGTTGCAATCTGGTTGCGCTCATCGGTAACCGCGCCCCACAGCACATCTTTCAGCTCCGTCAACCCCAGACCTGTCACGGCCGATATAAACAGATGCGGCACGTCGTCGGGCAGCGTCTTCTCAATCTCGGCCATCAGTTCTTCGTCGAGCATATCGCTTTTCGAAATGGCCAGCACACGCTGCTTGTCCATCAGCTGGGGATTGAATTTCTCAAGCTCGTTGAGAAGTATCTCATATTCGCTCTTGATATTTTCGGCATCGGCCGGAACCATAAACAGCAGCACGGCATTGCGCTCGATATGGCGCAGAAACCTGAGGCCTAAGCCTTTGCCCTCGCTCGCACCCTCGATGATACCGGGGATGTCGGCCATCACAAACGACCGGTTGTCGCGGTAAGGCACTATGCCGAGCTGCGGCTCCATCGTCGTGAAAGGATAATCTGCAATCTTGGGCCGCGCCGCCGACAGCGCCGACAGCAGCGTCGACTTGCCGGCATTCGGAAATCCCACGAGGCCCACGTCGGCCAGCAATTTGAGCTCCAGGATCACGGTGCGGTCAATGGCAGGCTCGCCCGGCTGGGCATAACGCGGCGTGCGGTTGGTGGCGCTTTTGAAATGCCAGTTGCCGAGGCCGCCGCGCCCGCCGCGAAGCAGTTTCACTTCCTCACCGTCGTAGTTCACTTCGCAGAGGAACTCGCCGGTTTCGGCGTCGAACACCACGGTGCCCGTCGGCACCTCTATCACGGCATCATCGCCGTCCTTACCGAAGCTGCGGCCGCCGCTTCCGCTCTGGCCGTTACCGGCAAACACGTGGCGGTTGTATTTCAGCGGCAGCAGTGTCCACATCTGTTTGTTGCCGCGCAGTATCACGTGACCGCCGCGACCGCCGTCGCCGCCGTCGGGTCCGCCTTTCGGCACATATTTGGCGCGGTAGAAATGACGCGATCCGGCGCCGCCCTTGCCCGAGCGGCAATGTATCTTCACGTAGTCGATGAAATTTGAGTCTGCCATATATATCTTCTGTTTTTATCTGCAAATATAATGATTTTTCTCACGCCGCTAAGAGAGTGTTTGAATTTGACTGATGTTATTATTTAGAGAGATTTTTCGAGAGTGTTTTGAGATTGAGTGAATGAGTTATGGGGTTCCATAATGACTGAACGAAATCTCAAAACAGGCCGGAAAAGCTCCTAAAGATTTCATTGAGTTAAATTCAAACACTCTCTAAAACGAGCCACACCACGTAGGCCACATAGCAGCCCGTCATCAGCGCTCCTTCGGCACGCGTTATCACGTGGCGCCCGATTATCCTGCCCATGAGCCAGAACATCAGCGACGCGCCGGTGAGCACGAGCAGATCGAGATTGCCGATATCGCCCAGCGGCAGAGGCCTGATCGCAGCCGAGCATCCGAGCACGAGAAATATATTGAATATGTTGCTGCCTATCACATTGCCCAGCGCTATGCCCGGCTTCCCTTTCAGAGCCGCCGTCACCGACGTGGCGAGCTCGGGAAGCGACGTGCCGCAGGCCACTATCGTCAGACCGATCACGGCATCGCTCACACCGAACGCTTTGGCTATATCCGACGCTCCCGCCACGAAACGGTCGCCGCCGAATATCAGCGCCGCAAGTCCGCCGATCACGAATGCCGCCGCTTTCAGCGGACGCATCTCTTTCACATCTCCGGCTCTCGATGGCACACTGCCCGGAGCCGGCGGCCCGTCGGGCAGCTTGCGCGCCTGCGCAAACGTATAGCGCATGAATATGGCGAAGAACAGCAGCAGCACTATGCCGTCGGTGCGGTTGACCATCGCTTCCGCGCTGCCGTCGAGCAGCGGTCCGTTGGCCATCACCAGAAGCACCACCGACGACAGCACCACAAGCGGTATCTCATTGGTCATCAGCCCGTGATTGACGGTTATGGGACGCACCATTGCCACTACGCCGATGATCACCAGTATGTTGAACACATTGCTGCCCACCACATTGCCCACGGCAAGCTCCGAGCTCCCTTCAAGGGCCGATATCACGCTTATCGTAAGCTCGGGCGCCGACGTGCCGAATGCCACCACCGTCAGACCGATCACAAGTTCCGACACGCCCATCTTGCGGGCGAGAGCCGACGAGCCGTCAGTCAGGCAGTTGGCTCCGATAAGTATCAGCGCCAGACCGAGCAGTAAATACACAATGCTTAATATCACTTCCTTATCTTTTTGTTAAACGTTTCTCTCTTAAAACTGCAAAATTAGCAAAAATGTTGAAACAAAAATCCCTCCGCAGTTTCATGCTTGACGCTTTATTATTAATTTTGCAAAGAATCAAACGAAGCATCTTCGCCGGCTCGATTCACTGCCTTTCAGGCGGCGCTCTGACCGCAACAGGGATGTTCATGATTCACAGGCTTTTGCATCCAAACATTTTCTTAAATACAGACTGCAATGATCAAAAAGGTTCTGCTGCTCGGTTCCGGCGCGCTGAAAATCGGACAGGCCGGCGAGTTTGACTACTCCGGCTCACAGGCACTGAAAGCCATGCGCGAAGAGGGCATCTCCACCGTGTTAATCAACCCCAACATCGCCACAATCCAGACGTCGGAAGGCGTTGCCGACAAGGTCTATTTCCTCCCCATCACACCCCATTTTGTCGAGGAAGTGATCAAAAAGGAGCGTCCCGACGGCATCCTCCTCGCTTTCGGCGGACAGACAGCCCTCAACTGCGGCACCGAGCTCTACCTCAACGGAACCCTCGACCGCTACGGCGTCAAAGTGCTCGGCACATCGGTCGAAGCCATCATGATCACCGAGGATCGCGACCTTTTCGTGAAGAAGCTCAATGAGATACACGCCAAGACGCCCGTCTCGCAGGCTGTCGAAACGCTCGACGACGCCATCAAGGTGGCCCACCGCATCGGCTTCCCCGTCATGGTGCGCTCGGCCTACGCTCTCGGCGGCCTCGGCTCCGGCATCTGCAACAACGACGAGGAGTTCCGCCGCCACTGCGAAAGCGCCCTCAGCTACGCGCAGCAGATCCTCATCGAGGAATCGCTCAAAGGCTGGAAGGAGATCGAATTCGAAGTGATCCGCGACGCCAACGACCACTGTTTCACCGTCGTGCCGATGGAAAACTTCGACCCGCTGGGCATCCACACCGGCGAATCGATCGTCGTTGCGCCCATCGTTTCCCTCTCACCCGAGCAGATCAAAATGCTCGAAGATATAGCATGCAAAGTGGTGCGACACATCGGCATCGTCGGCGAATGCAACATCCAGTATGCCTTCAACGCCGAGACCAACGACTACCGCATCATCGAGATCAACGCCCGCCTCAGCCGCTCGTCGGCCCTCGCATCCAAAGCCTCAGGCTATCCCCTCGCTTTCGTCGCAGCCAAGCTCGCTCTGGGCTACACGCTCGACCAGATCGGCGAGATGGGAACGCCCAACTCGGCCTACGTCGCTCCGTCGGTCGACTATATGATCGTTAAGATCCCGCGCTGGGACCTCACCAAGTTTGCCGGCGTCGACCGCGAAATCGGATCTTCGATGAAGTCCGTGGGCGAGATCATGTCAATCGGCAAGTCGTTCGAAGAGATAATCCAGAAGGGTCTGCGCATGATCGGTCAGGGCATGCACGGCTTTGTCGGCAACAACGACCTCAACTTCGACGATCTCGACGACGCCCTCGCCAACCCCACCGACCTCCGCATCTTCGCCATCGCCAAGGCTCTTGAAAAAGGTTATACTATCGACCGCATCGTCGACCTCACCAAGATCGACCGCTGGTTCATACAGCGCCTCGACGGCATAGTCAAATTTGCCGCATTCCTTTCATCCTTCGACAAAATCGAATCGCTCGACCGCGACACGCTCCGCCAAGCCAAACGCCTCGGCTTCTCCGACTTCCAGATCGCGCGCCTCGTCGAAAACCCCTCCGGCAACATGGAGCAGGACGTGCTCCGCGTGAGGGAATACCGCAAAAGCCTCGATGTCACGCCGCGCGTTTGCCGCATCAACACCGTAGCTTCGGAATATCCCGAGCTCACCAACTATCTCTACGTCACATACGGCGCCGAACGCAACGCCATCCCCTACGACCTCAACGCCGGCAACAACATCGTTGTCCTCGGCTCCGGTGCTTACCGCATCGGTTCGTCGGTCGAGTTCGACTGGTGCTCGGTCAACGCCGCCGCCACTTGCCGCAAGCTCGGCTATAAGTCGATAATGATCAACTACAACCCCGAGACAGTGTCGACCGACTACGACATGTGCGACCGCCTCTATTTCGACGAGCTGTCGTTTGAACGCGTGATGGACATCATCGACCTCGAATCGCCGCGCGGTGTCATCGTCAGCGTGGGCGGTCAGATACCCAACAATCTGGCCATGAAGCTCTACCGCCGCCATGTGCCCGTGCTCGGCACTTCGCCCGTGTCGATCGACCGCGCCGAAAACCGCCACAAATTCTCGGCCATGCTCGACCAGCTCGGCATCGATCAGCCGCGCTGGAAGGAGCTGACCACCGAAGCCGACATCGACGATTTCGTCCGCGAAGTCGGATTCCCCGTCCTGATCCGTCCGAGCTACGTGCTCTCAGGCGCCGCCATGAACGTGTGCTACGACCACGAACAGATGCACCGCTTCCTCGGCCAGGCTGCCAAGGTGTCGAAGGAATTCCCCGTCGTCGTTTCGGTGTTCATGCAGAATGCCAAGGAAATCGAATTCGACGCCGTGGCCCGCAACGGCAAAATCGTCGAATACGCCATCTCGGAGCACATCGAGTTTGCCGGCGTTCACTCCGGCGACGCGACGCTCGTATTCCCCGCTCAGAAAATATATCTTGCCACCGCACGACGCATCAAACGCATCAGCGCACGCATCGCCAAGGAGCTCAACATCTCGGGCCCGTTCAACATCCAGTATCTGGCCAAGGACAACGATGTCAAGGTCATCGAATGCAACCTCCGCGCTTCCCGTTCCTTCCCGTTCGTCAGCAAAGTGCTGAAAAAAAACTTCATCGAAACGGCCACACGCATCATGCTCGGCGAGCAGATCGAGCCGGTCGACACCTCCACGTTCGACATCGACTATGTCGGCGTCAAGGCTTCGCAGTTCTCTTTCGCCCGTCTCCACAAGGCCGACCCGGTGCTCGGCGTCGACATGTCGTCGACCGGTGAGGTCGGCTGCCTCGGCCGCGACTTCGACGAAGCCCTCCTCAACGCCATGATTTCCGTCGGTCACCACGTGCCCAAAGGCGCCATCCTCGTCAGCTCCGGCGACGTGCGCGGTAAAGTCGACATGCTTGAAGCCTGCCGCCTCCTATTCGAAGCCGGCTACAAGATCTACGCCACTGCAGGCACCGCACGTTTCCTCAACGACAACGACGTCACCGCAATTCCCGTAAGCTGGCCCGACGAACAGGGCGATATCAATGTGCTCGACATCATCTCGTCGCACGAAGTGGACCTCGTAATCAACATCCCCAAAAACCACACCAAACGCGAGCTCACCAACGGCTACCGCATCCGCCGCTGGACCATCGACCACAACATCCCCCTCCTCACCAACGCCCGTCTGGCCGTGGCCTACGTCAAGGCTTTCCTCGCAAAACCCATCTCCGAAATACCCATCACCCCATGGCAGGAATACTGATCAACCGTATGTAACCCAACAGACAGCCGGGCATCCGTCACAGCGGATGCCCGGCTGCTTTTTCCGCCAATCCCGACCGCAATAAGCGCTTTTTATCGCCATTCCAAAAAAAAATCGTAATTTTGGGGAAATTAAGAGCTTGTTTAATAATAAATGTCGACGGCAGGATCGCATAGCTTGAGCGGATTTTTGGCTTGCGACGAAGCAGTGTACCGAGGTACACGACTGAGGAACAGGGCGAAAAGCGGCCAAGATATGCGAA
The DNA here is from genome assembly GCA_902489785.1 of uncultured Porphyromonadaceae bacterium. Classification (GTDB taxonomy): domain Bacteria; phylum Bacteroidota; class Bacteroidia; order Bacteroidales; family Muribaculaceae; genus Paramuribaculum. The sequence continues at coordinate 12,614 of CABUBG010000065.1, forward strand.
GCTTAAGTGACATTAATTACAACACAGCTCATGGAATTCAACAACAATTGTATTATAATTTAACATTATGTTATCTATTATAACGTGAGTTCGACGAAAATAATTAAAAGAGCGTCAACTGATTATCGTAAACTC
>CABUBG010000066.1:0-12590 GCA_902489785.1 uncultured Porphyromonadaceae bacterium
TCTTTTTGGCCCGCGAAAAGATCACCCCCCCGCACTTTCACATTTTTTCAGCCTCATTACAGCACTATCCAAAAGCAAATTGCTAAATTTGCAGAAATATACACGCTTAATGACCTATGAAAATAGTAAATTTTGATGAAACTCCCTCTCTCGTGAGCCAATATATGGCCGAACTGCGCAATGTCGACGTGCAAACCGACATGCTCCGTTTCCGCCGCAACCTCGAACGGATTGGCGAGATCATGGCCTACGAGATAAGCAAGACCGTGAGCTATAAGGATGTCGACATCACCACGCCGCTCGACGTGGCACACTGCAAGGAAATAGACGAAAAGATCGTCCTCGCGACCATTTTCCGCGCCGGCATACCATTCCACAAAGGGTTTCTCGATTACTTCGACCACGCTCAAAACGCATTCGTGTCGGCCTACCGCAAATATAAAGAGAAAGAAAACTTCGATGTGTTCATCGAATACATAGCCTCGCCGAGCATCGAAGGCAAGACGCTCATAATCGCCGACCCGATGCTCGCCACCGGCGCCTCAATGGAGCTGAGCTACCGCGCCCTCCTCACCAAAGGCACACCGGCACACATCCACGTGGCCTCCGTCATAGCATCCAAAGTGGCCATCGACTATGTCAAGAAGACCTTCCCCGACGACCGCACCACCATCTGGGCCGGAGCCATCGACGACGAGATCAACTCCCACTCCTACATAGTGCCCGGCCTCGGCGACGCCGGCGACCTTGCCTACGGCATCAAAGAATAAACCATTTCCCTAACCGCCGAACAATCATCAGCAACCGTCATGAAAATAGCATTGATAGGCTACGGCAAGATGGGCCGTGCAATCGAGCAAACAGCGATCGCCCGCGGTCACGAGATAGTCTCCGTAATCGACATCGACAACCCCGGCGATTTCGATAGCGACGCCTTCCGCAGCGCCGATGTAGCCATCGAATTTACAACCCCCGCAAGCGCCTTCGACAACTATCTCAAAGCCTTTGCCCAGGGTGTGAAAGTGGTGTCCGGTTCCACCGGATGGACCGCCCGCATTGGCGAGATAGAGCAGCTGTGCCGCGACAAAGGAGCCACATTCTTCTGGACCTCCAACTTCAGCATCGGCGTCAACATCTTCTTTGCCCTCAACAAATATCTCGCCGCACTGATGGACGGCTTCCCGCAGTATCGTCCCGAGATGGAGGAGATCCACCACATCCACAAGCTCGACCATCCGAGCGGCACCGCCGTGAGCCTCGCCCGCGGTATCATCGACGAAAACAGCCGCGTCACGGCCTGGACCGAAGACAAGGATGCCGCCGACGGACAGCTCCGCATCGGCCATCAGCGCATAGGCGAAGTGCCCGGAACACACATCGTCAAATGGGACTCGCCCGTCGACTCCATCACCATCACTCACGAAGCCAAAAGCCGCCTCGGATTTGCCGAAGGCGCCGTCACCGCCGCCGAATGGGTAGCCACACAGCACGGCTTCCTCACGATGGATATGCTCATGCACCGCATCATCAAAAAATCGGCGCTGATCGACATTCTTAAATAAACCTCCACTCCCATCACCCTACCTCAACACTCTGTTGCGTTAAATGAATAACAATAATAGCCATAACGAAAATCCGCCGGCTCCGCTCGAAAACTTCAAGACCGATTTCATCCGCCGCGTCCGCGAGATCAAAAAGACCCGCTGGATACGTTTCGGCATCGTCACCGCCATCTTCCTGATATGGGTGGCTTGGCTGGGCAACTGGTGGGTGATCCTGCTCCTGCCCTTGCTCTTCGACATCTACATCACTGGCTACATCCCCTTCACCTGGTGGAAGAAAAGCGAGAACAAGACGGTCAGACTGGTGATGAGCTGGGTCGATGCCATCGTCTACGCTCTCATCCTCGTCTATTTCGTATTCTCGTTCATAGGGCAGAACTATCAGATACCCTCCTCATCGCTCGAGAAAACGCTCATGACGGGCGACTATCTGTGGGTCAACAAGATGTCCTACGGTCCGCGTGTGCCAATGACCCCGATCCATTTCCCGCTGGTGCAGAACACCCTGCCTTTCTTCAACACCAAGAGCTACACCGAATGGCCGCAGATCGACTACCACCGTCTCGCGGGTTTCGGCAAAGTGCAGGCCGGCGATATCGTAGTGTTCAATTTCCCCGCCGGCGACACCATCGCCGTCAACGCGCAGAATCCCGATTACTACACCCTCAAACGCTACTGGGGCGACCAGATGATCAGCAACAATCCCGCCGCCTACAACATATGGCAGAGCCTCAGTGAGGAAGAAGCCGAGCGCTACCGCAACGAGCTCGGCCGTCAGGTGATCGTCGACAACCCCGACCAGTTCGGCCAGGTGATGTACCGCCCCGTCGACCGCCGCGAAAACTATGTAAAACGTGCCGTAGGCCTTCCCGGCGAAACGCTGAAAATCACCGACGGACAGATATACATCGACGGCAAACGCCAGCCGTGGCCCGAAAACGCGCAGTTCAACTATATTTTCCAGACCTCATCGCCCGTCACCGACGAGCAGTGGGAAGAGCTGGAGATGTCGGTTGAAGGACGCAACATCATGGCGCTCGACAACAGCAGCGAAACCAAGCGACTCGTCGAGCAGATGCGGGCCAAAGACTTCAGCATCGAACCGGGCCGAGAACTCTACCTCTATTGCTCACCGATGACCAACGCGATGCTCGCACAGCTCAAAAAGATGCCCTCGCTCATTGCCGTGATGCGGCAGCCCGCTCCCGATGGCGAATACCTATTCCCCGACCGCATCAGTGCACAGTGGACCCGCGCCGACTACGGCCCCGTCATGATACCCCGCAAGGGCCAGACCATCAGCATCAACGCCAAAAACTGGCCTATGTATGAGCGCGTGATACGCAACTACGAGAATCATCCCGACTCCTATATCAGAAACGGAAAAGTCTACATCGACGGAAAGCCGACCGACAGCTACACATTCGCCATGGACTACTACTTCATGATGGGCGACAACCGCGACAACTCGCTCGACTCCCGCTACTGGGGCTTCGTGCCCGAAGATCACATCGTCGGCAAACCGATGCGCGTGCTCATATCTTTCGACAAAGACAAGAGCCTCTTCAACGGAGGCATCCGCTGGAACCGCATTCTCAAAGATGCCAATCCCGGATTCTGACCATGCCCACGCTTCCCGCCATCACCCTGCCCCCGCAATTTCTCGGCTCCACGGCCTACTATGCTCTCATAGATGCCGCCGGTGAGGTCACCGTCGACCTCTCGCTGCCTTTCGACAAACGGTTCAAGAGCATCCACCGCTGCACCATCGACGGCGCAAACGGTCCGGAAACGCTCACCGTTCCCATCGGCAAGCCGCAAAGCATGCGCTCGGCGCTATGGTCCGACATTGTAGTGTCGGCTCACGGAAGCTGGTGGAACGAGCTGCTCACGGCGCTCCACTCGGCCTACGGCCGCACACCATATTTCGAATTCTACATCGACCTCTTCGAGCCGCTCATCTCAAAGGACACACCCGGCATGACCATCACCGGACTCGACCGCGCCCTCGACACCCTGCTGCGACGGCTCCTTCAAATCGACACCCCGGTCACATACAACGAAGATGCCGCGAAAAATGCATTTCGCGGCTCTCAGAAAGATTTTATCACAATGCTGGATAATTCCACCGCAGCGGTGGAATATTATCAGGTGCGGGCTTTAAAACACGGTTTCCGACCTTATCTCTCGGCCGTCGACCTCCTCTTCAACATGGGTCCCGAATCCCCCTTCATCCTCCGCCAAATGCTCCCGCCCCACTAATCCACAATCCAGCATTGTGAATTGTGAATTGAATCAGAGCATCGACAGCGCACGCAGCTGCTCGAGCACATCGAGGCGTGTCATAGTGCGGCGCGCACGCAGCGTACGGGCAAAATCGCGGGCCACGTCCTGCACACCGTGATGGCCGAACACGCGCGACAGATAGCTGTAGTTCTTGTTGAACAGGCGCGTCGTCTCGTCTTCCTCAAGCGCGCAGTTGTCGCGACCTTCCTCCACCATCATTTCGCGGAGATAATCGGCCATATCGGATTCCACAGCGCGTTTTTCGAGAATCATGCGACGGCACATCACATTGCCGATAGCAAGAGCCATGGCGAGATTGAAATTCTTCAGCATCTGATTCCAGGCATTTTTGGCCGAGAAACCGGGATTGCCATTGAAATAGAAATCGCCTGTAAACTGCATGGCAGCCCCGGGCTCCGCATCCATATCCACACCGGCGAGCATCTCCTCACCGTCGAAAATCACCACAGCCATAGCCATGCCTGTGATACCATAGCATTTATCGTCTTCGTTTCTGTAACTTAATCGCTGTTTCATTTTTCGTTTATGTTTCGATGCCTTGCCGTAGCCGGCCGTCTATGTTTTAACAAATAAAATCGTGTTTAGTTGATAACCATAATCTTCGCGACTGCTGCCGATGATGATCCGGTGGCATTCTGCGACACCATCACATAATAAACACCGCTGCGCACGCGCGATCCCGAAGCGTTGCTCACGTTCCACACGAAACGTCCGCCTTCCGACCGTCCCTGATAGACAACCGCACCTGAGGCATCGGTTATCTTCACAAGCGACTTGTCCATAAGGCCGGTGATGTTCACCTCGCCGTGATAGTCCGGTCGCACCGGATTGGGATAGATGAATATGTCGGAATAATCGCTGCGCGCCGGCGTAGCGTCCGAGACGTAGCTCTGCAGACCGGCGTCGGTGCCTATGAACACCATGCCTGACTGCTGATCGACATACACGCAGTTGACTTTGTCGGAAAGCAGCGGCGAATTGTCGGTGGTGTAGTTGGCCAGAATCTCATTGCCAGAGGGCGACACCAGGAACAGGCCCGAGCCATAAGTGGCGATCCACTTACGGTTGGCCGCATCGACCGCTATATCCATCACCAGATCGGTGCCGAGAAGATAATCGGCAAGGTTCGAACCGTCGTTGCGAGGCACCTTGATGTGCGTCACACGCATGTTGGGGTTGAGGGCGTTGGAGGGTGAGGATATTTCATAGATGCCCTCATTGGTCCCGAACCACACTTTGCCGTCGAGATCCTCGCATACGGCCGAATGAAATTTCGGTGCCACCTCGTTGCCGTCCTGGTCGGTCCATTTTTCCCACAGATGCATGCGGTCGTCAGTGAAGTCGTTGAGCGTGCCGCGCGTGTCGTAGGCCAGCGTTATGTCACCGCCGGTGTAGCACATAAACACCATGTTGGATTTCTTGCATTGAAGAATACGCGTGTCCATGCCGCCCCAGCAGTCGATGCTCGTCAGGTCGGGAACTATCCAGTCGGATATGGCCACATCCTTCGGATCGAGCTTCGTCTTGGCGGCCGGCAGGATCATCACCGGATCACGCTGATATAAATGATCACCTATTCCGTTGTTGGTCATGGTCCACATATTGCCTGCCTTGTCCATCGAAACTCCATAGACGATGGCGCGGCCATCGACCAGCTGGTTAGGCGAGTTGGTCTCGTCGTAGCGGCCCACATATTCGTTGTTGACTATCTTATAGATACCGTCATCAGCCGTCGATAAAAAGTAGACCGACTGATCGTTTGGATCCTCCGCGATTGAAGTGGGCGAGATAGCATATTTGCCTAAAAAACGCTGCTCGTTGGCAATCATCGGCGTCTTGGCCTCGATAGGGTAAGGCGTGCGGTCGGTGAACGACATGTCGTCAAGATTTATCATGCAGCCTGTCTGCGCGTTTTCAAGACCGCGCGTGCTGCCGCCGAAACGATAGGCTGTGATACCGCTGTTCTGAGCATAAAGCCTGCGCCCGTCGACCGACGGATAGAAATATCTCACCTTGCTCACCGTAAAAGCATCGGGTTTGAAACGGTCCATCAGCACCGTCACGCCACCGGCGTCATCGAATGAATGGTGGGCCAGTCCCTCCTTGTTCAGCGACCACACCGAACCGGCACCGCTGCACGTACCTATACGGCTGTCGGCCATATCGTCGGGCAGGTCGGCAAGCTTCACTTCCTTGCTGTCGGCGGAAACGGTATAGAGTGTTCCGTCGGTGACATAGAAAGTCTCGCCGTCGGGTCCGTGTGAGAGATAAGGCGGAAGGACGCTGCACGGAGAAGCGAATGTGTTCCATCCGGCCATATTATTGTTCTCAAAATTAATTTTATGCTCGGCCAGAGGATACTGTGTGTGCTTGAGCTGCACAAGCATCGTGTTTTCGCCGGTAGCGAATATTTCTACCGGGGCGTTGTGGGTGTAAAGCCGGGTGAAATTATCAAACTTGTTGATGTTTGAGTTTTTATATATCCAGTAAAAATAATCTTCGCAATGGATCACAAGACGATCGCCCATAACTGTCACGGCATTTATATTTTTATTATATATGCCCGACGTGACCACCTCGGCGCGCTTCTCATTGTATTTGACCAGGCCGAAAGAGGTGGCGAGATAGAAAAAGTCGCCGTCGAAGGACACCGCATTGATTGTGAGCGGCGGCACAAGATTAGAATCGCATATGTCGGACAGGTTCACCACATGGCCGTCGTCGTAGAGCAGATCTATATTTCCCGACTCATAGGCAATCAGCAGATAATGGCCGTCGAAGTTATAGAAAATATTGATTATATTTCTATCATTCAGCTTATTACCGCCGTTATATGCATAGTTTTCATCTGTTTTCTTATTATAGGAAAACAGATTGCCACCCGTGGTATAATAGACCATATCTTCCGTTTCAATCACCTTTTGCGGCGGATTGGCATAGGTCGGGTAAACTTTCCATGATCCGATAGCTTGCCCGGTGTCGGCGGCCATAGAAACTGCCGGCAGCGAGATCATCATGAAAAGGGAGAGAAGGAGTTTTTTTATCAGCATTTTTTTTTTCTTTGCTTTTTATATAATCGATTAACAGAGCCATGGCGCGGCCGCGGTGGCTTATGGCATTTTTTTCATCGGCCGTCATCTCGGCAAAAGTGCGGTCGCACCCCTCGGGACGGAACACCGGATCATAGCCGAAGCCGTCGCTGCCCGACGGTGTGCGCGTGATTTCACCTTCCACCGTGCCTTCAAACAATTTGATGTCCTGCCCTTCGGTGTGTGCGATGACGGTGGTGAACCGTGCCGTGCGGCAGTCGGCATTCTCCATGTTTTTCAGCAACAGAACCATATTGGCCGCCGAATCGTGCTGCGGACCGGCATAGCGGGCCGAATAGACGCCGGGGGCGCCGTCGAGAGCATCCACAATCAGCCCGGTATCGTCGGCGAAACAGTCATAGCCATAGCGCTCCTTCACAAAGCGTGCCTTCTGACACGCATTTCCGCTGAGCGTGTCGGCGGTCTCCGGTATATCCTCATGACAATTGATGTCGGCAAGCGACAGGATGTTCCATTCGTCGCCGATGATTTCACGGATTTCCGATAACTTATGCGCGTTGTTTGTAGCGAATACTATGCTCTTTTTCTGTTCCATATGAAGATATTTAGAAGCTGTTTTGAAATTTTTTCAAGGAGTTTTGAGAAATCCTTATAAAATTTTTTTCGTAAAATTTCAAAACAGCTTCTTAAGTTTGGCATTTTCGATATGAAAATGCCAAACCAATCATATTATATAACGCAATGCGACACTTTATATTATGCCACTACGATATTCACTATCTTTCCGGGCACAACTATTATCTTTTTGATAGTCTTGCCTTCGAGCCATTTCTGCGCTCCTTCGTGTGAGAGGGCGGTTTTCTCCACCTCGTCGCGCGGCATATCTGCCGGCACCTCAATGTTGAAGCGGGCCTTGCCGTTGAACGACACCGCATAGGTCACGCTGTCTTCTTTCAGGCATGATTCGTCGTAGTCGGGCCATTGGGCATCGCACACGGTCGTTTCGTTGCCGAGCGCATGCCACAGCTCTTCGGCGATGTGCGGAGCGAAGGGCGTCAGCACCACAAGCAGCTTGGAAAGCACCTCACGATTGTGGCATTTAAGCTGAGTCAGCTCGTTGACACATATCATGAATGCAGCCACCGAAGTGTTGAAAGAAAATGCTTCGATATCGGCGCTCACCTTTTTGATGAGTTTGTTGATCGATTTCTGCTCTTCCTTTGTCGGAGTGCCTTCGGTCACAAGCCACTGGTCGCCCTTATAGAAAAGGCCCCAGAGTTTTTTAAGGAAGCGGTTCACGCCGTCGATGCCGTTTGTGTCCCACGGTTTGCTCTGTTCGAGCGGACCGAGGAACATTTCATAGAGGCGCAGAGTGTCGGCGCCGTAACGCTCAACTATGTCGTCGGGGTTGACCACGTTGAACATCGATTTCGACATTTTCTCCACGGCATAGCCGCACACATATTTGCCATCCTCGAGCACAAATTCGGCATCGGCAAAATCCGGACGCCATGCGCGGAAACGGTCAGTGTCGAGTATATCGTTGCTCACCATGTTGATGTCGACGCGGATAGGTGTCACATCATATTGATTGCGCAGATTGTAGCTTACGAAGGTGTTGGTGTCCTTGATTCTGTACACAAAGTTTGTGCGGCCCTGTATCATGCCCTGGTTGATGAGCTTTTTAAACGGCTCATCCTCGCACACCAGGCCGAGATCATAGAGGAATTTGTTCCAGAAACGACTGTAGATAAGGTGTCCCGTGGCATGTTCGGTACCGCCTATATACAGATCTACATTGCGCCAGTAGTCGTCGGCCTCTTTCGATACGAGTGCTTCATTGTTGTGCGGATCCATATAGCGCAGATAGTAGGCCGACGAGCCTGCGAAACCGGGCATCGTGTTCAGTTCAAGCGGATAGCCTTCGGGCGATGTCCAGTTTTTTGCACGTCCCAGCGGCGGCTCACCGCTTTCCGTAGGCAGATATTTGTCAACTTCGGGCAGATGCAGCGGCAGCTGATCGTCGGACAGCGTGTAAGGCACACCGTCTTTATAATATACCGGGAACGGCTCGCCCCAGTAACGCTGGCGGCTGAAGATGGCGTCGCGCAGACGGTAATTCACCTTCACGCGCCCTATGCCTTTCTCTTCAATAAATCTTTTTGTTTTAGCGATGGCATCTTTCACTTCGAGTCCGTTGAGGTCGAGTTCCGGTCCGCACGAATTTATCATGCGGCCGCTCTTGGCGTCGAAGCTCTGCTCGCTGACATCGGCACCTTCGATAAGCGGAATGACCGGCAGATCGAAATGACGTGCGAAAGCATAGTCGCGGCTGTCGTGAGCCGGCACGGCCATGATAGCTCCGGTGCCATAACCGGCGAGCACATAGTCGCTCACCCACACCGGTATTTTCTTGCCCGACAGAGGATTTATGGCATAGGAGCCCGTAAAAACGCCCGTCACTTTCTTGTCTATCATCCTTTCGCGCTCCGTCTTGCTCTTTATGCTCTCACGATAAGCTTTTACGGCTTCACGCTGATCATCAGTAGTGATGATATCCACATAATCGCTTTCGGGAGCGAGCACCATGAACGTTACGCCGAAAACGGTGTCAGCGCGTGTGGTGAATATTTCAAGCTCTACATCGCTGCCGTCGATGGCAAAACGCATTTCAGCACCCTCCGAACGGCCTATCCAGTTGCGCTGCGTTTCTTTCAGCGATTCCGTCCAGTCGATTCTGTCGAGTCCCTCGAGCAGACGGGGTGCATAAGCCGACACTCGCAGACACCACTGATACATCACTTTCTGCTCTACCGGATAGCCTCCGCGCACCGACACACCTTCGCTCACCTCGTCGTTGGCAAGCACCGTGCCGAGTTTCGGACACCAGTTGACCATCGTGTTGCCGAGATAAGCGATGCGATAATTCATCAGCGTGTCGCTCTTCTGCTTTTCATCCATGGCATTCCATTCGGCAGCCGTGAATTGCATATCTTCATCGGTGGCTGCGGCATGAATGCCTTCCGTGCCGTGAGCCTCAAAATGCTTTACAAGATCACCTATGGGCATAGCGCGGTTGAGAGCCGTATCGTAATAGTGGCCGAACATGCGTATGAACGCCCACTGAGTCCACTTGTAGTATTCCGGATCGCACGTTTTTATCTCTCTGTCCCAGTCGTAGCAGAAGCCTATTTTGTCGAGCTGGCTGCGATAGCGCTCCGTGTTGACCTTAGTGGTTATTTCTGGATGCTGACCTGTCTGGATGGCATATTGTTCTGCCGGCAGTCCGTAGGCGTCGTAGCCCATCGGATGGAGCACGTTGAAGCCTTTCAGACGTTTGTAGCGCGAAAATATATCCGAGGCTATGTAACCGAGCGGATGTCCTACATGCAGTCCCGCTCCCGAAGGGTAGGGAAACATGTCAAGCACATAGAATTTTGGCTTTGTGCTGTCGATCTCCGTTTTGTAAATCTTATTATCCTTCCAGTACTGTTGCCAGCGTTGTTCGATATCTTTATGTCTGTATTCCATATATTATATATATAATGTATATGAGATTGTCACTTATTTATGTTTTTTGAAAGCTCGAGCATGCGCTCAATAGGCCGGCGCGCTTTATCGGCCAGCTCCTTGTCCACCTCGATAACAGGCAGCTCATACAGCAGGCTGTTGTAGAGTTTCTGCAGAGTGTTGAGCTTCATGAACGAACATTTATTGCATGCGCATGTGCTGTCGGCCGGCGGTGCGGCTATGAAAGTTTTCTCAGGGCATTTTTTCTGCATCTCATGGAGGATGCCGCTTTCGGTAGCCACAATGAATTCTTTGGCGTCGTTCTCAATGGCATATTTCAAAAGCACTGCCGTAGACCCTACCTTGTCGGCCATGATCTGCAACGGTTTCTTGCATTCGGGATGCACGAGCAGCTTTGCCTGCGGATGTTCCTTCTTCAGCTCGTTGATCTTTTCAATCGAAAATTGCTCGTGGACATGGCAGGCGCCGTCCCACAGCACCATGCTGCGTCCCGTTATAGAATTTATATATGAGCCGAGATTGCGGTCGGGACCGAATATGATTTTTTCATCAGCGGGGAAACTGTCTACAACAGCCTTCGCATTGCCGGAGGTGACAACGACATCGGTGAGAGCTTTCACCTCAGCCGTGGTGTTGACATAGCTTATCACCGTGTGACCGGGATGTGCCTCTATGAATTCTGCAAACTCCCGGGAGGGACAGCTGTCGGCCAGCGAGCAGCCCGCATTGACGTCCGGCACTATCACTTTCTTGTCCGGACACAGTATCTTGCAGGTCTCACCCATGAAATGAACGCCGCACAGCACGATGATGTCGGCATCAACTTTTTCGGCAATCTGAGCCAGTGCCAGCGAATCGCCTATATAATCGGCCACATCCTGGATCTCTCCTTTCTGATAGTAGTGGGCCATGACAACCGCGTTTTTCTCCTTCTTCAGTCTTTCAATCTCCTTCTTGAGATCGAGAGCGGAATCCACGGGGGCATCGACGAAACCTTTGTCTACATTCATTTCTTTATATTTTATATTTTAAATTTAAAGTTTTAAAAATTTTTTCTCTAAGAATAATTATAATGGCTGTCGATATTTGTCATAACTTTCTCACCAAATCCTTGCATTTATCGGTTATTGAAGAATGCATTGGGGTTATGCATAGTTTGTCGACATGCTTTGATTCTGACCTAATGATTATTATGGTTGTTATCTACATGCTGTTTATAATGTACAAAGTTAACAACTTTATTCCGTTTTGGCATCAATAAGTGTGTAAATAGCCGTGAATAAAGCATCAAAATCTTTGTCCTAACTAATTTTCATTATTAATAAATGCCGTTATACCGGTCGGCAAGTGTTAAATGCAAATTTTTTTATGATAAGTTGATGAAAACTTGTTTGCCTTTATTGACACTGTTATTGACACCCTATGAAAAAACGCGGATGCAAGTGCCATCCCGGCAACTTGCATCCGCATTTCGATAATGGGAGAATCTTTTGTTTTCTTCTATTATGAGCGTGTAAATGAAAAAGTTAATGGTTATGAGGAAAGAGATGTAGTGCAGTAAAGTAATGTATTATGTATATATATATTGAATTAGCGATAGTTGGCAAAGCGGCGCTGGAGTTCGTGGCGGGCAAAGAAGATGCGGGATTTGATGGTGCCAAGCGGCAGATTCATCTTGTCGGCAATTTCATTGTATTTGTATCCGGCCACGTGTAAGGAGAAAGGCACGCGATATTTTTCGGGAAATTCGTTGATTGCATCATGGATTTCCGATGCGGCGTAAGAACCTTCGGGAGATTCAATACCGGAATCCTGAGAAAGATTCAGGTGGTAGCAGTCCTCGGTCTGATCAATCACTGTAGCCGAGCGAACGATGCGGCGGTAGTTGTTGATGAAGATGTTGCGCATGATTGTGAAAACCCAGCCTTTGAAATTGGTGTTTTCAACATATTTGTCGCGGTTGTCGAGAACTTTGAGCGTGGTGTCCTGGAGTAAATCATAGGCATCATCACGATTTGAGGTGAGCATATAGGCAAAATTAAGCATATTGGCCTGAAGACTCATGAGACGGTTTTGAAAAGTAGAAGATTCCATAATAGAAGTTGTTTTAATAAGATGCCAATAATAGTTGAATTAAATA
>CABUBG010000067.1:0-11912 GCA_902489785.1 uncultured Porphyromonadaceae bacterium
AAACCAATATCAGTAAACATACAAAACCGAGTCAACCATTTTCAGGAACGGACATTTTTTCTGAAAAATCAATGATATAATCCTGCGGGTGGTTGGGGATTGGCGGGAATTTTGTAACTTTGCGCAATATTTGACAAACCACTTGCAATCGATGAATAAGAAGTTTAACGTCTACGATAATTTCAATCTCTCAGCCATCAACAAAGAAGTGCTGGAGCAGTGGAAGGCTTCGGGCCTGTTTGAACAAAGTATGAAGGTGCGCGAAGGCTGCCCTTCGTTTGTGTTTTATGAGGGACCGCCAAGCGCCAACGGCATGCCCGGCATCCATCATGTGATGGCCCGCACGATCAAGGATATTTTCTGCCGCTACAAAACGATGAAAGGCTTCCACGTGAAGCGCAAAGCCGGCTGGGACACCCACGGACTTCCCGTGGAGCTCGGCGTTGAGAAATCGCTCGGCATCACCAAAGAAGATATCGGCAAGAAGATATCGGTGGACGAATACAACACGGCCTGCCGCCGCGAGGTGATGAAATACACCCGCGAATGGGAGACGCTCACCTCGTCGATGGGCTACTGGGTGGATATGGAAAACCCGTACATCACCTACGACAACCGCTATATCGAAAGCGTGTGGTGGCTTCTGCGTCAGCTCTATGACAAAGGCTATCTCTACAAAGGCTACACCATCCAGCCCTATTCGCCGGCCGCCGGCACAGGCCTCAGCTCGCACGAGCTCAACCAGCCGGGCTGCTACCGCGATGTGAAGGACACGACGTGCGTGGCACAGTTTGAGATCACCGACCCGATGGAAGTGATGACCGGCTGGGGCACCCCCTACTTTCTGGCCTGGACCACCACGCCGTGGACACTGCCATCGAACACCGCCCTTGCCGTAGGCCCCTCGATAAACTACAACGTGGTGCGCACCTACAACCCCTACTCCGGCAACAAAGAGACCGTTGTAGTGGCCGTTGACCTGATGCACTCGATGTTCAATGCCAAAGCCGCCGGGCTGCCGCTCGAGGGCTACGCCAAAGGCGACAAGCTCATCCCCTACGAAGTTGTGGGCACGTTTACCGGCAAAGACTTCATAGGGATGCACTACAAACAGCTGATACCGTGGGTTAATCCCGGCGAAGGCGCTTTCCGCGTGATCCCGGGCGACTATGTGACCACCGAAGACGGTACGGGCATCGTGCACATCGCCGGCACGTTCGGCGCCGACGACCTCCGCGTGTCGCGTCAGGCCGGCGTTCCGCCGCTCCACCTCATCGACCGCGACGGCATCATCCGCCCGATGGTCGACATGACTGGCCGCTTCTATCTGCTCAGCGACCTCGACCCGAAATTTGTGGAGACGATGGTCGACGTTGAGGCCTACACCCCGTGGCAGGGCAAGTATGTGAAAAACGCCTACGACCCGACGAAGACCGACAAAGACGAGACACTCGACATCGAGATATGCATGTGGCTCAAGCAGAACGACAAAGTGTTCAAGATTGAGAAGCACGTGCACAGCTATCCTCACTGCTGGCGCACCGACAAGCCGGTGCTTTACTACCCGCTCGACAGCTGGTTTATCCGCACCACGGCCGTGCGCGAGCGACTGATGAAGCTCAATGAAGGCATCAAATGGAAACCGCAGTCGACCGGCACGGGCCGCTTCGGCAAATGGCTCGAAAACCTTCAGGACTGGAACCTGTCGCGCAGCCGCTACTGGGGCACCCCGCTGCCGATCTGGCGCACCGAAGATGCAGCCGAAGAGCTATGCATCGACAGCGTGGAGATGCTCTACAACGAAATAGAGAAAGCCGTGGCCGCCGGCCTGATGAAATCGAATCCCTACAAGGACCGCGGTTTCGTGCCCGGCGACTATTCGAAGGCCAACTATGAGAAGATCGACCTCCACCGCCCCTACGTCGACGACATCGTGCTTGTTTCGCCGACGGGCCGCCCGATGCACCGCGAGAGCGACCTCATCGACGTGTGGTTTGACAGCGGCTCGATGCCCTACGCCCAGATCCACTATCCGTTTGAAAACAAAGAGGGACTGGACAGCGGCGAGCTCTATCCGGCCGACTTTATAGCCGAGGGTGTCGACCAGACACGCGGATGGTTCTACACGCTGCATGCCATCGCCGGCATGGTGTTTGACTCCGTGGCCTACAAAGCCGTGATTTCCAACGGCCTGGTGCTTGACAAAGACGGCAACAAGATGTCGAAACGTCTGGGCAACGCCGTCGATCCGTTCGGCGCCATCGAGAAATACGGTTCCGATCCGCTGCGCTGGTACATGATCAGCAACTCATCACCGTGGGACAACCTCAAGTTCGACCCCAGCGGCGTCGTTGAAGTGTCGCGCAAATTCTTCGCCACACTCCACAACACATATTCGTTCTTCGCGCTCTATGCCAACGTCGACGGCTTCGACAACTCGCAACCGCAGATACCGGTGTCGGAGCGGCCGGAGATCGACCGCTGGATCATCTCGCTGCTCAACACGCTCATCAAGACCGTCGACGAAGCGCTCGCCGACTATGAGCCCACTAAGGCAGCCCGCGCCATCAGCGAATTTGTCAACGACAACCTCTCCAACTGGTATGTCCGCCTCAACCGTAAGCGTTTCTGGGGCAAAGAAATGGACGCCGACAAGCTGGCCGCCTATCAGACGCTCTACACCTGCCTCGAAACCGTAGCGTTGCTCATAGCTCCGATCGCCCCGTTCTACGCCGACCGCCTCTATGCCGACCTTACTTCCGTGACTAAGGGCAACACCGAATCGGTGCATCTGAAACTGATGCCGAAAGCCGATGAATCGGCCATCGACACCGACCTCGAAAACCGCATGCACCTTGCCCAGCAGATCACCTCGATGGTGCTCTCGCTGCGCCGCAAAGCCGACCTGAAAGTGCGTCAGCCGCTGCACCGCATCATGATCCCGGCCGTAGACGAGGCACAGCGTGCCGCCATCGAATCGATGAAGGACCTGCTGCTCACCGAGGTCAACGTCAAAGAGCTCGAGATGGTCGATGCCGACTCGGGCGTGCTGGTGAAACGCGTGAAACCCGACTTCAAGAAGCTCGGTCCGAAATTCGGCAAGCTCATGAAACAGGTGGCCGCCGCCATCCAGCAGATGAGTCAGGCCGACATCGCACAGATGGAACGCGAAGGCAAAGTGACGCTCAGCGTCGACGGCACCGACGCCGTGATCGACCTCGCCGACGTGGAAGTGATCTCGGAAGATATCCCCGGCTGGCTCGTGGCCAACGAAGGCAATGTGACCGTAGCCCTCGACATCACGCTCACCGACGAGCTCCGCAACGAAGGCATAGCCCGCGACATCGTCAACCGCATCCAGAACATCCGCAAGAACCGCGGATATGAGATAACCGACAAGATCACGCTCACATTCGGCACCGAGGCGCCCTGCCGCGCTGCCGTAGAGCTCTACGGCGAATACATTGCCCGTCAGGTGCTTGCCGCCGAAATCTCGTTTGAGGACAATGTGGCCGAAACGGATTCCGACGTGGAAGTGCTCGATCTCGACGTCATGAACATACCTGTGAAAATCGCCTTAAACAAATAAACCACTGTCTGTCAACCACTAAAACAACTATGCAACCATGAGTGAGAAAACCAGATATTCCGACGAAGAGCTTCAGGAATTCAAGGAACTGATCCTGGAGAAGCTGGCCAAAGCCCAGCGCGACTATGAACTGCTGAAAGCCGATGTGACCAACACGGAAGGCAACGACATCGCCGACACATCGCCCACGTTCAAGGTGCTTGAAGAGGGCGCCACCACTCTCAGCAAAGAGGAGTCGGGACGCCTGGCGCAGCGTCAGATGAAATTCATACAGCATCTGCAGGCCGCACTCGTGCGCATCGAAAACAAGACCTACGGCATCTGCCGCGAGACCGGCAAGCTGATACCGAAGGAACGACTGCGCGCCGTGCCCCACGCAACACTCAGCGTTGACATCAAGAAACGCCAGAACGGCAAGTAGAGACAGCCCCCTCACGACTCATCTATCCGCATCAGCAAAATGAAAATTTCCAAAGGCATGCTGGCCACGCTGATCATCGCCGCGGTGATCATCATTGACCAGATTCTCAAAATATGGGTCAAGACCCACTTCTACCTCGGCGAAGAGGTGGTGATCACCGACTGGTTCCGCCTGCTGTTCATCGAGAACAACGGCATGGCTTTCGGCATGGAGCTCGGGCCCAAACTGTTTCTCACGCTGTTCAGGCTCTGTCTGGCAGGCGTGCTGATATGGTACATCTGGAAAATCAAGGACTCGGCGTGCGTGCGCACCGGCTATATAGTGAGCCTTGCGCTGATTGTGGCGGGAGCGATAGGCAATATCATCGACTGCATGTTCTACGGCCTGATATTCAACGCTCCGCTGCCGCCCGAAACGGCAGTGCTCTTCCCGGCAGACGGCGGCTACGGCACGCTGTTCCACGGACGCGTCGTCGACATGCTCTATTTCCCGCTCTTCTCGTTCACATGGCCCGACTGGGTGCCTTGGGTAGGCGGAGAGGTGTTTGAGTTTTTCAAGCCGATATTCAATTTTGCCGATGCCGCCATCACCGTCGGCATCCTGATGATGATATTTTTCTATCACAAACAGATCATGTCGCCCTCGCAGTTCGAAGCCGAATGTGCCGCTGTTGGCAAACCGGCCGACGGCGACGACAGCGACAGAAACGCTACCGGCGAATCCGGAGAATGACCGATGAGACTATTTTCGCGCATATTGCCATGGCTTACCGTGGGGCTGCTGATGCTCACGGCATGCACCGGCGTGCCCGACAACATCATACAGCCCGAGCAGATGTCGCGGCTGCTTGCCGACATCCACATCGGCGAGAGCGTAGTGGAGAACAACCAGTCGAAATTTCCCACCGACTCGGCCAAACGCGCCTTCAAGCAGGCCATCTATGCCAAGAACGGTGTGACGTCGGCCGAAGTAGACTCGTCGCTCAGATGGTATGGCTATCACATGGACAAATATGTGGAGGTCTACGACCGCACTATCGAGATGCTCGACGACGAAATTGCGGTTGCTCAAAAACGCGCCGGTTCCACTGCCACGGCAACCAACTCCAGCAGCTCGATAGCCATGGAGGGCGACTCGGTGGATGTGTGGTACGACGTGCGGTTCCGCCCGTTCGCCTCCAATCTGCCGAGCGACATCATACCGTTTGTGCTGCGCACCGAGCCCAACTGGGAGCGCGGCGACGTCTACACGTTCCGCTCGAAATTCACGGGCAACTCCCGTCAGGCTCATTTCAATGTGGCCGTGGAATACAGCGACGGCTCGATCGAGACGTCATCGGCCAACCTCATCGGCGACGGCTGGCATGAAGTGAAATTCGCCCTCGACTCCACCCGTCAGGCACGTGAAATCTACGGCACGCTGCAGTATGCCGGGCCGCGCGGCGAGACATCGTTTGTCGACTCGATATCCCTCATCCGCACCCGCTGGAAACCGTCGAACCCCTCACTCCGCACCGGCACCAGGAACTTCCGGAACAAGCCTCAGCCCAAGCAAAGCAAATAACGGCTGCCCCAACGCCTCACCTACATCATGGAGCGGATCTACGCACACCGGATAATCTACCGCGGAAACGCCTACGACAATCATGTGATAGAGCTGTCGGACGACGGACGCGTGTGTCTGTTCCCCTTTACGGGCGAGATACATTCCACCCGCTTCATACCGGGCACTGTGGAGGTGAGCGCAGGAGGCGATCCGCCGCATCTTCAAGCCAAAGCACAAAAATCGGGAAATTAGTTTGTGGAATTATTTGCCACTTTTGTAGATAAACAATACATTTGTGCGAATAATAGACCACAATCGTAACCGAAATGAAAAGTCGAGGCCGCAAAGAGACGGATGCATTTGACAGCAAAGCATTTACAACTGAAAATCAAGATAAGGACAACAGCAAACCGACCGTCAGCGCCAACGAAGGCCGACAGTCGGCCATCACATGGCTGAACCGGAGGCCCGGAACGGCCGGAAGCAGGGTCTGGGACATCGGGCTGAAACTGATTGTGCTCACGGTGGCGCTCGGAGCGATCCTGCGCGTGGTGATGATAATCATGACCGGGCCGACGGAGCTGGCGCTCACCTTCTGGCAATATGCCGGCGCTTTCGCAATAGGCGCAGTAAACGATGCGGCGTTCGCCACGCTGTCGCTGATATTCATAATGATCTACTGCCTCACCGCCGGCAACTGGAAATACGGGCGCGTGGCCCGCTGGGTGGTTCTTGGCGTGCTCTGCTGCTCCGGAGCGTATGTGGCGTGGCTCAGTCCGTGGCTGAGAGAGTTCAATGCCGGGCTGTGGCGGGTGCTTTCGATTGTGATGCTCTATTGGGTTGTCACGTTCGGGCTGCGGGTGTTCGTTCCGCGGATGCGCCGCGGATGGACGCGCATGTGGATGGCCGTGATACTCTACATCTATGTGGGCGTGGCGCTGCTCAACAGCGTGGGAGAATATTTCTTCTGGAACGAATTTGCCGTGCGCTACAACTTCATCGCCGTCGACTATCTGGTGTACACCTCCGAGGTGATAGGCAACATCCTTGAATCGTATCCCATAGTGCCGCTGTCGCTCATTCTGCTCGCCGTGACCGGCGTGCTCACATGGGCTCTTTTCCGGCGCGATATCCGGAAGAGCGACGACCTCTACGCAGGCGGCCGCAAATGGCTCGCGGCACTGGTCTACGCCGCCGCAGCGGGCTTAGCCACAGCATGGCTCGCGCTGTCGGCCTCGTGGCAGCAGTCGGAAAACGTGTACTACAACGAGCTGCAGGCCAACGGGCCGGTGCGTTTTTTCGACGCCTTCATGAAAAACCGCCTCGACTATAAGAAATTCTACATCACGCTGCCCGACGGCGAGGCTGCCGCGATAGTGCGCGGTATCTACGGCTCGGAGGGACGCAACGAGCGGACGATAGCGACAGACAGCATCGTGAGCACGCCCAACATCGTGCTCATCACCATGGAGAGCATGAGCGCCGACTACATGGAGCGGTTCGGCAACAAGGCCGGGCTGACGCCCAACCTCGACTCGCTCTACCGCCGGTCGGTGGCCTTCGACCGGATGATAGCGTGCGGCAACCGCACGGTGCGCGGCCTTGAAGCGCTCACGCTGAGCATACCGCCGTCGGCCGGGCAGAGCCTAATAAAGCGGCCGGAGCAGAAAGAGCGGCGCAGCATCGGCAGCGTGCTTCGCGAAAGGGGCTACCGCACGATGTTTTTCTACGGCGGCAAGAGCTATTTCGACAATATGGGGCCGTTTTTCGCCGGCAACGGCTATGAGGTGATCGACAAAGACAGCTACAAGCCCGAGGAGATCAAGTTCAGCAACATCTGGGGCGTGTGCGACGAGGATTCCTACGACCGCATGCTCACCGACCTCGACGCCACAGCGCGCGAGGGGAAGCCGTTTTTCGCCCACATGATGACCATCAGCAACCACCGGCCTTACACATACCCCGAAGGGCGCATCGCCATCCCGCCGACGAGCAAGTCGCGCGAGGGTGGAGTGATGTATGCCGACTATGCGCTGGGGCGTTTCATGCGCATGGCGGCCCGGAAGCCATGGTTTGACAACACCGTGTTCGTCATCGTGGCCGACCACTGCGCCTCGAGCGCCGGCGGCACGGAGCTGCCGCTCGAAAAATATCACATCCCGGCACTCATCTATGCTCCGCGGCTGTTTGCCCCGCGGACAGTAGAGCAGACGGTGTCGCAGATCGACATAATGCCCACGCTGCTGTCGATGCTCGGGATGGGCTACCGGTCGACCTTCTACGGCACCGACGTGCTCTCCGAGAGCTATCAGCCGCGCGCTTTTCTGGCCACATATCAAGACTTGGGCTATCTGCAGGGCGACACGCTGACGGTGCTGTCGCCGGTGAAGCGGGTGCGCCAGTTTGTGATAGCGCCGACGGAGGAGAACAAGCTGCACACCGTTGCGGCAGAGACCGTCGATTCGGCACTCGTGCGCCGTGCGGCGGCCATGTATCAGACCGCGGCCGAGTGGACCGACTGAGAGCGCGATAATAGTTTAGTAGTTCGATGCCTTCCGGTAGAGGATCACGGCTATGACGGCATAGACGAAGTTGGGAATCCACATGGCTATGGCGGGCGAGGTGTAGCCCGACACGGCGAAGGTGGAGGTGACGGTCATGAACAGGATGTAGCTGAAGCTGAGCACGAGTCCGATGCCGATGTTGATGCCCATGCCGCCCTTGACCTTGCGCGAGGAGAGCGACATGCCGATGACCGTGAGGATGAATGCCGCGGCCGTCATGGCGAATCGGCGGTGATATTCGATCTCGAAGTCCTTGATGTTGGCCACGCCGCGCTCTTTCTGACGGACGATATATCCGTTGAGGTCGGGGGTGGTCATGGTTTCGTGATCGTTTTTGGAAATGAGGAAGTCGCGCGGCTCGATGGGGATGACGGTGTCGAGTTTGGCGCCGCGCACAATCTCTTCGCGGTTGCCTTTGAATTTGCGGATCATATAGTCGCGCACCTGCCAGTTGTGGAGCGAGTCGTAGCGGATGATCTGTGCCGTGAGGCGCGACACGAGCTTTTTGTCCTCAAACGATTCAAGAGAGAATTTGTAGCCTGTCTTGGTGTTGCTGTCGTAGCGGCTCATATAGGCTATCTCGCCTTTGGCCACCTGGAGCTGGATGTTTGAGCCGTATTCCACGCGCTTGTTTTTCACATAGGTGTTGGTGAAATTGATGCGCTTGACGTTGGCGGGGGGGATGACGTAGGCGCTGAGCACGTAGGTGGCGGCGGCGATGACGGTGGCCGATATCAGATAGGGGCGCATGAGGCGGCGGAAGCTCATGCCCGACGAGAGCATGGCGATGATCTCGGAGTTGTCGGCGAGCTTCGACGTGAAGAAGATCACGGCTATGAACGTGAAGAGGGGGCTGAACTGGTTGGCGAAGTAGGGCAGGAAGTTGAGGAAGTAGTCGAAAAGCGTGGCTTTGAGTGGTGCTTTGAGGAAGGCGTCGAGCTTTTCGTTGACGTCGAACATCACGGTGATGGCCAGGATCAAAATGATGGCGAAGATATATGTGCCAAGAAATTTCTTGATTATATATCGGTCGAGTATCTTGAATGGCGGATGGAGTTTGAGCATGTTGCGATGTCGGGGGTGGGTGGGTTGGATGATGACTGATGTTTTGTCGTTGGCTGTTAACGGGGTGGATGGCTGAGGGGTCAGAGGCGGCCGGTGACGCGCTGCACCATGTCGGCTTTCCATGCGGGGAAGTCGCCGGCGAGGATGTGACGCCGTGCTTCGCCCACGAGCCAGAGATAGAAGGCAAGGTTGTGGATCGAGGCTATCTGCATGGCCAGCAGCTCCTGGCTGATGAAGAGGTGGCGGAGGTAGGCGCGGGAGTATACGCGGTCGACGTAGCTCGGACCGTCGGGATCGATGGGCGAGAAATCGTCGGCCCATTTCTTGTTGCGCATGTTCATGATGCCGTTGGCGGTGAAGAGCATGCCGTTGCGGCCGTTGCGTGTAGGCATCACGCAGTCCATCATGTCGACGCCGCGGTCGATGGCTTCGAGGATGTTGGCGGGGGTGCCCACGCCCATGAGATAGCGGGGCTTGTCGGCGGGGAGTATCTCGTTGACCACCTCGATCATCTCATACATCACCTCGGTGGGCTCGCCTACGGCCAGGCCGCCGATGGCGTTGCCGTCGGCGCCGAAGTCGCTGACGAATTTTGCCGACTCGCGGCGCAGGTCGGGAAACCGCACGCCCTGCACTATGGGGAAATAGGCCTGCGAATATCCGTAGAGGCCTTCGGTCTCCTTATAGCGTTTCCAGCCGCGCTTAAGCCAGCGGTGGGTGAGCCCGAGCGATTTCCTGGCGTAGGCATAGTCAGCCATGCCGGGGGGACATTCGTCGAGAGCCATCATGATGTCGGCGCCGATGGCGCGCTCGATATCCACGACTCCCTCGGGGGTGAAGAGGTGGCGCGAGCCGTCGATGTGCGACCGGAAGTGGGCGCCCTCTTCGGTGAGCTTGCGCTGTCCCGACAGGGAAAAGACCTGAAAGCCGCCGCTGTCGGTGAGGATAGGCCGCTCCCAGCCGTTGAACTTGTGGAGGCCGCCGGCGCGACGGATTATTTCGGTGCCGGGACGCAGGTAGAGGTGATAGGTGTTGCCCAGGATGATCTGTGCCTTTATGTCGTCGCGAAGCTCATGCTGATGCACGCCCTTGACACTGCCGAGAGTGCCTACGGGCATGAATATGGGGGTGAGAATCTTGCCATGATCGGTGGTTATCTCGCCCGCACGGGCATTGGAGCCTTGCGCAGTAGCCTGTAGTTTGAAATCCATGCTGCAAAGGTAATGAAAAAAACGCGGTTGTGATGCAAATTAGCCGCACTGCGTCGATTTTATGCCGATTCTCTTCTTCGCTGCCGGTTCCAAACGGGCAACAGGCAGTTTCTGATCTCATTCATAACGGTTGGAAATTCGGAGCTTCGGTATATAAATTCGTCTAATAAACGCCACAAATATGCGGTCCCCTCTCAGACCCCATCCCACAGGCACCACATATATTCCGTCGGTTCGTCTATAGGCGAAATCGCCGACACCTGTCAATACCATAGAAAATGCCGGCGGGTTCATTCGGGAAGTATCTATGATGTTGGAGAGTGTCTTTAATGATTTCGCACCTTCTTCAATCAATTTTTCCCCACCTAATTTTATCTCAATAAGGCCATAAGAACCATTTCGCAAATGAACAACGGCATCACATTCCAATCCGTTCTTATCCCGGTAGTGATAAACCGCTCCATCCAATGCATCTGCATAAACCCTGAGATCCCTAATACACATTGTTTCAAAAAACAATCCAAATGTATTCAAATCATTAATCAAGTCATTCGGGCCTATGCCCAAAGCCGCGACACCAACTGACGGATCAACATAATACCGCGTATCTGATGATCTGACAGCCGTTTTACTTCTCAAATTCGGATTCCATGCCGGCATATCCTCAATCACAAACATTTTCCGTAATGCTCTAAGATACGACTCAATCGTTTCGTCGCTAACACCGCCGATTTCGTTTGTTGAAATATCAGCAAGAATTGTTGCAATACTGGCTTGCGAACCTTGATGCCGGGCATACGAGCGCATTATTCTCTTTGCACGTTCGGCATCTCGTTTTACGTTGTCAACCCGAGAGATGTCACTATTCGTAATTGCTTTATAATATTCAATAGCCTGCAACAATGCAGCCTTTTCAGTTCTTTTCTGCAATGCCCTCGGCCATCCTCCACGGCAAATGACAAATGACAACATCTGCAATGAAAGCTTGTTCATACCCTCGATTTTATCGGGAGTATGAAACAAATCCGACAAACTTATATCGCCGGAAGAATCCCCTGACTCCCATAAGCTCATAGGTCGCATTGTAAGCAAGTCATATCTTCCGGTCCCCGAATGATGGATTTCCTTAGCCTCGGCAGGCACTGCTGACCCGGTATAAGCATAAATTGGCCATCCTCGTTTCTATGATCTACTTCAAATCGAATGGCATCCCAAAATTGCGGGATCTCCTGCCATTCGTCAATCAGACGAGGCGTTTTCCCCTTAAGCAAAAAGCTGATATTTGTTTGCGCCATCTGCCTATACTGCTGCTGCATTGCGGGGTTGTCCATATATATAACACTTTTAGCTTGCTGCTCTGCTGTTGTTGTTTTGCCACAGGCTTTTGGACCCTCTATCAAAACTGCGCCCATAGCCTCCAATTTTTCCTGCAGCAATTGATCAGCTATTCGTCTTCGATATTCTGTCCGTTCCTGAAAATGGTTGACTCGGTTTTGTATGTTTACTGATATTGGTTT
>CABUBG010000068.1:0-11798 GCA_902489785.1 uncultured Porphyromonadaceae bacterium
TTGGTGAATGGTCTCGATGATTTTTGTAAATTCGCACTTGCTTGTTTAATCTGCGCGCCCCGACTTTCGTCGTCAGAATTGCGCTTTTAAGGCTGATATTTTGTAAATTTGCATTTCGAATCAGAAACCCATCACAAAAGACATGAATTCAAATAT
The DNA here is from genome assembly GCA_902489785.1 of uncultured Porphyromonadaceae bacterium. Lineage (GTDB taxonomy): Bacteria > Bacteroidota > Bacteroidia > Bacteroidales > Muribaculaceae > Paramuribaculum. Next base: position 157 of record CABUBG010000068.1, read on the forward strand.
CTTTGTAATGACAATCATATCGGCCGCCGCCACCATACCGGCGGCATCCGCACAGACAGTGTATCCGCAGGCTCCCTCCGACAACTCGGTGTCCGACAACTATTTCGGCACCATCGTCAGCGACCGTTTCCGTCCGCTTGAAAACGACACCGCCGAGGCCACACTCCACTGGGTCGAGGCTGAAAATGCCGTCACCGGCGCCTACTTCGACAAGATCCCGTTCCGCGATGACATCCGCCAGCGCCTCACACGTCTCAACAACTATAAGAAAACCGGCCTGCCCTGGCGCGACAACGACGGCCTCTACTACTTTTTTGAAAACGACGGTCTGCGCAACCAGTCGCTGCTCTACCGCAGCAAAACCGTCGACGGAACGCCCCGGCTGTTCCTCGATCCCAATGCCCTGTCTGACGACGGCACTGTAGCGCTTACCGGACTTGTGCAAAGTCCCGACGGAAAATACACGGCTTACACCATTTCCCGAAGCGGCTCTGACTGGACAGAGATCTACGTCATGGACACCGCCACCGGCCGCCTTCTCGACGACCATATCGTGTGGGCCAAATTCACCTCGCCTCAGTGGTGGCGCAACGGTTTCTTCTACAGCGCATACCCTGCTCCCGAAGCCGGCAAAGAATACTCTAACGCCAACGAAAACCATCAGATACTCTATCACGAGATCGGCACGCCGCAAAGCGCCGACCGTCTCATCTATGAGGATCCCTCGCAGCCGCTCCACTTCCACTCGGCCTACGTGCCCGAAGGCAGCGACTATCTTTTCGTCATCGGCTCAGGCGAAGGCTTCGGCGAATCGCTGATGGTGAAGAATCTTGCCGATCCGAACGGCGGATGGACCGTTATCGAGCCGACGCAGGACTATTCGATCTCGCCGATAGGGATTGCCGGCGGCCGCGTCTATCTCCTCACGTCGGCAGGCGCCGAACGTTACCGCCTGATGGCCGCCGACCTCAACAAGCCGCAGCGCGCCAACTGGATTGAGATAGTGCCGGAAGCTGACAACGTGCTCACCGACGTCACCATCTCCGGCAACAAGCTCCTCCTTTCATATATGATCGATGCCGCCGACCATATTTTCGTCCACGACCTCAACGGCAAACGCCTGAGCGAAATCAAGCTGCCGGGCATCGGCACAGCAAGCGTCTGGGGCTCTAAGAATTATCCCGACGATGTGTTCTATTCGTTCACTTCGTTTGTCAGCCCGTCGGCCCGCTATGCCTACGATCCCGCCACCGGCGAGAGCCGACTGATAGGCCGCACCGAAATCGACGGCATCAACCTCGACGACTATGTCACGGAGCAGGTGTTCTACACCTCGACTGACGGCACGCGCATCCCCATGTTCATCACACGCCGCAAAGACATCAAACTCGATGGCACCAATCCCACGCTGCTCTACGGCTACGGCGGGTTCAACATATCGCTGACACCCGGATTCTCCGCCCAGCGCCTCCTCTGGCTTGAAAACGGCGGCATCTACGCCCAACCCAACCTCCGCGGCGGCGGCGAATACGGCGAAGCATGGCACAAAGCCGGCACACAGATGCAGAAGATGAACGTGTTCAACGACTTCATAGCAGCCGCACAATATCTCATCGACAACGGCTACACCTCGCCCGAGCACCTCGCCATCCAGGGCGGCAGCAACGGCGGCCTCCTCGTCGGCGCCACGGTCAACCTGCGGCCCGACCTCTTCCGCGCTGCCATCCCGCAGGTGGGCGTCATGGACATGATGCGCTACCACCTCTTCACCATCGGCTGGAACTGGGCTCCCGACTACGGCACAAGCGCCGACTCGAAAGAGATGGCCGACTATCTGCTCTCCTACTCGCCCCTCCACACGATCCGCAACGACGGCACCCCCTATCCCGCCATCCTCGTAACGACAGCCGATCACGACGACCGCGTAGTCCCGGCCCACTCATTCAAATATGCCGCTCAGCTGCAGGCTTCCGACACCGGCAACGCACCTAAGCTCATCCGCATCGACTCCAAAGCGGGTCACGGGTCCGGCAAGCCGCTCACAAAAGTGATCGACGAACAGACCGACATCTATTCATTCCTATTCTACAATCTCGGGATCACACCCCGCCACACAAGCGCCTCCACATCGAAATGATCAACCGCCTGCTCACTCTCCTCAGCGCCGCCGCACTCCTTCCGGTACTCACCGGATGTTTCACGGGCATCGAAAGCACTCCGGCCATCACCGACAGCGACCTTCGGCGCCAGAACATCCGCGTCACACCCGAAGAGACCTATCTCGATGACATCGAAAAAGCCTACTTGGCGGCCGACAATCTCACCACAGGCAAACGCTTCTGGGTCACCGACCCCAAGATACGCCTCGTCCTCGACCCATCGGCGGCATCGGCCGACATACGCACCGGCGACACCCTCCGTCTGGCCGGCATAAGCGAAGCCACATCGGTCGACGGACAACAGCTGGCCGACATCCGGCTCAGCGACCGCAACAGAGCCGTATTCACCTATCGCACAACGTTTTCGCCCGACGATATCCGCCGCGCCCACCGCGCCGACATACCCTTCACCGTCGACATCGACCTCGTTGAATCCGTCAGGAAGAAAATGGCCGGCAACACCTACTATATCACGACGGCAACGCGCTACGACATGAACGACCAGATCTTCAACAGCCGGCGATTCGTGCCGGTGACCGTCGACGCCGTTGATCCCGGCACGGCCTACTACCCCATACGCCTCACACTCACCGACGACCGCGGGAAGCAATTCCGCCTCTACATGTCGGCCGGATCGACGATGACGATGCCCCGCAAATTCTCATCGATGTTTTCGCTCACCGATCCGCATGCCAAATATCCGGCCATCACCGACGCCAACTGGGCGCTCATCATCGACGGCCGCGTGGCGCAGGGCATGACGCGGGACGAATGCCGCCTTGCCCTCGGCACACCCGCCAACATCGACCGGCAGACAGGCTACAGCGTGCTGCGAGAGATATGGACCTACGACGGCGGACGCTTCCTTGTGTTTGACGACGGCATCCTCGAATCGTTCCGCCAGTAACCAATGTTATGACCGAAGAAACAATGGACAAAATACGCCTCACATTTTTAGGTACCGGCACCTCGATAGGCGTGCCTATGATCGGCTGCCCGTGTCCGGTGTGTCACTCCACCGACCCGCACGACAAGCGGCTGCGCGCATCGGTGCTGGTTGAGACCGGCGGGAAGTGTCTGCTCATTGACTGCGGTCCCGACTTCCGCCAGCAGATACTGCGGCTCGGCAGCCCGTGGCTCGACGCCCTGCTCGTCACCCACACCCACTACGACCATCTCGGCGGCATCGACGACCTCCGCCCCTACTGTCAGCGCGAAGGCGGATTTCCGGTTTACTGCCGCAGCGATGTGGCCAGGGACATCCACACGCGCATGCCCTACTGCTTCGGCGCGCAGCACTATCCCGGAGCACCGGTCTACGACCTCCGCATCATCGACGACCGGCCGTTTGTCGCCGCCGGCATACCGGTGACACCGCTTCCGGTGATGCACACCCCGAAGCTCCGCATCACCGGCTTCCGCATAGGGGCTCTCAGCTACATCACCGACTGCAAAATCATGCCTTCCTCTACCCTCGAACTTCTGAAAGGCACACACACCCTTGTCATCAATGCTCTGCGTTTTAAAGAACATCCTTCGCATCTGAACATCAGCGAAGCGCTCGGCGTTATAAAAGCAGTGAAACCCCGGAGAGCGCTGCTCACGCACATCTCCCACGATCTCGGCTTTCATGCCGCGGTCGACCGGCTGCTACCTGACGGCGTCCAGCTTGCTTTCGACGGGCTCACCATCGAAATTTAGCTTCTTATTAAACGCAATTTACAATGAACAGAGTGACTTTTCTTGACAACAGCGGCTTCATCGTAGCCACTGACGATGTGATCATGGTGTTTGACTATTACCGCGATCCGGCACACGCTCTTCACCGCACCCTCGAGCAGAACCCCGAGAAACCGGTGGTGTTCTTCGTCACACATCACCATCCCGACCACTTCAACAAATCGATATTTGAACTCGCCCAGAACCACAAACGCACTTATGTGCTGTCGAACGACGTCTACCCGCAGAACGTGCCCGACAACCTCGCTGTGGCAGGCATGAGCAAGGGCGACGTGATTGAAGATCTCCCCGGCTCGCTCACGGTCAAGGCATTCGGATCAACCGACGCCGGCGTCAGCTTCCTCGTGATGACAAAAACAGGCGAGAAGATTTTCCATGCCGGCGATCTCAACGACTGGCACTGGCAGGATGAAGCCTCCATGCGTGAAGTGGAAGAGGCCGGCAATCATTTCCGCACCATAGTCAACCGCATAGCCGAAGAGGTGCCCGCAGTCGACATCGCCTTCTTCCCCGTCGACGTGCGCCTCGGCTCCGACTTTGCCCGCGGTGCCCGCGAATTCCTCAATGCCGTGAAAGTGCGCGACTTCTTCCCGATGCATTTCAAGGGCGACTACAAGAAAGCATGCGACTTCGCCGGCTACGAAGTTGAAGGCACCACGATGCATTGCCTCCACACTCCGGGCGAATCGATCGAGCTCTGACCGCAGACCGCACAACACTCCGGCCGCTTACAGCCGGACCGAAAAGCAGCGTGGCCGCAAACGGAACTGTTTCCGTTGCGGCCACGCCGTTTATTATAGCTTGCGCTGTCGTCAGCTCTGATTGTTACAGCTGAGATTGCTTATTACAGATGCGCTGTTTGTAACAGTCGCGGTGTCTTAGAGCTGCGATTCGGGATCGAGGTTGGCGCTCTCGATGTCCTTGAAATAGCGGTAGGTGCCCACTTTGAGTTCGTCGCAAGCGGCATCGTCGGCAACGATGATGGCTTTGGGGTGCATCTGCAGAGCGGAGATGGTCCACATCTGAGAGATGCCGCCTTCAACGCCGTGACGGAGGGCGCGTGCTTTGTTGTGGCCGTTGACGATGAGCATGACGCTCTTGGCAGCCATCACGGTGCCGACGCCTACGGTGAGAGCTGTTTTGGGAACGAGGTCGACGTTGTTGTCGAAGAAACGCGAGTTGGCGATGATGGTGTCGCTGGTGAGCGTTTTCATGCGGGTTTTGGAGGTGAGGGCCGAGCCTGGTTCGTTGAATGCGATGTGTCCGTCGGGACCGACGCCGCCCATGAAGAGGTCAATGCCGCCGTAGGAAGCGATCTTAGCCTCGTAGGCAGCACATTCAGCCAGAGGATCGGCAGCGTTTCCGTTGAGGATGTTGACGTTTTCGGGAAGGATATCAATCTGGTTGAAGAAGTTGGTCCACATGAAAGTGTAGTAGCTCTGCTCGTGGTCGCGGGGGATGCCGCAATATTCATCCATATTGAACGTCACGACGTTTTTGAACGACACTTTGCCGGCTTTGTTGAGCTTGATGAGCTCGCGGTACATGCCGAGGGGCGAGCTGCCGGTGGGGCAACCGAGCACGAAAGGATGTTCGGCCGTCGGTTTGGCCTCATTGATGCGTGCGGCGACATAGCGGGCAGCCCATTGCGATACTTTTTCGTAGTCGGGTTCGATGATCAGTCTCATAATCTGAAGGTATTTTGATTTTGGTTTTAGGTATTTTGATGCAAAGATAATAAATTACGCGCCGAATAAGCATCGGGGCGCAATTTTTTTGGACTAAAATTTTTATAAAAAATAAATAAACGATTAACTTTGTAACTCAAAACCATCAATACCGATCATGAAAACCAATCTCAGTTCACAGATCAAACTCGACCGCATTCCGCGCCGATATTATGATCCTCAGGGTGAAATCGAATTCACCGCACTCACCAGAGAAGAAAAGGTCTATACCCGCATTTTCGAAACCGTCAACGAAGGCAGCCGCTACATTGCCGAAAGCATCGTGCGCTACATCAACCGTTACGTTGCCGAAAAGGGTAAATGTGTGCTTGCACTGGGCGCCGGCAACGGCACTCACAGCGTCTATGCCGAGCTCATCAAGCTTTACAAAGAAGGCAACGTGAGCTTTGAGAATGTGATAGTGTATAACATCAGCGAATTTTTCCCGCTACTGCCTGAAGGTCCGAGCACGATGAAACGTCTGAACGATCTGCTGCTCGACCAGGTGAACATCAAAGCCGAGAATATCCGCACCATCGATCCGGCTATCACAAAAGAAAACATGTATGAATACTGCAAGGCCTACGAGCAGTCAATAGCCGACGAAGGCGGCATCGACATCACGGTATGTGAGATCGGGGCCATCGGATCGTTGGCATTCAACGAGCCGGGCAGCGCACCTTCGAGCCTTTGCCGTCTGGTGCTTCTCGGCAGCGAGGCCCGCCACATCATCGCATCGGACTACAGCTGCGAACATGTGCCGACCAACGCCATCACGCTTGGCATCTCCAACCTGCTGTCGGCCCGCCGCATCGTCACCATGGCATGGGGCGAGAACAATGCCGCCATCATCAAGAAGACAGTTGAGGAGCCGGCATCGGCAGCCGTTCCGGCATCATTCCTTCAGGGTCATGCACATGCCAAAGTGGTAGTTGACCTTCCAGCAGCCGAGGATCTCACCCGCATCAGCCAGCCATGGAAAGTGACCTCATGCGAATGGAACGACAAGCTTATCCGCCGCGCCATCGTATGGCTCTGCGAGATGACAGGCAAACCGATCCTGAAACTCACCGACAAAGACTATAACGACTGGGGCCTGGGCGAACTTCTCGCACTCTACGGCTCGGCCTACAATGTCAACATCAAGATATTCAACGATCTTCAGCACACCATCACCGGCTGGCCCGGCGGCAAACCCAATGCCGACGACACCTACCGTCCCGAACGTGCCAATCCTTATCCCAAGCGTGTGATCGTGTTCTCGCCGCACCCCGACGACGACGTGATCTCGATGGGCGGCACGCTGAAGCGCCTTGTAGACCAGAAACACGACGTGCACGTGGCATATGAGACTTCGGGCAACATCGCTGTGGGCGATGAGGATATGATGCGCTATTTCCTGATGATGGACAAGATCGCGCCAATGTTTGGTTTCGGAACTGACGACTATAAAGAACTCAGCAAGAAGGTGCGCACATTCGTGGACGGTAAGAAAGCCGGCGATGTCGACATCCCCGAAATCCGCGAGATCAAGACAATGATCCGTCAGGCAGAAGCTACGATCGCCTGCAACTATATCGGCGTGAAACCTCAGAATATCCATTTCCTGCGTCTGCCGTTCTATGAGACAGGCACAATCAAGAAGGGTGACCTTTCGGAGGCCGACATCGACCGCGTGAAAGCGCTTCTCGAAGAGGTGAAACCTCACCAGATCTTCGTGGCCGGTGACCTTGCCGATCCTCACGGCACACACCGTGTGTGCACCGACGCCGTGCTCGCTGCTCTCTATGAGCTCCGCAACGAAGACTGGATGCGCGACTGCCGCATCTGGATGTATCGCGGCGCATGGGCAGAATGGGAAATCGACCATATCGAAATGGCAGTGCCCATCTCGCCTGAGGAACTCCGCTTCAAACGCAACTCGATCCTGAAACATCAGAGCCAGATGGAGAATGCACCGTTCCTTGGCGACGACGACCGACTGTTCTGGCAGCGTGCCGAAGAGCGTAACCGCGCAACGGCTCAGCTTTACGAGAATCTCGGCCTGGCATCGTATGAAGCTATGGAAGCATTCGTAGAATATCATCCGATCAAAAACTAATCGAAGATTAGGATAAAGATAATGCGAGGCGTCCCTGCGGGGGCGCCTCGCTGTGTTTTATGGGAGAAAGGAGCGGCGGCATTTTGTCACCGGCAGAGATAAGTAATTGATTTGCAGTCGTTAGTGGTTGCCGGCGGCAAGATGCCGCCGCTCCTAATGCCTGTTGCGGGCACGGTTGTGGAATTACATACAAATGATTGTTTTGTAGCCATTAGGGGTTGCCGACTGCTGGATGCCGCCGCTCCTAAGATCTGATGCTGGCACGGTTGTGGAATTACATGCAGATGATTGATTTATAAGTGGGTGCGTGCCGGCGGCAGGATGCCGCCGCTCCTAAAGCCTGGTGCGGGCACGGTTGGTGAATGCAAGGGGGGGATAAGTCCATCAAGGTTGGAGAAAGCGGGGTTGGGAGCGGCGGCATCTTGCCGCCGGGGGAGTTAGATAATTGGGCTATAGCATGTTGAGGTTGTCGGCGGCAGGATGCCGCCGCTCCTAAGGTCTGATGCTGGCTAGGTTGTGAAATTACATGCAGATGATGGATTTGTAGCCGTTAGGGGGTGGCGGCGGCTGGAAGCCGCCGCTCCTTGCTGATGGTGCACGTGATGGAGGGCATAAAAAATCGGGCAGCGGCTGCGGGGGAATGCAGGGGGCTGCCCGATCGTGGGTTATGGGTTGTTGCCTGATTGGCTATTTTATTGAGGGCCGGTCAGGGGTTATTTAGCGGGGGGTTAAAGCTTGCCGGCGATTTCTTTGAATTCGTCGAGGCTTACGGTCTTGGTGTCGAGTGTCACGGCATTTTCGATGGCTGAGAAGAGTTTGATGTCACCAACCTGCTCGATCAGATGACCGCGATAGTTTTTGTCGTCGAGGATGTTCTGAGCATATTTGGAGATGGTCTCGTCGTCCATGTTTGTCATGCCATACTGTGCGAACTGACGGGTGGCCAGAGCTTTTGCATGGTTGAGGAGATCCTGATCGTCGATTTTGACATTGAGCTGTTTGGCCACCTGCTCCTTGATAAGCTGCCATTTGAGATCTTCGGCAATCGAAGGATAGCGTTCGTCGATGTTTTCGGCTGTGAGATCTTCGTTGCGGCTAACAAGCCAAGCTTTGAGGATAGCGTCGGGAAGCTGCATGTCGCCATATTTTGCGGTGAGTTCTTTGCGGGCGATGAAACGGAAAATCATTTCGGAGTTGCCTTTGAGTTCGCCGGCGATCATCTGACGGAGAGCCTGACGGTATTCTTCTTCGTTGTGCACTTTGTCTTTACCGAAGATGTTGGTGTAGAGTTCATCACCAAGTTCGGCGGGGCGCACTACGATGATCTCGGAGATGGACATTTCGAAATCGCCCTGCACGGCTGCGGTACGTTCCTTGTCGATGTTGAGCATCGAGGCGAGTTCGGTGATGTTGCCGTCGGCGGCGTTGCGGGGGTTGAACACAACCTTGTCGCCAACTTTCTTGCCTTCGAATTTGTCAGCTTCTTCTTTGTTGACGAAATACATAGGAGCTACGATGCCGCTGACAACCTGGATAGCGTCGTCGCCTTCCTTAACGGTACCGTCGGGATTCAGCTCCATAATGGCACCTTTGACGAGGGCGTCGGATTCGAACTGTTCGCCGGGGACCTGAGCGCCGAAGCGTTTGCGGAATGCTGTGTCCTGCTCGTTGATCATCTCGTCGGTGACGGTGATGTCGTAGTAGGGCATTGTCATGCTCTTGTCAACGTTGACGTTGAGCTGGGGAGCGAGAGCGAGATCATATTCGAATGTGAAGTCTTTCTGATTCTTGAGATCGAGTTCTTTCACTTCGACGGGCACTGGAGCGCCAAGCACGTTGAGCTTGTTGTCCTCGATGTATTTGATTACTGCTTCATAGACCACCTGGTTGATGACATCGCTGGTGACCTGACGGCCGAAACGGCGCTGGAGGTCGGGGAGGCTGATGTGTCCTTTACGGAAACCGGGGATCTGGTGTGTGCGGCCTATCTTTTTGAGGTCGTCGTTAACTTTGGCCTTGTAGTCGTTTTCTTCAACGGCCACAGTCAGACGCATGCTGACTGCATCGGTGTTGCTGGCTGTTATATTCATATCAGTGTTAAAATGTTACTCGAACTGAGGTTTATGTAATTTTGAATTGCAAAAGTAATCATTTTAACGATAATATCCAACAGTTTTTTTTGAAGCAGTTGCACCCGGCTGCGAACCGGCTACGGACGGTTACGGACGAGCCGCGGCGGCGAGGGGCTGCAGCAGGGGGCGGATGAGCTGCATCATTATGGCGTTGGCGCTGCGGAAAGCGAGCGTTTTCTGCACGGGCGAGAGCGTTGAGAGCATCGTCACTACTTCATTGATATAGTTGCTGATGGCGTCGCCGATTTTGGAGGCGAAAGTGTCGATGATCCACTGCAGGCGGCGAACAGCGCTATGGCTCAGACGGTTTTCGTCGGAGCGTGACTCGTCGGAGAGAGCTGCGGGCGATGACTGCAGGCGGCGTTCGCGGCGAGCGATGGCTGCGCGGGCACGGCGCACGGAGTGGTTGTGGAGCTGGTGGATCAGTTCGGGGGCATCGTCGTCGACGACAGAGTTGACGATTTCTTCGTCGGTGGCTTCGAAGAGAGCGTCGCTGTAATCGAGGATTTCCTGTTGCTGTGATTCCGGGAGAGAGAGGAGCTGGCGCACCTGATCGGGAGTGAATGATGTTTTCATAGCGATAAGATAGTTTTTACCGCAAAGTTACCCGTCACCGCCCGACAAAAAGTGCGAATCTGTAGCATTGCGAATGAGGGAATGCCTGATGCATGATGCATGATGCACGATTCGCGATGCATGATGGGCGATTCACGATTCAGGAGGCTTGCGGGATTTCGGCAGGGGGGCGAGCGTGGGCAACGAGAGCGAATAGCGCAAAGCCAGTACGCGGAGGATGATCACTGTGGCGGCACACGAAACCTGCTGTGCGAAGCCCGATCCGCCAAGCTCCAGAATCAGCCAATAGACCACGGCGCCGAGGAGACAGGCGGTGGCGTAGATGTCCTTGCGGAAGATGAGGGGCACCTCGTTGATGAGGATGTCGCGGAGTACGCCGCCGAAAGCGCCCGTGATGACACCCATGGATGCGGCGACCCACATAGGATAACCTACGGCAAGAGTCTTCTGAATGCCGATGACGCAGAACATGGCGAGGCCGATGCTGTCGAAGATGAATAGTATGCGGTCTCGGCTGACAAGGATGTTGCGGAACACGATAACCGTGGCGAGCGAGAGGGCGGTGACGGCGAGATACCACCACGATTGCATCCAGAAAACGGGGATGTCGAGGAGGAGGTCGCGGAGTGTGCCGCCGCCGATGGCGGTGACGAGGCCGATAATATAAGCGCCGAACCAGTCGAAATTTTTACCGGCCGCAAGGCGTATGCCGCTTATGGCGCATGCAATGGTGCCAACCATCTCGGCGAGGAACAGGAAAGTAGCTTCAAAATCCATATATCATCGGTAAATTTGACGGCAAAGGTACAAACAAATTCCAAACGCGCTCTCCCCTGCCCCCAAAATATTTTAGCCGGCGGCGGAGCAAAGAGGGAAATTGTTTATGGGGGAGTGGGGCCGGGCGGGCTGGGTCGGCGGGTGGATTAGCTACTTTAGCTAAGATAGCTTATGAGGATGGGGGGATGGGAGCGGGAGCGCGGCGCGGTGGAGCCGGAGGGAGGCCGCCGACGGGACAATACACGGCGGCGGTGGCGGGCGTTGAGGGGATGCAGGCGGCAGGATGCCGCCGCTCCTAACAAAAGCTGCTTCTGCAAGCTCAACCACACAGCGGCAGGATGCTGCCGTGCATCATACAAATTTAAACACTTTCTAAGACCCCATCCCACAAAATATGTTAACGTCAGGGCGATGGCTTTTCGAGCAAATT
>CABUBG010000069.1:0-11625 GCA_902489785.1 uncultured Porphyromonadaceae bacterium
CAGGATTCGGTTAAAGAATATTCCGTGTTATATTTGGAATTCTTGAAAATTGGGCCTAACGGAGAAATTATAGATCTAAATAGTGTTGACGATCTTGATGATTTATATTATGTTTATTCTTTTAAGGTGCCGCGCATATTTGTTTCATACGATAGTCTTGTTGCAGTGAAGTATATGGGCAAACTGTTTATGGTTCCCGATTTTATTTCGGGTAAATACATAAAAATAAATGATAACAACATTATCACATGCGAAATTAAAGATTCAGTATATAGTGATATTTTTGTAAACTATTTTAGGAATTGGACATTGCTGGAGGTTAAAAACGATAGTGTCAGAGTGGTCAAAAAGGACGAAAATAGTTATATTCGCATGATTGAATAATGATTCAAAAACTTGGATTGATTAAAAGTATTAAGAAGATAGGAATTTATAAAACCTAAATTAGCGAAACGCTTTTAAATTTAAATTCATTTTTTTTGCGCAGAACCATTTTAATTGATAATGACACATAAGCATGATTCCGTATGCACGATTGGTAAAATGGGAAGCCACTTTTAGCGGCAATCAGCTGTCGGCGCTGCGCGACGATGCCCCGACCGTTCTGCTTGAGGCTTCGCTCGACCTGCCCGAAGGGGCGTGGTCGGGATCGGACTTTAAGTATGATGCAAACGGCAACCAGACGCGCGACATGAGCCGCGGCGTCAGCGACGTCAGCTACAATGTACTCAATCTGCCGCAGCGGCCCAAAAAAAAAGCGCGCCAAAGCTGGCGCGCCCGTGTGGGTTTAGGAGCGTGTGGCGGATCAGAAACCGTAAGCGGCCCAGTCCACGTTGCGCATGTCGCCTGTGTTCTTGAAGGCGCTGTGGAATGCCAGCGCTGCTTCCACAGTGATGTTCGTCTGGCCCGATTTGCCCAGTGCGAGATAGTCGCGCAGCAGCGGACGGTACATCGGGTGAGCGCAGTTCTCGATCACGACTTTTGCACGCTGTACCGGATCAAGGCCGCGAAGGTCGGCAACACCCTGGTCAGTGATGATCACGTCGACCGAGTGCTCCGAATGGTCAACGTGAGCCACCTGCGGCACGATGTTGCTTATCAGGCCGCCTTTGGTGACTGACGGGCAGGAGAATATCGAGATGTAACCGTTGCGCGTGAAGTCGCCCGAGCCGCCGATGCCGTTCATCATGCGGGTGCCAAGCACATGCGTCGAGTTGATATTGCCATAGATGTCGGCTTCGAGTGCCGTGTTCATCGCTATGACACCAAGTCGGCGGATAACCTCCGGGCTGTTGGATATTTCCGACGGACGAAGGGCCACTTTGTCGCGGAAGAAATCGATGTTGCCATACACTTCCTCCTCCATCTTGTCCGACAGCGTCAGCGAGCATGTGGAGCCGAATTTGCAGCGGCCCATCTTCATCAGCTCGATCACGGCGTCCTGGATCACCTCCGTGTACATTTCAAACGGCGGTATCTCCTTGGCTTCAGCAAGGCCGAACAGCACGGCGTTGGCCACATTGCCCACGCCCGACTGAATAGGCAGGAAAGTCTTGGGCAGGCGGCCGGCACGCAGCTCTCCGATGAGGAAGTTGCACACATTGGCGCCGATCTGAAGCGTGACGTCGTCAAGCTCGGTGAATCCCTTGATGCCGTCGTAGGAATCGCTGTGAACCACACCGACAATCTTTGCCGGATCGACTTTCACTATAGGCGAGCCGATGCGGTCGCTCGGTTTATATATAGGTATCTCGCGGCGGTTCGGCGGATCAAGCGGCAGATAGATATCGTGGAATCCGTAGATGCCTTTCGGAAGTTTCGTGTTGAGCTCGAGGATTATCTTTTTGGCGAGTTTCACATAAGTGGGCACATTGCCTACGCCCGTGCCTAAAACTATTTCGCCGTTGTCCATCACATCGGCAACCTCGATGATGGCCACGTCGATATCACCGAAGAAGCCATAGCGCACTTTCTGTGCGAGCTCCGACAGGTGAAGGTCGAAATAGTGGCAGTCGTGGGCATTGATGCGCTTGCGCAGGTCGGGCGTGTTCTGATATGGCGTGCGGCGGTTGATGGCGTTGGCGTTGGCCAGCGCGCCGTCGGCCCAGCGGTTGGTCGATGCGCCTGTGAAAATGTTTACTTTAAACTCGCGTCCGGCTTCATGCTCTTTTATAGCTTTCTCTGCAAGGGCGCTTGTGACTACTTTCGGCGAACCCGAGGCTGTGAAACCCGACAGACCGATATTGTCATCATGGTGAATAAGGTCGGCCGCTTCCTGCGGCGTCAGAATTGGAAATGCCATTGTCGATGAGTGGTTTTTTTGTAATTTTGTGCAAAATTACTCATTGTTGCGAAATTTCCCAAGATTTGCACCCGATTGAGCGATTTTTATACCAATTTCAATACGCTAATGGATAAAAAACTATATATCGAAACCTACGGCTGCCAGATGAACGTGGCCGACAGCGAGGTCGTCGCGGCCGTCATGCAGATGGCCGGCTACTCGCTGACCGACACCGTCGACGATGCCGACGCCGTACTCCTCAACACCTGCTCGATCCGCGACAACGCCGAGCAGAAAATCGTCAACCGCCTGCAGGTGCTCTCGTCGGTCCGCCGCAAACGCCCCGCCACCCGGCCTCTGATCATCGGCGTGATAGGCTGCATGGCCGAGCGCGCCAAGGACGACCTCATCGACAACCACGGCGTGGACCTCGTGGCCGGCCCCGACGCCTATCTCGACCTCCCCGGCCTCTTCGCCTCGGTCGAAAGCGGCCATAAAGCCATCAACGTCGAACTCAGCACCACCGAGACCTACCGCGACATCATCCCCGTGCGCCTCCCCGGCAACCTCGTCAGCGGATTCATCAGCATCATGCGCGGCTGCAACAATTTCTGCTCCTACTGCATCGTGCCCTACACGCGCGGCCGCGAGCGCTCACGCCAGGCCGAAAGCATCCTCGCCGAGCTGGCCGACCTCCGCGCCAAAGGCTACAAGGAGGTAACCCTCCTGGGCCAGAACGTCAACTCCTACCGCTACGAAGCCCCCGACGGCTCCACCGTCACCTTCGCCGACCTCCTTCGCATGGTGGCCTCCTCCGCTCCTGACATGCGCGTGCGCTTCACCACATCGCATCCCAAGGATATGACCGACGACATCCTCCAGGCCATCGCCGACTGCCCCAACGTCTGCCACCACATCCACCTCCCCGTGCAGAGCGGCAGCGACAAGGTGCTAAAAGCCATGAACCGTCACTACGACCGCGCTTGGTATCTCGGCCGCATCGCCGCTATCCGTCGCATCATCCCCGACTGTGCCATCACCACCGACATGTTCACCGGATTCCATGACGAGACGGAGGACGATTTTCAGCAGACGCTCTCGCTCATGCGCGAGGTGGGCTTCGATGCCGCTTTCATGTTCAAATATTCGGAGCGCCCCGGCACACTCGCCGCACGTCACATGCCCGACAACGTGCCCGAGGACGTTAAGATCGAGCGCCTCAACCGCATGATAGCCTTGCAGAACGAGCTCTCCCTCGCCTCCCACCGCGCCGAGATCGGGCGCACCGTCGAGGTGCTCGTCGAAGGTGTCTCGCGGCGCAGCCGCGAACAGATGGTGGGCCGCACGCCGCAGAACAAAACCGTCGTTTTCCCCCGCAACGGTTTCCGCGTCGGGCAGATAGCCCGTGTGCGCGTCACCGATGCCACTTCGGCCACCCTCATCGCCGAAATCCCCGACTGATCCGCGCCGAACCCCTCAGTTTGGTGCCGCGGCACGCACTTTGCCATGTTTTCGCATTGAAATATCGGTTTTATTCAATACCTTTGCCGCGGTAACCTTAAACATCCAAATATCAGATAATAAACGAATAATTATACAGAATCATCTGACATGTTAACAGAAACTAGTGTGAAGACCCTCGACAAAGTCGTAGTTCGTTTCTCCGGCGACTCCGGCGACGGAATGCAGCTCGTGGGCAATATCTTTACAAACGTGTCGGCCGGGCTGGGCAACCAGGTGTCGACGTTCCCCGATTATCCCGCCGAAATCCGTGCCCCGCAAGGCTCCCTCGGCGGCGTCTCCGGCTTCCAGGTCAGCGTTGGCAACAATGTACATACCCCCGGCGACAAATGCGACGTCCTCGTGGCCATGAACGCTGCCGCCCTGAAGCAGAACGCCCACCACGTGAAGCACGGCGGAGTCATCATCATCGACATCGACTCGTTCAAGGAAGCCGACCTGCGCAAGGCCCTCTATGCCACCGACGATCCCATACGCGAGCTCGGCATCAGCGCTCAGGTGCTCGACGTCCCCGTTACTTCGATGACCAAAGCCGCGCTCGCCGACAGCGGCCTCGACAACAAAAGCATCATCAAATGCCGCAATTTCTTCGCCCTCGGCCTCGTGTGCTGGCTCTTCGACCGCCCCATGAAAAGCGTCGAGCATTTCCTCAGCAAGAAATTCGCCAAGAAACCGGCAATCCTCGAAGCCAACATCAAGGTGCTCAATGCCGGCTACGACTACGGTCACAACATACACGCTTCCGTTTCCACCTACCGCATTGAGTCGGAAGCCGCACGTCCCGGTGTCTACACCGACATCAACGGTAACACCGCCACGGCATGGGGCCTGATCATGGCATCCGAAAAAAGCGGACGCCCCCTCTTCCTGGGCAGCTACCCCATCACCCCGGCCACCGACATCCTCCAGGAGCTTGCAAAGCGCAAGGACCTCGGCGTCAAAGCCGTGCAGATGGAGGACGAGATAGCCGGTGTTTGCTCGGCCATCGGCGCCTCTTTCGCCGGTGACCTCGCCGTCACCTCCACTTCCGGCCCCGGCCTCGCCCTCAAAAGCGAAGGTATCGGTCTTGCCGTCATCGCCGAGCTGCCTCTCGTGGTGATCGACGTTCAGCGCGGGGGCCCCTCGACAGGCCTTCCCACCAAGACCGAGCAGACCGATCTGATGCAGGCGCTCTACGGCCGCAACGGCGAGTCGCCC
Organism: uncultured Porphyromonadaceae bacterium; assembly: GCA_902489785.1. Taxonomy (GTDB): domain Bacteria; phylum Bacteroidota; class Bacteroidia; order Bacteroidales; family Muribaculaceae; genus Paramuribaculum. The sequence goes on from CABUBG010000069.1 coordinate 5,003, forward strand.
GTCGTGGCCGTGGCTCCCGCTTCGCCCACCGACTGCTTCACCATGGCTTTCGAAGCCGCGCGCATCGCCATTGAGCACATGACCCCCGTCATTCTGCTCTCCGACGCCTTTATCGGCAACGGCTCTTCGGCATGGCGCATCCCCGACCCCGACGAATATCCGGCCATCCGACCCCACTATCTCCCGGCCGAACGCATAGCCGAAGGCGGCTGGCGCCCCTACGAGCGCGATCCGCAGTCGCTCGTCCGCTATTGGGCCATCCCCGGCACCGAAGGCGCCATGCACCGCCTCGGCGGCCTTGAAAAGGACTGCGTTACCGGCGCCATCTCCACCGATCCGCTCAACCACGAGAAGATGGTCATGACACGCCGCGAGAAGGTGGCCCGCATCGCCAATGACATTCCCATGCTCGAAACGCTCTTCGACACTCCCGACGCCGACACCATCATCCTCGGCTGGGGCGGCACCTACGGCCATATCCGCACCGCAGCCCAAGAGCTCAACGATGCCGGTCAGAAAGTGGCATTCACGCATTTCCGCTACATCAACCCGCTGCCGGCCAACACAGGCGAGGTGCTCTCGCGCTTCAAGACCGTGATCGTTGCCGAGCTCAACACCGGAATGTTCGCCGACTTCCTCCAGGCTCGTTTCCCCCACCTTAATATCCGACGTATCAACAAAATCCAGGGCCAGCCGTTCCTCGTTGAAGAACTGGTCGACGCCGCCCGACAAATTATCGACAATAAATGATGGAAGCTCAAGATATAAATGCGGCATTCACCGCCGCCGATTTCAAAAGCGATCAGCCCGTGCGCTGGTGCCCCGGTTGCGGCGACCACGCCATCCTCAACTCGCTCCACAAAGCCATGGCAGCCCTCGGCGTGCCACCGCACCGCACTGCCGTCATTTCCGGCATCGGTTGCTCATCGCGTCTGCCTTACTATATGAACGCCTACGGATTCCACACCATCCACGGCCGCGCAGCCGCGGTGGCCACCGGCTTCAAGGTCGCCAACCCTGAGATGACCGTATGGCAGATTTCCGGCGACGGCGACGGCCTCGCCATCGGCGGCAACCACTTCATCCATGCCGTGCGCCGCAACATTGACATCAACATGATCCTCTTCAACAACAAGATCTACGGTCTCACAAAGGGACAGTATTCGCCCACATCCGACCGCGGTTTTGTCAGCAAGTCGTCGCCCTACGGCACCACCGAGGATCCCTTCATCCCCGCCGAACTCGTCTTCGGCGCCCGCGGCAATTTCTTCGCACGCACCATCGACGTCGAGCTCCAGATCTCGCAGGAAGTGCTCCTCGCTGCCGCCCGCCATCACGGCACTTCGGTCGTTGAGGTGCTTCAGAACTGCGTCATCTACAACAACGGCATCCACAGCCGCATCACCGACCGCGAATACCGCGCCGACCGCACTATCCACCTCGTCCACGGCCAGAAGATGCTCTTCGGCAAAAACAACGAGAAAGGCCTCGTGCAGGACGGCTTTTTCCTCAAGGCTGTCGAGCTCGGCAAGGATGGCTACACCATCGACGACGTCCTCGTCCACGACGCACACACCCCCGTCAACTTCCTCCACCAGCAGCTCGCCATGATGGACGGCCGCGACCTCCCGCTGGCCATCGGCGTGATCCGCGATGTCGACTCGCTGACCTACAACGACGAAGTTGACCGTCAGGTAGCCGAAGTGCGTCAGGCCCACGGCTTCACCGACCTCCGCTCGATGATCCTCGCCGGCGACACCTGGACCGTCCGGTAATTCCCGCCGCCCATTCCCCGCGGGAAATATCCAAAGAAAATCCCCCGATCCCTGATAATAAGCTGCCGCATCTCCGCCATTTCATCAGCGGATATGCGGCAGCTTATCTTATACTATATATCTTATACTGTATAAAAAAAACATCAGGCGCCGTTAGGAGCGGCGGCTTCCAGCCGCCGGCAACTTCCGATAGGTTCAAATTACTGAAACAAAACCACTTGCGCTCACTTATTTCTCCTTCACCCCGGTAGGCTCCCATACATACAACCTGTCCGATGGCCGTATCTTGGAATCCACCCGTATGGAGAAGCTCTCGCCTTTGACGGCTTTCTCTACCGGCTGCAGGTCGACGCGCAGCTCGTCGACGGTCATGATGATGGCGCCTGTCGTCGGTCCGGTGATGATGATCTCGTCGCCTTTTTTCACTTCGCCGGCCTCGACATAAAATTCCGCTACGCCGAGCTTTGAGAAATAGCGTACGCCCTTGGCCGCATAGCGTTTAACGCGCGTAGCGCTCGACCCGTATTTGCCCGACCACTCGCCCAGACGCTGCCCCAGATAGTAGCCGTTCCAGAAGCCGCGGTTGAATATCTTCTCAAGACGGGCGTCCCATTCCTCGATCTTTGCTTTGCCGTAGGAGCCGTCGCAGATAGCCTCAAGCGCCTGCGAATAGCACTCCACAGCCGTAGAGACATACTCGGGCCCGCGGGCTCGCCCTTCGATTTTGAACACTCGCACTCCCGCATCGGCCATGCGGTCCAGAAAATGAATCGTTTTCAGATCCTTGGGCGACATGATATATTTGTTTTCGATTTCGAGCTGATCGCCCGTCTCGCGGTCGGTCACCGTGTAGCTCCGGCGGCATATCTGCGTGCACGCCCCGCGGTTGGCGCTCGAATTCATCTCGTGAAGGCTCAGATAGCACTTCCCCGACACCGCCATGCAGAGCGCTCCGTGGCAGAACATCTCGATGCGCACCGGCTTGCCGTGCGGCCCGCGGATATCTTCTTGGGTGATAGCGCGGTGGATGGCCGTCACCTGGTCGAGATTCAGCTCGCGCGCCAGCACCACCACGTCGGCATACTGCGCATAAAACCTCACCGCCTCTATGTTGGTGATGTTGCATTGCGTGGAGATGTGCACCTCCACGCCCACGCTACGCGCATACGTGATGGCCGCGATGTCCGACGCTATGATCGCCGAGATGCCCGAGCCGGCAACAGCGTCGATCACCTGCCGCATCTTCTGCAGCTCATCGTCGTAGATTATCGTGTTGACAGTCAGATACGATTTCACCCCGTGCTCGTCGCATATGCCGGCGATGTTGCGCAGATCGTCGAGCGTGAAGTTGACCGACGACCGTGCACGCATGTTCAGCCCCTCGACGCCGAAATAAACGGCGTCGGCGCCCGCATTGATGGCGGCGTAGAGCGATTCGTAGCTCCCCACCGGAGCCATGATCTCAAAATCTGTTCGTTGCATTGTCATGTCAATAAAAGTTAGCGCGGGAATTCATCATCCCGCGCCAACTGTCAGTGTTGTTGTCCTTTATCGTTTAGAAAAGTAAAAAGTGAACGTCCGAGGCACCACCGGGACATAATATTTCGGTAGCACGTCGGGTCCGCATGTCGCTGTGCCCACTCCGGTCTGTTCGGCATCCAGATGCACCGTCACCTCATCGCCTGCCACTGCATCGCTCTGATGCTGCGCTTTCATAAGCATGGCGTCGGGGTAGGGGTAGGCGCTGAACTGGAAGAGGCCGTCGGACGAGGTCACTCGCACATCGCCGCCGTTGAAGGTGGCATAGCGCGTCTGCATGTGGTTGCCGGCCGATTTGGGCTTCACATAGAGGTGGAAGTCCTTCTCCGGATCTATGGTATAGGTGCCGATGCGGCCGGCCGACATGCGGTCGGCATAGGTCTCGCCCGACCGTCCGAGATATGTCACCGAGGTGCACTCTTTCCGCGGCATAGTGTAGGTGAGGCCGAGGCGCGCAATAATGTGTATCATCGCCGTGTCGGGCATGAAGCTGCAGCTCACGGCGAAGTCGCCGGAGGCGTCAACGGAGTAGCTGTATTCCACCTTGCCTATCTCTTTGCCCATGCGGTTCAGGAGGTCGGCCTGCGCTTTCACCACGTTGTTTTTGAAGGTGATGCCGGTCAGTCGTGAGCTGACGCTGTCGAGACCTTCTTCCACCCAGTGGTGGTTCATGCCTGCCCACGCGTTGAGGTCGTTCTCGGTCGGTACGCGGTAGATGGTCAGCGCTATCGGCGAGCTCAGCAGCTCGCGGCCGCCGATGGTCAGCCTGTCGACGAGGCCTGTTGCGGCGTCAACGCCAAACGAGGTGCCCGATTTCGATGTGTAGACGCCGGTCTTGCCGTTGCGTTTCAACTTCGAAGCCGTGAACTCGGGCGCGTAGCTCCCCACGGGGGTCAGCTCAAACTGGTCGTAAGCCACTTCGTCGCCCGCCTTCACAAATGCCGCGTCGTGTTTCGGTCGCCAGCTCAGGTCGAGGAAGGCTTCACCGCCGGCGGGTGTGAACGTTCCGAGGCTCACCTCTTTGGTCTCGTAGGGCTTGCATTCTATTGTCTTTTCGCCCTCCTGAATGGTCTTGCCTTCGGCGTCAGTCACTTTCCACACGAGGGTGTACTGGTCGAGGTTTGTGAAGTCAAACCAGTTTTTCACCTTTATCGTGAGCGTTGAGGCATCGGCGAGCTGGCATTTGATGTTCTGATACACCTTTTTCACCTCGGCAAGCGCCGGATGAGGCTCGCGGTTGGCCTGCACGAGGCCGTTGCAGTTGAATGAGTTGTCGCTCGGCACGTTGGCAGGTCCGTAGTCGCCGCCGTAGGCCCAGTATTTGCGTCCGTTAGGAGCGGTTTCTTCAAAGCCCTGGTCCACCCAGTCCCAGACGCAGCCGCCCTGCAGCTTGGGATAAGCTTCGAAGAGATCCCAGTAGTCCTGAAGGCCGCCCACGCTGTTGCCCATGGCGTGGGCATATTCGCAGAGGATGTAGGGACGCACCTTGGTGGAGTCGTCGCCATAGGCCTTCACGCCGGCATGGTAGCCATACATCTGCGCGAAGATGTCGGAGTTCCAGTCGTCGAGCGCGCGCTCATACTGTATCGGGCGGTTGTGCTCTATCGATTTCATAAATTTGTAGGCCTCCTCAAACACGATGCCGTTGCCACATTCGTTGCCCAGGGAATAGAACACCACCGATGCGTTGTTTTTCGACTTCTGCCACATGCGGTTTTCGCGGTCGATGACGGCGCCGATCCATTCGGGGCATTTGGCCAGTGATTCTTCGCCGTAGCCGTAGCCGTGCGATTCGGCGTTGGCTTCGTCGATCACGTAGATGCCGTATTTGTCGCAGAGGTTATACCAGTAGCGGTCCTGCGGATAGTGGCAGTTGCGCACAGTGTTGATATTGTTCTGCTTGAGCAGCTCTATGTCTTTCAGCGCAAGTTCGCGGGGCACCGTGCGTCCCAGCGGCGAATGGGCGTGACGGTTGGTGCCTTTGATCTTTATAGGCTGGCCGTTGAGCAGGTATAGGCCGTTTTTCACTTCCGAGGTGCGGAATCCCACATTGCAGCCTACTGTTTCTGTCACGTCGCCTTTCGGATCTATCAGATCCACGAGCAGTGTGTAGAGATTCGGTGTTTCGGCAGTCCATGCTTTCACAGCCGGTATCTCGGCCGTGAAGGTCGTTGTGGCGCTTGCCGGTTCGGTGGCCGTTGCCGCTACGTTGCCGTCGGCATCGTAGAGTGTGTAGTTGACCATATATTTCCCGGCCTGTTTCTGTTTCTTGCCTTTCTTGGCTGGGGCGGTCGGCAGACCGTCGACAGCCACGTCAAGCGTCAGTTCACCGTTGCTGTACGATGCGTCGAGCGGTGTGCGCGCCGTGAAGTCGGCGATATAGGTCTTCGGCGTGCTGTAGAGATACACGTCGCGTTCTATACCGCTCAGACGCCAGAAGTCCTGACATTCGTAGTAGGCGCCGGCGCTCCAGCGGTACACCTCCATGGCCACCGTGTTCTCGCCCGCTTTCAGCTTGTCGGTGATATCCCATTCGGCTGCTGTCTTGGAGTCCATGTTGCAGCCCAGATATTCGCCGTTGACCCATACATAATAGAATGAGATGGCGCCCTCTACTGCAAGCACGACACGGCGCCCTTCCCATGCCGACGGTATGGTGAACGACCGGCGGTACGACCCTACCTCGTTGGTTTTTTCCGGCACGCGGGGCCAGTCTTTTTTGAAGTCGGCCCATTCGGTGTCGAATTCATACGTGGTGTTTACATACACTGTCGTTCCGTAACCCTGACGCTCCCAGTTGCCCGGCACATTGATGTCGGCCCACTCCGATACGTCATAGCTCGGATCTTGAAATCCGGCCGGACGGTTTGCCACACCCTTCACCCAGTTGAATTTCCATTTGCCGTTGAGGCTCATGTAATACGGTGAGTGGTCATAGTTCATTTCTTCGACGGCTTTCACGTCGCCTGTCTTGTAGGGAACAACCAGCGCATGGGCGTCGATCTGCCCGTTGCGGTAGGCGTCAATGGTCTGCCACTCCGGTAATTCCTGAGCGGTCAGCGCTGTGGCCGCAGCCAGAAGCGTCACTGTACACAGTGATTTGATCATGGTCATATTTATAGATATTTACGGTTATTTCTCTGTCCTGATAGTGGTTAATCCTTTGATGTGCACTCATGAAAACGCACTCAACCACAAAGATACGCAAAAAACACGACTTTTCTCCCCCTCCGCCTCAAATATTCTCAACAAACTTCTGCACTCATTCACTTAGAAAGCCGCAATCCCACCCAACCCCGCCCAGCCATA
>CABUBG010000070.1:0-11140 GCA_902489785.1 uncultured Porphyromonadaceae bacterium
TCGTCTGATAAAGGCGAGCCATTCCGGCATATCGGTTCTTTGGCTGAATAGTTACTAATAGATAACATAATGTTAAATTATAATACAATTGTTGTTGAATTCCATGAGCTGTGTTGTAATTAATGTCACTCAAGCTATGCGACCCTGCCGTCAACATTTATTATTAAACAAGCTCTTAAAAATCTGTTCACCCCTCCCATGCCGATGGCCAATCATAAAAAAATCGCTACATTTGCGTTATGAAACCGACTGAAACCGACAACGAGGCCCGGCAGTGGAAAGTGCTCTCGAGCGAATATATCATCAGACGGCCCTGGCTCACGGCACGCCGCGACAAGCTGCTGATGCCCGACGGCAGGATTAATCCCGAGTATTACGTGCTCGAATATCCCTCGTGGGTCAACATCATAGCCATCACTGCCGAGGGGCGTTTCGTGCTGGTGCGCCAGTATCGTCACGGCCTCGGATGCATGTCGACCGAGCTTTGCGCCGGCGTTGTCGAGGAGGGCGAGACGCCTGCCGAAGCCGCCCGCCGCGAGCTCCTCGAGGAGACCGGCTACACGGGCGGTCGCTGGACGCTGCAGTGCGTCATCAGCGGCAATCCCTCCACCACTAATAATCTCACCTACTGTTTCCTGGCCGAGGATGTGGTGCCGACAGGCCGTCAGCATCTCGACCCCACGGAGATGATAAGCGTGCTCACGCTCTCGCGCGACGAGCTGCTCGACATGATGATGGCCGACACCATGAAACAGTCGCTCATGCTCGCCCCGCTATGGCGCTATTTCTATCTCACCTCCCGCGGTCTTCCCGTCGGCATCCCCGGCGCTGCACACGCCCGATGATTCAATCCGTCAACCTTCCTTCACCATTCACGATATGACCTTCGCCGAAGTCCTCCTTCCGCTCCCCATCGCCGGTACGTTCAGCTACGCTGTACCTCAGGCACTTGCCGCCCGCGTGCGCCCAGGCCACCGGGTCATCGTGCCCTTCGGACAGCGTAAGTTCTACACCGGTATTGTCGTGTCGCTCGGCCCGCAGCCGCCCGAGGGTGGCTTTGAGGTGAAGGAGATAGTGTCGACGCTCGACGACGAGCCGATCGTGCGCCGCCCGCAGCTTCAGCTGTGGGACTGGGTGGCCGACTATTATCTCTGCTCGCCGGGCGATGTGCTCCGCGCCGCGCTTCCAGCCGCCCTGAAGGTTGAGAGCGAGACGTTTATCGAATTCAACCCCGACTTCGAGCCCGATTCGGCGGAGCTGTCGGAGCGCGAAACGGTGATTCTGCAGGTGCTCAGCCATGAGGCCAAGCGCATGCGTGTGTCGGAAATCGAGAAGGCCACGGGATTCACCGGCGTCGGCGCCATCGCCACGGCGATGCTCGAGAAGGGCGCGGTGATCATATCCGAAAAGATGGTCGAGCGCTACACCTCTCGCACCGTCACCTATGTGCGGCTGACCGTCGAGCGGGGCGACAACGAGGCCCTGCGCGAGGCTTTCTCGAAGATCTCGATGGCTTCGCAAGTGCGTCAGCAGCAGGCTTTTCAGGCTCTCGTGTCGATGTCGGGCTTCATGCAGCGCGGCTCGGAACTGCGCGAAGTGACGCAGGACGAACTGCTCGAGCGCACCGGCCTGACGCGCCCCGTCCTCAAGCAGTTGGCCGACAAGGGACTCATCGAATTCTACAAACGCGCCGTCAACCGCTTCCGTTTCCGTGGTCTGGTCACGGGCGCACTGCCGCAGCTCAGCCAGGCTCAGGACGAGGCGCTTAAAGCCATCCACCGCTCGTGGCTCGAAAAGGATGTGACGCTGCTCCACGGTGTCACCTCGAGCGGCAAGACGGAGATCTATATCCATCTCATCGATTTCGTGCTGCGTCAGGGTCGTCAGGCTCTGATGCTCGTGCCCGAGATCGCCCTCACCACGCAGCTCACTGTGCGGCTTCAGCGCGTTTTCGGCGACAAGGTGGTGATTTATCATTCGAAATTTTCCGACAACGAGCGCGTCGACATCTACCGTAAAATCCTCGCCAACCGCGAGCCTATGGTGGTGATAGGAGCCCGCTCGGCCATCTTCCTGCCGTTTGCTTCGCTGGGGCTGGTGATCGTCGACGAGGAGCACGAGTCGAGCTACAAACAGCAGGATCCGGCGCCGCGTTACAACGGCCGCGATACGGCCATGGTGCTTGCGCGGATGCACGGCGCCAAGACGCTTCTCGGCTCGGCAACTCCGGCCGTCGACACTTACTATAAGGCTAAGTCGGGCCGCTTCGGCCTTGTGACGCTCGGTCAGCGCTATTCGGGCATCGATCTGCCGGAGATGCGCCTGGTCGATGCCACTAAGGCGCGGCGAAAAGGTGAGATGCACGGCGCGCTTGCCGCCGAGACCATTAAGATAGTGCGCGATGCCGTGGCCGATGAGGGCTCGCAGGCCATCATATTCCTTAACCGCCGCGGATATGCGCCGGTGGCCACCTGCAAGATGTGTGCCTATACCCCCAAGTGCGAGCATTGCGATGTGTCGCTCACCTATCATAAGGGCATCGACAAGCTCGTATGCCATTACTGCGGCGCTCTCTATCCGCTGCCGAAGGTGTGCCCGGCATGCCGCGAACCGGCCATGGAGATCCACGGCTACGGCACCGAGCGAATGGCCGACGAGGTGGCCGGCGCTTTCGGCGATGTCACCACCCTGCGTATGGACCTCGACACCACACGCAACAAGGACGGCTACGAAAACATCATCAGCGATTTCTCGCAGGGCAAGGCGCAGATTCTCGTAGGCACGCAGATGGTCACCAAAGGCCTCGACTTCGGCAATGTCCGGGCCGTGGCCATAGTCAATGCCGACACCCTGATCAACCAGCCTGATTTCCGCGCCACGGAGCGCGCTTTCAACATGATGTCGCAGGTGGCCGGACGCGCCGGTCGACGCGACACCCGGGGCATCGTGGCCATCCAGACGCGCTGCCCCGATCACCCGCTGTTCCCCTTCGTCATGGCTCACGACTATGAGGGATTCTACAACGACGAACTCGAGCAGCGACGCCGCTTCAACTATCCCCCGTTCACCCGTGTGATATATATCTACATCAAGCATCGCGACCGCCGCGCAGTCGACGAGCTTGCCGTGGCCTACGGGCATCGTCTGCGCCAGCTTTTCGGCAACCGTGTGTTCGGCCCCGAGGAGCCTGCTGTAGGACGTGTGCAGACGCTCTACATCCGTAAGCTGATGCTCAAGGTCGAGGTGGAGGCTTCGATGAAAAAGGTGAAGGAGATCATGCGGCAGACCATCGTAGAGATGCGCTCATCGGGAATGCTCGCTGCCAAAACAGCCATCGTCTACTACGACGTCGACCCCTCCTGACAGCCCCTCCGAATTCTCTGATCCCTCCGAGTTCTCTGAGCTCGATGAGCCTGCATCGCCACAAATTCGCCCTTCTTTGTCGCCGGCGCGCCCTACATTAGCGCCGTAAACACGGATTATTAAGGAAAAATGTCTAAATTTGTAGGTTGATTTATGCTATGAAGAGAGGCTACAAAATATTGCGTGCTGTTTTCGTGACTCTGATCGCCCTGGCCTTTATCCTGCCGGCGGCGCTCTACGTGGCGCTCTCTCTTCCCGCCGTTCAGCAGTGGCTCTGTCACCGCGCCGAAAGCGAGCTCTCCAAGCTACTCACAGTCGATGTCGATATCGACTACATCTCGATCTCGCCTTTCAACCGCGTCACGCTCCACGGCGTCACCGTGAGCGATTCTGTCGGCGAGCCGTGCCTGAAGGTGAAGCGCCTCGGCGCCGGAATGAACCTATGGGACTATTTTGCCCGCGACCGCATAGTGCTCGACTATGCCGAGATCATCGGTATGGACGCACGCATAAGCCGCGATTCGATAGGCGCGCCGCTCAACATACAGCCCATCATCAATGCCCTTTCGCCCAAAGACAAGTCGAAGCCGCCTACGAAATTCGATTTCCGCGTCAACACCGTCGTGATCCGCACGTCGTCGGTTTCCTACGATGTCCTCGATCAGCCGCGCGTCGAGACGGGATTCGACCGAAACCATATCAGCATCAGCGGGCTGCGTGCCGACGTGCAGCTGCCGCAGATCAAAAACGACGATTTCATCATCGATCTCCGGCGCCTGGCTTTCAGCGAGCGCTCCGGCTTCGCGCTCAGCTCACTGTCGGGTCTCTTCCACATTGCTTCGACTTATCTCGATGTGCGCGACTTCAACCTGCAGTTGCCGAACTCGCAGTTTATCATCAATGATCAGTCGATGCGCTTCAAGAGTTTCGACTATCTGAAGAAGCACTGGCGCGACCTGCGCATCGATTTCCGCCTGATGCCCGGCAGCCGGCTCGCCACGGCCGATTTCACGCCATTCCTGCCGCAGATCGACGGCATGGACATGACCTTCAGCATAGGGCTGCATGCCAATGGCGATGCCTCGCGTCTCAATATCCCCACGCTGAGTCTCGTCTCCGATCAGGGCGCCTCTTTCACCACAGCCGGTCATATATCTCATCTGTTTGCCGATGAGGGTCCGGCCTTCGATTTCCCTGAATTCGACGTGCGTTTCAACGGCCGCCGCGCCATGGATGCGGCATCGCGCTTCGGCAAGGTGAAGGACGACGTCAGGCGGATAATCGAAAACGCAGGCGATCTGTCGCTCTCCGGCTCTTTCAGCGGTTCGCTTTTCAACGGTTCGCTCACCGGTCAGCTGCTCTCCGGCGTGGGACAGGCCTCTCTGGAGGCCGACTACAGCCGCGTGCTTCTTGCGAGCGGCGCTTTCTCGCCCATGAAGATTGCAGGCACGGCATCGCTGACCGATTTCAGCGGCGCTCGCCTTATGGCCGGACTTGCCAATCCGGTCGCCGCCATCGACGGACTTAATGCCGACCTCGGTTTCGACGTCACTCTCAAGCCCGGTATGCCCGACGGCAGCGCCGAGCTTTCGCTCGCCTCGGCCATCGTCAACGGCTATCCCATCAATGATATTGAGCTTCGGCTCAACAAGACCGGCGACGAGGTGTCGGCCGATCTGTTTGCCGACAACGACATGCTCTATGCCGACGCCGAATTGCTCGCCGCCATTGGCCGACATAAAAGCCTCGACCTCTCGGCCGATATTCGCGATCTCAATCTCGACATGATAGGGCTCGGCAGTGCCGGTCACCATGGCCGTCGCCTGTCGTTCACCGCCGACGCCATGCTTTCCGGCACCATGGTCGACGATTTGGAAGGCACCGTCAATATCGACCGCCTTACGGTCAGCCAGCCGCACGCCGACGACCTGACGCTCGACGGCATCCGCATCGCCGCCGTACGCTCCGAAGCGGCCGACACGCTCACCCTCACCAGCGAGATTGCCGACGCCTCCGTAATAGGCAAATTCCACATAGCCGCACTCCCGGCTGTCGGCAAAGAGATTCTGGCTCAGACTCTTCCGGCGCTGTCGGGCAACGTGGGTGCTACCGGTTCTCAGTCATTCCTCTCCAATCCGGCCAACAGCTGCGAGCTTGACTACGACATACGTATCAAGACGCTCGACCCGCTGTCGCCGCTCCTCAAGCTCCCCGTCAGGGTGATCGATCCGATATCCGTCCGCGGCGATTTCAGCAGCAGCCGCGGAGCCATGTCGCTGAATCTTGATGCTCCTTATCTCCTTCAGGGTAAGAAGCTTATCGAGAATACTTCGCTCACATTCGGCGTCAGCGGCGTTGAAGGCGACGAAGGCGCGGGGCGCGGACAGCTCTTCTTCTCCACCACGCTGCCTACGAAAAACGGGCCGATGACGCTGTCGTCTACTTCGGAGGCGTACGACGATCAGGTCGACTCGCACCTCGAATGGAAAGTGGACCGCCGGCGCGACTACAGCGGCGACATCAATCTCACCACTCGCTTCAGCCGCGACACCGACAACCGCCTCCGCACGGAGCTGCTCTTCAATCCGAGCCGCGCGGTGTTCAACGACACGGTCTGGACCGTAGAGCCGTCGGTCATCTCCATCGAAGGCAAGGAGATATGCGTCAGCGATTTCAAGGTGTGGCGCGACCGACAGTTCATCACCATCGACGGTCGCGCGTCGGAATCGCCCGCCGACACCATCACCGTCACGCTTGAGGACATCGACCTCGACTATGTGTTTGAAACCCTCAACATACCCACCGCCATGTTCGGCGGCAACGCTTCCGGCAAGCTCTACGCCACGCAGCTGCTCACCGCCGAACCGAAAGCATTCACCCGCGGCCTGTCGGTCAAGGATCTGACCTACAACTATTCGCTTATGGGCGACGCACTTCTCCGTTCGGAGTGGGTCAACGACTCCAAAGCCATTTCCATTATTGCCGAGATTCATCAGCCCAACGGCCTGAAGTCATACGTCGACGGAGAGATATTCCCGATGGCCGACTCGCTCGACATGCGTTTCGACGCCGATCGCATCGAGATTGGCTTCCTCAAACCCTATATGTCGGCATTTGCCTCCGACATAAGCGGTTACGCCACCGGCAATGCCCGCCTGTGGGGCACTTTCAAACTAATCGACATGGTCGGCGACATCTACGGCGAGGATGTGAAGCTCACCCTCGGGTTCACCAACACCACTTACTCCACCACCGATTCGGTGCGCCTGACGCCCGGCCGCATCGACATCAGCGATCTCACGCTTCACGATGTCAACGGCCACACGGCCAAGCTCAACGGATGGGTCACGCACAAGTGCTTCAAGCAGCCCGAATTCAAGTTCCGCATCACCGATGCCCGCGATCTGCTCGTCTACGATGTCAAGGAAAATCCCGAACATCCCTGGTATGGCCGCGTCTACGGCAACGGCTCGGCCACAGTCTCCGGCCTACCCGGACTCGTGGATATCAATGTGGCCATGACCACGGCCACCGGCTCGCAGTTCACCTATGTGCTCACCGACGCTCTCTCGGCTCAGGAATATAATTTCATCACCTTCCGCGACCGCGATCAGGCACGCAAGGACTCAATCGCCGCCGTCAATGCTCCGCCGCCAATGGTCATGGAGATAAAGCGGCAGCTCGATGCGGCCTCGTCGGGCGGCGAGTCGAGCGCCTACCGCATGACCTTCGACATCGACATCACGCCGCAGGCGCTCATCACACTCGTGATGGACCCCGTGGGCGGTGACCGCGTGCGCACCTACGGCAGCGGTGTCCTCCACATGTTCTACGATTCCCACAGCGAAGACCTCGAGATGAAAGGCACATATACTGTCGATCGTGGAACATATAATTTCACCTTGCAGGATATCATCATCAAGGAATTCACCATCGAGCCGGCAAGTTCGATCACTTTCAACGGCGACCCCTATGCCGCACAGCTCAATCTCACGGCAAAACATCAGGTGAAAGCCAATCTCACCGACCTCGACGAATCGTTCCTCGAGGACAAGGAGCTCAACCGAACCAACGTGCCCGTCGACGCTATCATGCACGTCACCGGCGACATGCGTCAGCCGGAGATCGGTTTCGACCTCGACTTCCCCACGCTCACCGAAGAGCCCAAGCGCAAGGTGAGGAGCATCATCAACACGGAGGATATGATGCAGCGACAGATGATCTATCTGCTCGCCCTCAGCCGATTCTACACGCCCGACTATATGAACGCCACGCGCGGCAACGAGCTCGTTTCGGTGGCTTCTTCCACCATCTCGTCGCAGCTCAGCAGCATCCTCGGTCAGCTCAGCGACAACTGGAACATCGCGCCTAACTTCCGCTCCGACCGCGGCGACTTTTCCGACGTCGAATTCGATCTGGCCTTGTCGAGCCATCTCCTCAACAACCGACTCCTTTTCAACGGCAATCTCGGGTATCGCGACAAATCGCTTAACAACAATTCTTTCATCGGCGATTTTGACATCGAGTATCTCCTCAATAAAAGCGGGTCGTTGCGACTTAAAGCCTACAACCGCTACAACGACCAGAACTATTATCTCAAAAGCGCTCTCACCACGCAGGGGGTAGGCATCGTGTTCAAGCGCGACTTCGATAATATATTCTCTTTCCTCCGTCCGCTGTTAAAGAAAAAATCCTCCGCCGGCGACTCATCCGTCATCCGTCCCGATTCAACATCCGTTGTCCCCGCGCTTCCGGCACACTCGTCCCGGTCTGTCCCGGACGATACCATTCCCGTTGCGGCACCGGTTCTGGATCAGACCGAACCAGAAAGTTCCGCCGACTGGCTGCGGATAAAATGAAACAGTCTGCATTGAGAGGCTGGTTTTAGACAGTCTTTTAAATACCATGATCACTACGTCGGTTTTATACGGAATCCTCTCTTAAGCGCTTTCTGCATTCTGTAGGTGACACGCCGAAATGCGATCTGCAATACTTGCCGAAAAACGAGATGCTTGGAAATTTCAGCAGTTCTGCTATCTCCTTGATCGTTTTGTCGCTGTTTTTAAGCCAATAGCGGATGTCCTTCAAAATAAATTCGTTGATCCAGGCAAATGCGGTTTTGCCGCTTACCTGTTTGCTTACTGTCGAGAGATATTTCGGCGTGACGCACAACCGTTCGGCATACCATGACACGTTGCGCGACCTAATCCGGGTTGTGGATAGCAGTTTGATAAACTTCTTAAACAGCACCTCCCGTTGGCTTGTCAATCCGATTTCATATGGAGCGGAATCTTTTTTCATGTTTCCCAGCAATTCATATAGCATGGCGTTGACAATGGAGCCGATGATTTTCTTTTGATACGCGCTTCCCTTCATCTTGATTTTTGCCATAAGCATGGTGCTGTATAGCTTAAGCATCTGGTGGCTTTCGTCACTGATGCGTATTACGGGATTTTTGGCATAACGGAAAGCGTTGTTCCATAGCTCGTTTTCCGAGATGAGATCCATCATTCCCCGTCGTGACAGACATAAGATGGCGCCGCAGAAATCGGGGCTTAGCATGCAATTGTCTATTATGGTATTCGGAAAGAATATCATCACCTCGTTTTTGTGGATTGTGTAAGGCTCGGTGTTCAACTCCAATTGAAGCTTTCCGTTCGTGCAGATGGTGATTCCCATCATATCCATCTGTATCGACCCGTTTTCAATGGGCAGTTCCCTTATGTCGGCATGGACGGCAATCGTTTCATCAATATAGTCCATCGCCTGATTGTCCTTTACCTGTTCAAACCCTATCTGTCGAATAAGATCGTTGTCTTCCATGTGCTGTGGCGTTGATATTGTTATCGATGCAAATGTAGCTTTTTGCGCCACGTCGCCGGTGTTCCGAAAATCGTATTTGCGGGTCGATTAGTCCTTTTTGGATGTGCAAAAGAAAAATAAGACCATATAAAGGTTTTTTCGGACACTAGAATCGGCTTTTTTATCCGCAATTTTGTGGAAAAAAGACAAAAAGCTTAATCAGAATGCAGTTTACGATATTAAGAAGATTCATTATTGCAGTCGTGATGCTTGTTCTGCTTCAACCGATTGAATCGTTCGCGACACCGTCGGAACCGGTGCTTGCGGAGCCTATATTCGCTGCCGACAGTATTGTATGCCCGGAGATGCCCGCAGTCGGTGTGGTTGAAGACAATGAACCGGTTTCATTGTATGAATTGCCATATTCAGTGACAGGTGAAAGCCGCGACTGGCACCGTCTTTGGATCAATACGGCCACGCTGAGCGGCGCTTTCGTCGGCACGCTGCTTGTTCTGGAATGTCTGCCTGAAGATGCCACATCCTGGAATCGGGCCGAGCTTCAGGATGTGCCTTTGTTCAAGCGATGGCACAACCATGTGTTTAAAAAAGGTCCCGAATGGGATCACGACAAGTTTTATTTCAATTATCTTCTTCATCCCTATGCCGGTGCGGCCTACTTTATGGCCGCCCGCTCATGTGGATTTAATTTCTGGCGGTCTGCGCTCTACGGCTCTGTCATCTCGACTGTCGGTTGGGAATTCGGCATCGAGGCGTTCATGGAGCGTCCTTCAATTCAGGATATTTTCATCACGCCAATCGTCGGAAGCTGTATCGGCGAAGGTTTCTATCACACAAAGCGGTGGCTCGTCGACAATGACTATCGTTTGTTCGGCTCTCCGTTCCTGGGCGGTGTTCTGGCATTTATCGTTGATCCGGTCAATGAGTTCACCGGCTTGTTTATCGGCAATCCCGCGAAAAGAATCGCCCATGAAAAAGCATCCTCCCGGTCAGGGAAATCGTTCACTGTTGTTCCGACCATAGCCGGTCCGTACAAAGGATTCTCCATAGTCGGTGTTTTCTGAATTGTCCATTAATCCGACTTCCCCTGTCCGTGACAATGATGATATTTTGCAAATAATCACGATTTTCGTTACCTTTGAGCCATGAAACTCGACCACATCGCCTTATATGTTCTGGATCTGGAACAGGCCCGACAGTTCTTTTTGAAGTATTTCAATGCCTCGGCAAATGAGATGTACCATAATCCGCGCACAGGTCTGAAGACATATTTTCTCGCTTTTGCCGAAGGGGCAAGACTTGAGATCATGCAGCGCCCGGAAGTCGTCGCATCGGACTTCGATCCATACCGTCAGGGGTATATTCATATTTCTTTCAGTGTTGGCTCAAAAGAGAATGTGGATGCGCTTACCGGCCGGCTTGAAGCGGATGGATATGAAGTGTTGAGTGGCCCGCGCACAACCGGCGACGGATATTACGAAAGTTGTGTGCGGGGATTTGAGGATAATCTCATTGAAATCACTGAATAGCATCCTTCTGCAATCCTCACGCAACCAATAGCATCCTTCTATAATCCTCACGCAACCATCATTGCGGCACGGGTTTCAGGCGAAGATTGTGCGACCGCTTGTTTTTTTAGTTCATTTATTGCTGTTTATCATTATTACATGCTTAATCTCACTTCAAAAGCCGCAAAAATTTTATTTGCCATTTTTGCAGGTATAGTGGTTCACTTCATTTGGCGTAATACAGGCAAAGTAATAGACCTACTCGATATTTCAAGAACAACCATATTGGGTCAGTCGATAAGAGCGGTGCTTCTCACTCTGTCGGTGCTTATTCTGACAGCGGTTGCCGTTAAACCGAAAAAAATATTTTCTTTTCTTGGACTTGATGGTAATATTCTAAGACCCCATCCCACAAAATATGTTAACGTCAGGGCGATGGCTTTTCGAGC
>CABUBG010000071.1:0-10938 GCA_902489785.1 uncultured Porphyromonadaceae bacterium
GAAGCATTTGTTATAAAATCGTAACACACTTTAATAGAGCCGGCGGCGGAGCGCTATTCCCTGATGGAAAACGCCGACAAAGCCATTGCCGAAGGCCGCTGGGCCGAAGCTGAAGATGCGCTGCGGCAGGCGCTGCGGCTCGACCCGGCCGATCCCACCAACGTGCTGCTGCTGTCGAATCTCGGCATGGTACAGTTTTACGACGGGCGCTCCGGCGATGCCATCGCCACGCTCTCCGATGCCCACCGCATCGCTCCGGCCTCAGTCACCGTACTGCTCAACCGCGCGCGTGTCCTCACCTCCGCCGGCTTCACCGATCAGGCTCTTGACGACTATTCCGAGGTGATCCGGCTCGACAGCACTCTCACCGAACCCCGTTTCTATCGCGCCGTGCTCTCACTTTCGCTCGGACGCGAGCAGCAGGCCATGGCCGACATCGACACACTCGTGCTCAAAGCGCCCGACAACCGGCTCACCAACATAGCCCTGGCCACCGTAGAGATGCGCAAGGCCGATTTCCAGTCGGCAATCATGCATCTTTCCACCGCGCTGAAAGACAATCCCGACGCCACACACCTCGGCTCGCGCGCGCTCTGCTATCTGATGACCGGCGATCTGGCATCGGCATCCGATGATATAGCCGCCGGGCTCGAGCTCGACCCCACCGACGGCGAGCTTTATCTCTACCGCGCCCTCCTCAACAAAATGCGCTATCGCCCCGACGATGCCAAAGCCGATGGCGAAACCGCCGTCAAAATGGGCGTCGACCCGCAGAAGGTGAAGTTGCTGTTGCAATAGTTCAGTGACGGCTCATATTCATGATTTATTGGGGAATTCTGGGAGTATTTTTTTGTCAAAATGCTTTTAAATTGGCATTTAAAACCTTTTTTATGCAAATTTTGTTATACGACCAAGTGATAATTCAATAAAATGTCGTAGATTTGCAACGGAATTATCTATAAATCTTACAAATATTGTCTAACATTATAAACACAACAAAAATGAACACAGACACAATTGGAACATGGGCAGGTCTCGTATGGAGCGCCCTCAACGAAGCTGATGTGCTTGACAACAAACAGATAAAGAAAATCACCAAGCTCAAAGACAAAGAGCTCTACGCAGCTCTCGGCTGGCTCGCCCGCGAAAACAAAATCTATTTTGAAGAAAGCGGCGACGGCAAAGAGATTCTCGTTTCTCTTGTTAAATAACAGCTTTTCCCTCATAAAAAACGGGTCGATAAAAATGTCGGCCCGTTTTTTTCATTTGAAGCATTTAATTATCTTTGCACCGTTATGGACGGACTCGTTATTAAAAACACAGGCAGCGCCTACACCGTCAGCACCCCCGACGGACGTGAGATCGATTGCAAGATCAAAGGCCGCTTCCGGCTCAAAGGCATTCGCACGACCAACCCCGTTGCCGTAGGCGACAACGTGGTCATCGAAACCAATCCCGACGGCTCGGCCTACATCACCGACATCCGTCCCCGAAAAAACTACATAATCCGCCGCGCAAGCAATCTCTCGAAAGAAGCACACATCATCGCCGCCAATCTCGATCAGGTGTGTCTCATCGTCACCCTCACGCACCCCGTCACTTCCACTACGTTCATCGACCGCTTCCTTTCAACGGCCGAAGCCTACCGTGTGCCGGCGGTGATCGTCATCAACAAAACCGACCTTCTCACCAGCCCCGACGACCTCGCACTGCTCGATGCCGTCAGCTATCTCTATTCGTCGATAGGTTACACCGTGGTCCACGCTTCGGCACGCACCGGCGACGGTCTCGCTGACCTCCGTGCGCTCCTCACCGGCAAAATATCGCTGCTGTCGGGCAACTCAGGCGTTGGCAAGACCACACTCATCAACGATCTCATCCCCGATCTCCACCTGCGCACCGCCGAGATTTCCGCCACACACCTCACCGGCATGCACACCACCACATTCTCCGAGATGTTTCCGCTGCCCGAAGGCGGCTACATCATCGACACCCCCGGCGTGAAAGGCTTCGGCACAATCGACTACGACAAATATGAAGTGGCCCACTTCTTCCCCGAGATATTCCGTGAATCGCAAAATTGCCGCTACGGCAACTGCACCCACACCCACGAGCCCGGATGCGCCGTGCTTAAAGCCCTCGACGAAAACCGTATAGCCGCCTCGCGCTACGCCTCCTACCTCAGCATCCTCGACGACATCGACCACGAAAAATACCGCAAAGGCTATTGACACCCGCCACCGCTCCCGGTACCGGGATTTTATCGCGTCTATTTCGATGCCCAGTGCGCTTTTTTTGAATATATGCACCGGTGGGGCGATTAATTCGGCAATTCGGCTGTTTTCACACATAATTTTACTAATTTTGCAACTTCAATTACCGGAGCTCTCCGTTTCAACTTCAATGCCGGCTTTTGCGGCAGTCCTTTCACGTTACGTTTACACATAGGCAATTAGCATAGGTAACAAGGTAAAAAAGAAGACACTAATGAATTTTTCAGGACCAATCGACTTCAAGCCGAAAATCGTTTCAGCGCTCTCCCACTATTCTTTATCACGTTTCAAGGCCGATCTCATCTCGGGCATCGTAGTAGGCATCGTAGCTCTCCCGCTGGCCATCGCCTTCGCCATTGCAAGCGGCGTCAGCCCCACAGTGGGTCTCGTCACGGCAATCATCGGCGGATTTCTTGTGTCGGCTCTCGGCGGCTGCTCCGTCCAGATCGGCGGCCCCACGGGCGCTTTCATCGTCATCATTTCAGGCATCATTGCCGAACACGGCCTCGAAGGCCTCTACATCGCCACCATAATGGCCGGCCTCATCCTCGTGCTGATGGGTCTTTTCCATCTGGGCACCGTCATCAAATTCATCCCCTATCCCATCGTTGTAGGCTTCACCGCCGGCATCGCACTTACGATCTTCTCCACTCAGATCAACGATTTCTTCGGCCTCGGACTTACCGACCTTCCCTCATCGTTCATTCCCAAATGGGGAGCCTATTTATCAGGGGTCGGCAACATCGACTGGGTCACCACGGCCGTAGGCCTCGCATCGCTTGCCATCATCATCATAGCTCCGAAAGTGTCGAAACGCCTGCCCGGCGCTCTCATCGCCATCATCATCGTCACCTTCGCCGTGTGGGTTCTGAAATGCTACTGTCCCGACCTTCAGGTCACCACCATCGGCGACCGTTTCGGCTCGCTCACCACCGACATCCCCCAGCCCCACGGCTTCACGCTGGACATGGACACCGTCAACGCCTTGCTGCCGTCGGCCTTCACCATCGCCGTCCTCGGTGCCATCGAATCACTGCTCTCGGCCACCGTGGCCGACGGCGTCACCGGCTCGCACACCAATTCCAACACCGAACTCATCGGGCAGGGCGCGGCCAACATCATAGTGCCCTTTTTCAACGGCATCCCGGTGACCGGCGCCATAGCCCGCACCATGACCAACATCACTAACGGCGGACGCACCCCCGTGGCCGGCGTGATCCATGCCCTTGTGCTCCTGCTGATATTCCTCTTCATGATGCCTTTGATCAACCTCGTGCCTATGGCCTGCCTGGCCGCCGTGCTAATCATGGTGAGCTACAACATGAGCGGCTGGCGCACCGTGCGCGGCATTTTCCGCAATCCCAAAAGCGACATCACCGTTCTCTCGGTCACCTTCCTGCTCACCGTGATCTTCGACCTCACCATCGCCATCGAGATCGGCCTGCTGCTGGCCATCATCCTCTTCCTGCGCCGCGTGATGGAAAACACGCAGATCCGCGTCTACAGCGAGCAGCTCGATGTGGCCGAAGGCACCGACTCCAACACCCACGAAGTGCTCGACGTGGCCCGCGGGGTGGAAGTCTACGAAATCGACGGCCCGTTCTTCTTCGGCATCGCCACCAAGTTCGACGATCTCATGCGCTCCACCATGGGCCGCAAGCCTCTCGTGCGAATAATCCGCATGCGCAAAGTGCCGTTTATCGACGCCACCGGCCTTCACAACCTCGAGTCGCTTATCCGTTCGTCGCAGGCCGAGGGCATCCGCATAGTGCTGTCGGGTGTGAATGAAAACGTTCACCGCACCCTCGACAACGCCTCCATCAAGGATCTCGTCGGAAGCGAAAACATCTGCAGCCACATCTCCAAAGCTGTCAGGATGGCCAACAAAATCGTGCAGGAAATTGGCAATAAATGATTTTTGAATTATATTTGCATAACGGCTTGCAGCGGCACGCATCATTGCCGTCAGTCAATGCCGTTTTGCTATCACTATGATTCAACGCACAAGGCTTTTCGACATTCTTCTTTGGGCAATGGCAGCCACTGCCTTCGTTTCGTGCAGCGAAACCGACAGCGGCTCCGTCAGCATGCTGCCTGTGCGCCTTGAGGGTTCCGACAGCTGGAGCCTCGTCGACAGCCGTGGCGACATCATTGCCGAAAACCGGTGGGCAACGCGCCCCACTATGGCCGTCAACGGTTTCTTCACCGCCGCCGAGGCAGGCGGCATCACCGTCTATGCCGTCACGGCCGATGAGATCAAGCCTGTGGCCGACTCACTCGTCGCCGCCGGCACGATGACCGAGGGCCGTATGCCCGTATGCCGCCCCGGACGACGCATTGAGCTTATCGACACCGACGGACACAGCGTAGCCACCCTTATGCCGGCCGACAGTGCCGAGATCGATGCCGTGGCCCCGTATTTCTCATCCGGACGCATGATTTTCCGTACACGCCCTAAGGATGGCGGCCACCGCTACGGCGCCATCGACACCGACGGCAACGTAGCCGTGGCCCCGCGTTTCGGCCGCCTCTTCCCATTTCACAACGGCATAGCCCTCGCTGCCGAAGCTGGCCCGGAGCCCCGCTATATGCTCGTCGACACCGACGGGCGCACGCTCTTTACATTCCCCGACAGCATGCAGCCACTGACCGACGGCGTCAGCAACGAGATCATGCCCGTGAGCATCAAAGGCGGCCGCACGGCATTTATCAACACCCGAGGCACCCTCCGCAAGATGCCCGAATCGGTCAGAAAGATTGTCGACTTCACCGACCGGCTCTTTGTCTACACCGACGCCGACGGCCGCGCCGGCCTTATGACCACCGAGAGCCGCACCATACTCAGTCCGCGCTACCACGAAATCGCCATACTCGACAACGACCATTTCCTCACCACTGACTCCGCAGGAATCTGCCGGCTCGTCGACCGCTCTGCCCACGTCATCCTGGAATTCCCCGATGCCGAAAGCGTCACATCGCTCCGCAACCTGTTTCCGTTCACATCCGATTTCAAAATCATCGGACACACGTCGGACAACACATATATTATATATGACGACAACGGCAATCCGGTCGGCGACGCCGATATCACCGATCTGTCCACCGCCATCGTCATCAACCCCGTGGCGACCGACTGCGGCGACATGATCCGCTCCGATTATTTCGACATCGACAGGGCTGCCGAAGCACTCACCTCATCACTAAGCGCCAACGGCTTCGGCCCCGCTCTCCTCGGCCAGCCGATCTCCGGCCTCCTCACCGGCGAGCCCCGCGAGCATGCGTCGACAACGTCTGCCAACATCGCAAGATCACGGACCGACAATTTCACACTTCGTGCCACCGCCTCAAGCTCCATCCCGGCCGCCCATGAAGAGGCCGTCTACTCCGAATCGGAGATATTCAACATCCCCATACGTCTTTTTGACCGATATGAATACCGCTTCAACCCCGAAGCCGTCATCACACGCATCATTGTGAAGCTCACCACCCCCAACCCTACATTCGCCCTCACACGCCGCGCTATTGAAAAACGTATCACCGATGCCGGATTCTCCATTGCCGAGCAAACCGATGCTTACACCATGTTCCGGTCGGCGCACGCGCTGCTCTTCCTCCTTCCCGAAGCCGGCTCGCTCGGCTCGAGAATGGAGATCCTTCCTACCGATGCGTCCGCCGAAACGATGAATGTCCTACGCCGCGAAGCTGAAATAAATTTCAACGCCATATAATATATAAAGCGTAAGCCTCTACGCCTCCGCTGTCGACCGACACACGATTCTCTTTTTGTTCGATAAAACATCAAAAAAAGTTTTCAGTTTGATTAATGAAAAATTTCCAATATTCGACTAAACGGCCAACATCTCGCCGATATGCTTTACAACACATACAGTTGAATACAAATTTTCACATTTTTTATCACAAAAATTTATTCTCGCGAAAAAAATCATAATTTTTCTTTGGTGGACAAAAAAAAGGTGTTACCTTTGTAGCGTTTTTGAAACTAAAAGAAATTGTTTAATTATTTAATCTAAATCAAAACGAAAATGAAAAAGTTATTTTTATCTCTTGCTGTTGTTATGAGCGTATCCCTCTTCTCTTGCAATGGTGGCGACGCCAAAGCTGATAGCGATTCCGCTAAAGAATCTGCCAACACCGAAGCCGTTGTAGAAGAAGAAGAAGAAACAGTTGTTGAAGAAACAGTTGTTGCTGACAGCGACTCCAACAAAACTGTTGAAGCTCCCGCAGAAGCTGCTAAATAATAGCATCTGAGATACAATGCAATCATAACGAACCTCCGAGATATCGGGGGTTCGTTTTTGTTATACCCAACCCGATAACCAAAACGACAGGCGATTAGGAACGACGCCGGGAAATGCTGGCATCTTGTCGGGTTAAATCGGCATTTGACCGACCGATGCAATAAATTATCCAACTTTTATGGTCATTATGCAATAACAACGCCATTTTTTGCTTATCTTTGCAAGCAACTATTGATAATAATGTTTAACCAAATCATCCAAACAAATCATGCACAGATTTTTATCCCGTGTCGCATTGCTTTTGTCAGTTGCCGTACTTTCCGCAACTTACTCATGTAGCGATGACGACGACGTGATTACGGCTCCAAATCAGGAGCCCCCGACACTTAGTGTCAACGTCAGCAACATCCAGCGTACGCAAGTCGATTTTCAGGTCACATCGGCCGGCGCTGCCGACTATGCCTATGTCGTAGTCGAAGCCGGTCAGGACCAGGATTTCAACCCGACAGCTGAAGAACTTTTCACCAACGGCACCATCGGCCAGTTTGAAAACGGCATCGCGTCTGTAAGCACGCTCGACGTAGAAGGCGGCAAAAACTTCGTCCTCTATATCGCCACACGTCGCATCAACCCTTACGTGTACAGCGACGTGAAGAAAATCGACCTGAGCACCGACATGCCCTATACAGATCTCGTCACGCTCGACCGCATCGGCACCACCGAGTTCAAATATCATGTTGAGTTCCCCGAAGGTGTAACAAGCATGAAGCATGTGGTAGTCAAAAAAACCGACTACGAGGCTATCAAGAACATCCTCGCGATATACGGCGGCGTAACCTACGACAGCTACCTCAAAGTGTTCGGTCACGCACTGACTGAATCGTCCGACATCGAAAACGACAAATTTGTCGCTTACGGCAACATTGATGACATCCACGTATACACCGACACCGAATACATCCTCATGGCAGGCGTGCCTATGGACGACGAAAACATCGATCCCGACCAGTTCCAGGTGATCGAATTCAAGACCCGTCCGGCCGGCATCTGCCCCTTCGACATCCAGGTATCGGTTGAAACAACTTCCACTACCGCCACTGTCAGCATCGTTCCTGAAGACGGCATCACCGATTATCGCGTCTACATCGACAAGCGCTCCGAATTTGACTACTTCCGCCGCGAAGGTGAAGCTCAGGTGCGTTCGGTAGTTATCGGCAACTGGGACGACTCCACCAACCAGACACCCCGCGAACACGTCGGCAGCACCGTGATCAACTCCACCGGTCTGATCTCCAACACCGACTATGTGGTCGGCATCGTAGGATTCGACAGCGAACGCCATGAAATAGCCAAATACATCGACTTCCGCACCGGCGAACCCGTTGGACCCGTGCCGCAGATCACCATCACCGCGATGCCTGAATCCGTGACAGCTCCGTGGAAATCAGCCGCCTACAACGTGAAGCTGCAGAACGCCGTTTCCGCCGTCTATGGATTCTTCCTTAAGAGCCAGGTCGACGCCTTGGGCGATCTTGGCGTCGACATGTCGACTATAATCCAGAACAACGGCTCAACCGTCTACGGAGATCAGCTGGCTGAACTTCTCTCATCCGAAGGCGCCACTTTCGAGACCTCCGATCTCCAGGCCAACACATCCTACGTGTTCGGCATCTATGCCGTCAACGATGAATATGTCAGCTCAGCTGAATATGTCACATTCACGACCGACATGCTTCCCCAGATCGGCGGAGAGACACGCACCAACATGCCAGGTCACTACACCGCTTCGACAACCGATGTCAACGGCAACATCGTGACCTTCCCCGTCACAATCTCTACAGGTGTTGACGATGCCACGACAGCCGAATACTCAGCCGCTAACCGCCTTGTGGCTCTCGGCTTCGGCCCTGAAAGCGACTTCCCCTACCAGTCGCCATCCGACCTTATCGCCGCCGGCAAATCGGCACAGGAAGCTGCCACTCTTTATGGCCCCAAATGGTTCATTGAATTCCGCGAAGACGGCATCGTGGTTCCGAAACCCGAGAGCCTCAACTGGACAATGGGTAACTTCGGCACAAGCGCCAACTCATACTTCTGGGGAGTAGGCATACGCCCGTCGACCGGCCGCGACATCGACAACCTCTACGACTTCCCTGTCGAAGTATCTGCCGATGGCAACACCGTGACCGTCAAGGGATATTACAACCCGAACATTCCCGCCTATTACTATCCCTCGATGTGCACGGCAAACTCGGCTTGGTGGTACAGCGACGTCCAGTTCCGCTGCTATTCAGATCTCGTGCTCGAACGCAACGCATCCGCATCGGCCTATCTGCACCGCGGAAAGATCAACGCACCGAAGACCATCGTGATCCGCTCATTCGACCACTCGGCCAAAGAAGCCCGCTCAAAGGCTGCCGACAGAATCAAACTCAAATAATCATCTAATCAAGCAACACCATGTTACTGAAATATTTCAAATCATTTGCCCTGTCGGCACTCATCGGCTCAATGGCATTCGGATTCACAGCCTGTGATGACGATGACGACGAACTGCCCGGCTCCGGCATCGAGACAGCACAATGGTCAGCCGTCAACGACGCCGACCTCAAAGGACAACTCCTTATCTACGAATTCGAAGCACCGTCAAACTGGACTGCCACCAGCAACCAGGAATGGTGCGAGGTGCTGACACCCAGCGGTTATTCCGGCACCAGCTCGCTGCGTCTGAAAGTAGCCCCCAACGACGGCAAGCTCGGACGCTCGGCTGAAGTGACCGTGAAAATCAACGGCTATGCCGAACCGTGCGTGCTCATCGTACGCCAGGGCGAAGGCGTCGTTGAAAAAGGCGAAGGCCGATTCCGCGACGTCAACGCCTGGACATTCGACATCATGAAGCAGTATTACCTCTGGAACGAGCCCGTGGCCGACCTTCTCCTTGACTATAGCCTCGACTACGACCAGTTCCTCACTCAGATGCTTGACGGTGTGGCCGAAAGCAACGACGTAAACCACGACGACGGTCTGTGGCAGAACGGTCAGCGCGTCGGTTACTACTCCAACATCCAGAGCAACGCTCCCCTGTCGCGTTCAGCAGGTGAAAGCTATTCCGATGCCGGTCTCGCCGTGATGCCCACCATCCTCGGCGCCAACGACGACGCTCCTTGCGGCTTCGCCGTGATGTATGTCACTCCCGGCACCGCCGCCGATCAGGCCGGTGTTCGCCGCGGCGACTTCATCTCCAAAGTCAACAACATCGCCGTCACACAGAGCAACTATCAGTCGCTCGGCAATTCGCTCCTCAACGGCAATGTCACCGTCGACCTCAACACTGTCGAATTCAACAACGGCGTAGCCACCGTCACCACACGCGTAGCATCCGTGCAGATCGGTCGCACCACCTACGTCGATCCCGCGATCTACAAATCAACCGTCATCACAGCCAACAACGGCAAAAAGATCGGCTATCTCCTCTACATGAACTTCCACATGGACTACGACTCGCAGCTCCTCGAAATTTTCAACCAGTTCAAGGCTGAAGGTGTCAGCGAACTCATCATCGACCTCCGCTACAACAATGGCGGACACGTCCTCTCGAGCACCGTCCTCGGCACTCTCGTAGCAGGCCAGGCTCACCAGGGTCAGACCTACCTCCGCACCACCTTCAACGCCGCCCGCACCGCCGCCGGCGAAGTCGGTGTCTACAACATCGGCGAAGCAGCCAACCCCGAAACGTCAGCCGGCTACGAGCCTATCGCTCAGGCACTCAACAGCGCGCTCAACCTCAGCCACGTCTATGTAATCGGCACGGAGAACACCGCCTCGGCCAGCGAGCTCCTCATCAACGGCCTACGCGGCCTCGACATCGACGTCCGTCTCATCGGTACGACGACTCAGGGCAAGAACTGCGGTATGGAAGGCTGGCAGAAACGTGCAGGAAGCTACAACTTCGTCCTCTACCCGATCACTTTCTACTGCGAGAACGCCAAAGGGTTCCGCGACTATGCCGATGGCTTCAAGCCCAACTTTGAATTCGACGACAGCCAGTACTTCCCCGGCGACTTCGGTACGACCGACGACATGCTCTCTTACATCGCCATCTACTGGGCTGCCAACGGAAACAAACCGTCGCTGGCATCGGCTCCGGCATCGCGTGCTGCCGCATCCGGCGTACACATGCTCAAGCCCTCAAAGCAGATGAAAGCAGCCTTCTCTCGCAACATGGGCGGCTCTCGCACAATCGTCAAAGAGATGTAATCATCCCCACAAAAAACCTTTCCAAAAGGGCGTCACCTCACCGTGGCGCCCTTTTTGTTTACGATTCAAGCAAAGCAACATTGGATCAACAACTGCTAATGAAATGGCAGGGACCGTTAGGAGCGGCGGCTTCCAGCCGCCGGCATCTC
>CABUBG010000072.1:0-10896 GCA_902489785.1 uncultured Porphyromonadaceae bacterium
GAACTCGAACTCGTCAAACTCCTCCCTTACAACTACAAAACCTAAGCCGACCTGACAAAATCAAGTCGGCTTTTTTCGGATGGATACTATATTCCATATCCGCCCGGCGCGGAAGCCATAAAAAGAGATGCGACACCGGAAATTCGGCATCGCATCTTCATCCAACATTATGCTTAATTAGGTTTATTCCTGTGATTAACGGCGACGGCTGCGTTTTTTCTTACGCGAGGCGGTCGATTTGCCTTTGCGCGATTTTTTGCCTTTCGACATTTTGCTCTTTTTGTGGCTTTTTGACGGACCGTATCTCAGCGATTTCTCGTAAGACGATTTGTCGAACGTGAACACGTCTTTGTGAGTCACGAAGTTTTCGAAATCGATGATGGCGTTGGGGTTGATGGCCAGACCCATGAAGCGTGTCTCGAAGTGGAGGTGCGGGCCTGTGCTGCGGCCGGTGTTTCCGCCGAGAGCTATCGGCTGGCCGGCTTTGACATACTGGTTGGGCTTAACGAGGAAGCGTGAGAGGTGGCCGTAGACGGTTTCCAGTCCGTTGTCGTGGCGAACCACCACGTAGTAGCCGTAGCCTTTGCCTTCAAATTTGGTGATGCGCACGCGGCCGTCGAAAGCAGCGACTACGGTGTCGCCGACGTTGAGATTGAGGTCCACACCTTTGTGCATGCGGCCGAAGCGGGGGCGATAGCCGTAGTTGGAGGTGAGCTTTCCGCGCACGGGAGCCACATAGCCTGTCACGTCGATGTTGCGGGTTTCAGGTATGGCGAGGCCGGCGTAGGCCGTGGTTATTGATTGCGATGACCAGTTGTAGTTGAATAAGTCGACATCGCCTGTCTCGATATTGAGCTCCTGTTTGCGAAGCGCTTCCAGTTTTGCTTTGTCGATATCTATTCCGGCCACGCGCTGATTGGCGATAAGGCTGTTGTGTTGATCGGTATGGGGCGTGGGGAGCCGGAATTGTGCAGTGGCAGACGATGCGCAGAGCATTGCTGCGACAGCAGCGGCGATTGTCAGTTTTTTAGAAAGTTGCATTGAGGGGATCGGTTTGTTTTTTTTGAGGTATAGAGATTGGGGTTATTCGTTTGTGTTGAGTAGTAATCAATGATTGGGTTGTCAGATCTCGTCGGGGGAATAAAGGAACGGGCGGTTCTGGGGAATCCAGTCGAAAATTTCGTCGGGGCGGAAGAACCGGTTCACTTCGATCTCGGCATCCTCAACGCTCGATGAAGCGTGGATGATGTTTTCCTGTCCGCTGAGGCTGTAGTCGCCGCGGATGGTTCCCGGAAGGGCTTCGCGGCCGTTGGTGGCTCCGGTCATCATGCGCACTACCTTAACGGCGTCGCGGCCCCGGAGGCACATCACGATGACCGGGCATGCGGTCATGGACCGGAGAATGAACGGGAAGAAGGGACGGTCAACGAGGTGAGCGTAGTGCTCGCGGAGGATTTTCTCGTCGAGCTGCATCATTTTCATGCCTGCTATGATGAGGCCTTTGCGTTGGAACCGGGCGAGGATTTCACCTGTCAGGCCTCTCTGCATGGCCGAAGGTTTGAAAATGATGAGTGTTCTTTCCATGATTTTTAGGATTTGATTACAATTGCTCTGTTTTGATGCTCAAAAATAATAAAATGATACTAATAGCCAAAATGTTAGCAAAACAAAAAAACTTAATTTAGTTAATTTGTCTAAAACTGCAAAGGCTAAGTAGCTGGTAATCAGCCGTGGCAAGGAAAGTGCTAAAATACGTGAAAGTTAAAAGAATAGTGTTTAGCCGGTTTTGGACTGTTAATTTCCCGTTAAAATATGTAATAATTTTCCGCAATTTTTTAACACGGTTTTTGTCTGCCCGCAGTTTGCATAAATGTAGACGCTTAACTGTGTGGCGCTTTGCTATGTGGCGTATGGGTGTGGGGCGCGTCAGCTGATCTGGCTCCAGTCGATGGTTTTGGCGAAGAGTTCTTTGATCTCTTCGGCTACGGGGGTGTATTGCGGCGAGGAGAGGGTGGGGTCGGCATCGAGAATGCGGTTCGCCTCGTCGCGGGCCGCCGTGAGGATATCGGAATCGTTGGCCAGCGAGGCTATCTTCAGGTCGATGGGCATGCCGCTCTGCAGTGTACCCTCGAGGTCGCCGGGTCCGCGCATCTTGAGGTCGGCTTCGGCTACGACAAAGCCGTCGGTGGTCGAGGTCATGATCTCAAGCCGGCGGCGTGTCTCCTGCGCTATCGCCGCTTTGGTCATGAGGATGCAGGTGCTCTGGCCTTCGCCGCGCCCCACGCGTCCGCGCAGCTGGTGGAGCTGCGACAGCCCGAAACGCTCGGCATTTTCTATGACCATCGTGGTGGCGTTGGGCACGTTGACACCCACTTCAATCACGGTGGTGGCCACGAGGATGTCGGCTTTGTGCGAGGCAAAGAGGTTCATCTGGGTGTCTTTCTCCGACGGCTTCATCTTGCCGTGCACGTAGGCTATGCGGTAGTCGCGGAAGGTGTCGCAGATCTGTTCGTAGCCCTCCTCCAGACTTTTGAGGTCGATCTTTTCGTTCTCTTTGATCAGGGGATAGACGATGTAAGCCTGGCGCCCCTGCCGCAGCTGGCGCGAGATATGCTGATACACTTCGAGGCGGCGGTTTTCATAGCGGAGCAGGGTGGTGACCGGCTTGCGCCCGGGCGGCAGCTGATCGATCACCGACACGTCAAGGTCGCCGTAGACGGTCATGGCAAGGGTGCGCGGTATCGGGGTGGCGGTCATGACGAGGATATGCGGCGGGATGGCGTTCTTGCGCCACATTCGCGCGCGCTGGGCCACGCCGAAGCGGTGCTGCTCGTCGATCACCACAAGGCCGAGGTTGCTGAACTGCACGTTGTCCTCGATGACGGCATGTGTACCGATGAGTATGTGGAGCGTCCCGTCGAGAAGCTGCGAGTGGATCACGTCGCGCTGCCGTTTCGGTGTCGAGCCGGTGAGCAGTTTCACGTTGATGCCGATAGGGGCGGCGAGCTGCGTCAGCGTCTCAAAGTGCTGGGTGGCCAGAATCTCGGTCGGCGCCATGAGGCATGCCTGCGTGCCGTTGCCAAGGGCGATGAGCATGCACATCAGTGCTACGAGCGTTTTGCCTGAGCCGACATCGCCCTGAAGCAGGCGGTTCATCTGGCGTCCCGAGCGCATGTCGGAGTATATCTCCTTGATCACGCGTTTTTGTGCGTCGGTGAGCGGGAAGGGGAGATGATTGAAAAAGAAGTTGTTGAAATATTCTCCCACGCGCGAGAACCGATGGCCGTTGACCGAGGCCGACCGCCGCCGGGCATAGCTAATGATGTTCAGCTGCAGATAGAGCAGCTCTTCGAATTTCAGACGCCGGCGTGCCTGATGCAGCGACTCGTTGTCGGCCGGATTGTGGATGGTTGCAAGCGCCGTCAGCCGGTCGATGAGGCGGAAGCGCCGTCGGAGTTCCAGCGGGAGCGGGTCGTTGATTTCCGATGAATATTGGGCAAGAAGGGTCTGGACCCATGCGTGGAAATTGCGTGATGAGATGCCGCAGTTGCGTAGCGTTTCCGTGAGGGGGTACACGCCGCGGAGCCCCGACGTGGCCTGGATGGAGTCGGGCGAATCGATTTCGGGGTGCACCATGCTCCAGCGGCCGGAAAACTCCGAGGGATGCCCGAACACCACATAGGGTGTCGCCGTGTGGTAGAATTCGCGCAGTTTGCGGATGTTGCGGAACCACACTACCTCCAGCGTAGCCGTTCCGTCGGTGAACAGTCCGACCAGACGCGTCTTGGCGCCTTCGCCGAGCTGATTGAAACTTATGAAATGGCCGCGCACCTGCACCGACGGCATCTCGCCGGCAAACGACGCAATGGTGTAGAAGCGAGAGCGGTCGATGTACTGCCGCGGGAAATGATACAGCAGATCGTAGAGTGTGTGGATGTCGAGCTGCTTCTTCAGCAATTCGCCACGCCGTGGCCCTATGCCTTTAAGATAGGTGATGTCGGTGGCACGCAGACGTTTCATGAGTCGTGGCTGAGGAGCTGTTCGGCAAGAATCAGGTCGGCGGGATGCGTGATTTTCAATGTGCGCGGATCGCCGTCGACGATGCGTATGTCGGTGAAGCCGGCGCCTTCCATTACGGAAGCATCGTCGGTCATCCGGGGTGTCGAGGGCAGGGCGTAGGCTTGCTTCAGCAGAGCCGTGGGGAAGGCCTGCGGCGTCTGGACGGCGCGGAACAACGAACGGTCGGCGGCGTGCGATGTGCCGTCGGGCGCTATCTGCCGGATTGAATCGGTGAGCGGAACGCACGGTATGGCCCCCTGCGCGTTATCGTTGACAATGGCATTCACAACGGCATCGACCACCGCCGGGCTGACGAGCGGGCGCGCGCCGTCGTGGACCAGTGTGACCGAATCGCCGGAATCGCCGATGGCGTTCAGGGCGTTGGCCACCGACTGCAGGCGAGTGTCGCCGCCGGCCACGATCTCGGGCGATGCGAACGAGTGCTCGCGGCACATCTCCAGCCATCTCCCCACCCAGCTCTCGTTAAGAATCAGAAGCATACGGGCATCGGGCAGCGCGAAGCGCAGACGTTCGACGGTGGTCATGAGCAGCGGACGTCCGGCGAGATCGCAGAACTGTTTGGGCGTCGGAGCGCCGAAGCGGCGTCCGCTCCCTGCGGCCACTATGATGCAGTTGACTTGCCGTGTCATTTCTTGTCGTCGGCCTGCAGAAGCGAGTTGTAGAGCTCCGGATCGGTGATGATGCGGACGGCTTCCTCGTATTCAGGCTCAATGCGGTTGATGATGCGGAAATAGGTGGATTCGGAGAAGAGGTCGCGGCCGATCATGCCTTTGAGCACGGCTTTGATGGTGGGCAGCGAGCGGTCGTACTGCTCCTCGTTGAAGGCGACGCCTTCGGTTGCGGCGCGGTCGGTGAACTCTTTAAGAAGGGTGTCGGTGACTTCGAAATTGTCGACGAAGGCATCCTCCGTGCGGTAGGCTTTCTTGAGCTCGTCGCGATGATTGTCGAGATAGTTGAGGGCGAAAGTATTGTAGACGCCTTTGGCTATCAGATCGCGGGAATAGTCGGTGATGTCAGTAGTGTCGATGGCCACGAAACGGTCGGGCATTATGCCGCCTCCGCCATAGACGGTGCGGTGATTGCGGAGCGTGTAGTAGGGGGTGGTGCGGTCGATATCGACAGAATCGGCACTGTAAAGCTCGCCGCTGTTGTAGCGGTTGAGGAGATCTTTTTCGTAGGATTCGCTGTCGCCGGCATCATAATGTTTCTGGATGCAGCGACCCGACGGGGTGTAGTAGCGGGCTACGGTGAGGCGGATCATAGATCCGTCGGGGAAGGGGAAGGGGCGCTGGACGAGACCTTTGCCGAAAGTGCGGCGGCCGACGATGACGGCGCGGTCGTGGTCCTGAAGCGCACCGGCAAGGATCTCGGAAGCGGAAGCCGAGCTCTGGTTGACCATGACCACGATGCGGCCGTTGACGAGCTGCGGTTTTTTGCGGGCGTGATATTCGGCATCGTTCACCTTGCTGCCGCGTGTGAATACGATCATATCGCCGGGCGAGAGCATGCGTTCACAGAGTTCGACGGCCGCGTTGAGATATCCGCCGCCATTGTAGGATAAATCGAGGATGAGATCCTTCATGCCCTGTTTGCGGAGCTTCGAGCAGGCTTCGGCCACCTCTTCGGCCGACGACTCGGCGAACCGGCTGAGCTTGACATAGCCCGTGGTGGGGTTGACCATATAAGATGCGTCGACGCTGTAGATGGGTATGTCGTCGCGGATGATGCGGAACGTCATGGGCTCCGTGCGGCCGTGACGCAGAACGCTGAGCACTACCTCCGAGCCTTTGGGGCCGCGGAGATGATGCATCACATCGTTGTTTTTCAGCTTCTTACCTGAAAGGATCGTGTCGTTGGCGGCGATGATGCGGTCGCCGGCCACGATGCCGGCGCGGTCGCAGGGGCCGCCGACAACGGGCTGGATCACATAGATGGTGTCGTTGATGAGGCTGAACTGAATGCCTATGCCGGAGAAATTGCCCTGGAGCGGTTCGGTGAGAGCCCGTGTCTCCTCGGGGTCGGAGTATGATGAGTGCGGGTCGAGCGTGCGAAGCATGGCTTTGATGGCTTCTTCGGCGAGTGTGTCGGAGTTGACTGTGTCGACATAGTAGTTTTCGATGATGCGGTCGGCATAACGTATTTTTTGATCCGGCGACAGGGTCTGTGCCGTTGCCGGGTGTGTGAACAACAGGATGCCGATAGATAAGATAAGATTGCGGAGTGATATATTCATGTCGGTTATGATAAAATCTAATTATTATATATGTGTAATGCGGTGCGGCGTGTTCAGACGATAAGGTCGCGGGTGTCGCGGCCATGTGCTGCCAGTTCGCGCACCATCGACGAAGAGATGCAAGCCAGTTCGGGCATGGCGGGGAGAATGAGCGTCTCGATATCCGGGGCGAGACGGCGGTTGATGTCGGCCAGGTTGCGCTCGTAGTCGAAGTCGGCGGCCGTGCGGGCGCCGCGGATCATCCATGTGGCGCCGAGGCTGCGGGCGATGTCGACCGTCAGACCCGACCACTTCGTGACGCTGACGGCATCGTCGGTGCCGAGCGCGGTGTTGATGCGTTGGGCAAGCGCTTCGGTGTCGGCGGCGGTATGCTGCTTGTCGGGGTTGACGCCAATGACCACGGTGATGTGGCCGAAAAGCGGCAGCGCGCGACGCAGAATGTCGAGATGCCCTATGGTGAAGGGGTTGAATGACCCGGGATAGATGGCTGTTTTCATGAAATCTGGGAGTCGTCCTCTATAACGAGATTGTCGATGATGAAGTTTTGCCTTTCGATGGAGTTCTTGCCCATGTAGAAGCGGAGCAATTCGGCGACGCCGTCCTCTTTGTGGATGGTCACGCGGTCGGCGCGCATGTCAGGGCCGATGAAAGCGGCGAATTCCTCGGGGGATATCTCGCCAAGACCTTTGAATCGCGTGATTTCGGCGTTGTTTCCGAGCTGGCTGATAGCCTCGATGCGTTCGGCATCGGAATAGCAGTAGTAGGTGTCGTCGGCCTTGTCGTGTGTCTGGCCGGAGGCAGAGCTGTTGCGTTTCGATGTCTTTTTGTTGCGGACGCGGAAGAGCGGGGTCTGGAGGATGTAGATGTGACCACGTTTGATGATGTCGGGGAAGAACTGCAGGAAGAACGTGAGCAGAAGCATTCGGATGTGCATGCCGTCGACATCGGCATCGGTGGCTATGATCACCTTGTTGTAGCGCAGGTTGTCGATCGATTCCTCGATGTTGAGGGCAGCCTGCAGGAGGTTGAACTCCTCGTTTTCATAAACCATTTTCTTCGTCTTGCCGTAGGTGTTTTTCGGCTTGCCGCGGAGCGAGAACACGGCCTGTGTCTCGACGTTGCGGATCTTGGTGATGGATCCGGCTGCCGAGTCGCCCTCGGTGATGAAGATTGATGACTGGAGTTTTTTCTCTTCGTCGCCTTTCGTGTCGCTGAGGTGCACGCGGCAGTCGAGGAGTTTCTTATTGTGGAGATTGATTTTCTTTGCCTGTTCGCGCGCCTTTTTGGTGATGCCCGACATGGCGCGGCGCTCGCGCTCGTTGGCCTGGATCTTTTTCAGGATGATGTCGGCGGTGGCAAGGTCGCGGTGCAGATAGTCGTCGAGCTCTTTTTTGATGAAGTCGCCGACAAATTTTGCCACGGTGGGTCCTTCGGGGCTCATGTCGCGCGAACCGAGTTTGGTCTTGGTCTGCGACTCAAACACCGGTTCCTCGACCTTGAGCGAAATGGCGGCCACGATGCCCGAACGGATGTCGGAAGGCTCGAACGACGATTTGTTGAAATAGTCCTTTACGGTGCGTGAGACGGCATCTTTGAAAGCGGTCAGATGAGTGCCGCCCTGCGTCGTGTGCTGTCCGTTGACAAATGAATAGTATTCCTCGCCATACTGATTGGCGTGAGTGATGGCCACTTCGATCTCTTCTGACTTCAGATGGATTATGGGGTAGAGGGGCTCGTCGGTCATGGCATCACGCAGGAGGTCGAGCAGACCGTGGCGCGAGATCATCCGCTGACCGTTGAACACGATTGTCAGCCCCGTGTTGAGGAACGTGTAGTTTTTGAGAAGCGGGTTGATGAATTCCTCGCGATAGCGATAGTTGCGGAAGAGCTCCGGGTCGGGCGAGAAAGTGACTGAAGTGCCGTTGGGCTCTTCAGTGGGCACCGGATCATAGTCGTTGGTGACGTCGCCGTGCGAATAGCATACGGTTTTTGAGAGGCCGTCGCGCACGGATGTGATCACGAAACTTGACGAGAGGGCATTGACGGCTTTGAGACCGACGCCGTTGAGACCTACAGATTTCTTGAACGCCTTCGAGTCGTATTTGCCGCCGGTGTTCATGCGTGACGAAGCTTCGACAAGTTTGCCCAGGGGGATGCCTCGGCCGTAGTCGCGCACGCATACCTCATGGTCGGTGACGTCGACGGTGATCTGGCGGCCGAAGCCCATCATGTATTCGTCGATGGAGTTGTCGGTCACTTCTTTGAGCAGTACGTAGATGCCGTCGTCGGGGGCGGAGCCGTCGCCGAGCTTGCCGATATACATGCCGGGGCGGCGGCGTATGTGCTCGTTCCAGTCAAGGGTCTGTATGTTGTCCTCGGTGTATTCCGAAGCGGGTTGCTGCTGAGCGGGGAGAGCGTCAGTTATTTTGTCGTTGTCGATGGTGGAACTCATTTGAGTGTTAAGGGTTACATTCAGTGCAAAAGTACTAAAATTAATTCGTTTTTGCAATTTTGCGGCCTTCCGGAGAAGAAACGGCCGGCGGCCGGCGCCGGAGGGTAATGGGATTACCGTGTCCGGGCGTCGGCCGCCGGGTTATAGGGGTTGACGTGCTGTCAGGTGGGGATCAGGCTATGCCGAGATCTTTTTTGACGGCTTCGATCTTGACGGCAGCGTCAGCGTTGGCTTTTTCGTAGTCGGCAGCTGAAGCCATCTTGCCGTGAACTTCGATGTAGAATTTGATTTTGGGTTCTGTGCCGGAAGGACGTACAGATACTTTGGTGCCGTCGGCAGTGAAGTACTGGAGCACGTTGGATGTGGTGGGCATGTCGAGTTTGGTGACGGAAGCGTTCTTGACGTCGGTGAGCGAAAGCGAGTCGTAGTCCTTGATGATGACAACGTCGCTGCCGCCGAGCTGTTTGGGAGGATTGGCGCGGAACTCTTTCATCATGGCCTGGATCTCTTCGGCGCCGGCTTTGCCGGTGCGGACCACGGAGATGCCTTCTTCGTGAGAGTAGCCGTATTTGATGTAGATGTCCTGGAGCATCTGGAGGAAGTCCATGCCTTTGTCCTTTGCCCAAGCAGCGGCTTCGGCCATGAGGGAGATGGCGCTGACGGCATCTTTGTCGCGGCAGAAATCTTCGGCGAGGAATCCGTAGCTTTCTTCGCCGCCGCCGAGATAGCGAGAGGTGCCTTCGTGGTCGCGGATCACGGCGGCGATCCATTTGAAGCCGGTGTAGCAGTCAAACATGCGGATGTTGTTTTTGTCGGCGATCGATTTGATGGTCTCGGTGGTGACAATGGTCTTGACGATGTATTCGTTGCCGGTGAGACGGCCGAGCTCGGCGTTTCGGGTCATGATGTAGTTGAGGAGGATCATCACGATCTGGTTGCCGTTGATGAGCACATATTCGCCCTTGGTGTCGCGGAGCACGCAGCCGATGCGGTCGGCGTCGGGGTCAGAAGCCATCACGAGGTCGGCATTGGTTTCTTTGGCTTTAGCGATTGCCATGGCCATAGCCGAGGGAACCTCAGGGTTGGGGGATACGACAGTGGGGAAGTCGCCGGAGGGGATATCCTGTTCGGGCACGTGGATGATGTTGGTGAAGCCGTAGTTGCGGAGCGATTCGGGGATGAGCTTCACGCCGGTGCCGTGGATGGGGGTGTAGACGATCTTGAGGTCTTTGTGGCGTTCGATGGCGTCGGGGCTGAGCGAGAGGCCTTTGATGGCATCGAGGAACTGACGGTCGATCTCTTCGCCGATGATCTGGATTTTTGATTTGTCGCCATTGAAGCGGATGGCTTCGACGCCTTTGATGCGGTTGACGTGGTCGATGATGTTCACGTCGTGGGGAGCGATGATCTGTGCGCCGTCTTCCCAGTAGGCTTTGTAGCCGTTATATTCCTTGGGGTTGTGTGAGGCGGTGATGTTGACGCCGCTCTGGCATCCGAGCTTGCGGATGGCGAAAGAAAGCTCGGGAGTGGGGCGGAACGAATCGAAGAGGTAGACCTTTATGCCGTTGGCCGAAAAGATGTCGGCAACGATTTCGGCAAAGCGGCGTGAGTTGTTGCGCACGTCGTGGCCTACGACTACGGAGATTTCGGGGAGCGTGGAGAAAGCTTCCTTGAGGTAGTTGGCGAGGCCCTGTGTGGCAGCGCCTACGGTGTAGATGTTCATGCGGTTGGAACCGGCGCCCATGATGCCGCGGAGACCGCCTGTGCCGAATTCGAGGTCTTTATAGAATGATTCGATGAGCTCGGTGTGGTCTTCGGCGTCGAGCATGCGGCGCACTTCGGCACGTGTTTCTTCGTCGTAGCCTTCACCGAGCCACACTTTGGCTTTTTCAGTGACTGTCTTGAGGAGTTCGTTGTTGTTGTCCATGTTATAGTAAGGGGTTATGTTCGCGCATTGCGCGAGGGTTATGAAATTATTTGGTCAGAGGTCGAAAGGCGGTCGTCGGCACACAATGGCAGCCGCCACCACAAATTTACTTTATTTATGTAATGTGGCAAAATTTTCGTCTCGGATTTTTAGACCCCATCCCACAAAATATGTTAACGTCAGGGTCGCAGCAGTGCGCCAGAT
>CABUBG010000073.1:0-10782 GCA_902489785.1 uncultured Porphyromonadaceae bacterium
GATGTCGTCGGCCAGCTGCGGCATGCCCGCCATAATCGGCTCGCGGAGCGAGGGCGTGCACCGCACGCCGCAGTTTTTCGCGCTGCTGCCACAGGCCATAGCCGGCGAGCTGAGCCGCATCAGCGCCGACTCGTCTTACAACGCCGTGTTCCGCCCCGACACGCTCATCTCCGGTCGTCGCGTGGCGGCCGTCGATGCCGTCATGACACGTCAGGGCGCCGTGGCCATGGAAGCCGAATATGTGTTCGACCCTCAGACAGCGCTGCCGCTGCGCGTAAGCCTCGAAAACAACCCCGGCTCGATCAGCGAACAGACCGTCATCACCCACTACACCTCTTCGACAACCGACAGCATCACGCCGCCCATCACCGAACAGTGGCTCGTAGGCCGCTTCCCGATGGAGTTTGAGCGCTACCGCCAGAGCAATTTCAGCCTCGCCAACCTCCCGGGACAACCGTTGCCGGCATTCTCGCTCCCCACCACAACCGGCGAGCGCTATTCACGCCGGGCCAACGACCGCTTCCGCTGCCCCACCATAGTGGCGCTGCTTGAAGCCGGAGGCAGCTTCACTGCCGCAACCGTCGAAGCGCTGCGCGACGCCGCCGCACGGCTACCCTTCAATGCCGACATCATCTGGGCGTTCACCGACAACCTCACCGATCCCATCGAAGAGATCATCCCCGGCATCCTGCCCGGCGAGCACCTGCTCAAAAGCGCCCGCTCGCTGGCCCGCGACTGCGGCGCCGCCGATTTCCCTGTGGTGATACTCACCGGCAGCGACGGAATTGTAAAAAATGTGATCATCGGCTACAACAATGATCTCGCTTCAGATGTTATTCAGAAAATGACACTTACCGACTGACACGCAGGCATCATCGCCCCACTCGGCCGCTTCATCCAACACAAACCAGCAACTACTTGACAACCATTATGGAAACTATCTATTTCAAAGGCACTCCATGCCACACCTACGGAAACATGCCGGCAGCCGGCTCCGACGCTCCCTGTTTTCATCTTGCGGGCCCCGACCTCAGTCAGGTCCAGTGCAACGACTTTGTAGGCCGTCGCGTTGTGCTCAACATATTCCCAAGCCTCGACACCGAAGTGTGCGCACGCAGCGTGCGGCGTTTCAACGAAGAGGCGGCATCGCTGCCCGACACCTCAGTGATCTGCGTGTCGATGGATCTGCCCTTTGCCATGTCGCGTTTCTGCACCGTCGAAAACATCAACAACGTGATCTTCGCATCAGCATTCCGCTCGCCGCTCTTCGGCCAAAAATTCGGCGTGCAGATTTGCGACGGCCCGTTGGCCGGCCTGCTTGCCCGCGCCGTCATCAACATCGACCATGAGCGCAAGATAGCCTACCGCGAACTCGTCAGCGAGATCACCAATGAGCCCGACTACGCAGCCGCGCTCAGAATGCTCCGGTAAGATAACACCCCAAGCTCCTTTATACACAAATACACCCGGGGCGCTGCCGACTGACCATAAGGTTGTCGTCGCAGCGCCCCGGACTTTTCTCGTTCAGTGCCTTCGGGCACATTATTTGTTGGCGCGTTTGCGTTCGAGCTCATCGAGGATTATCTTGCGCAGACGGATATGATGCGGCGTCACCTCCACATATTCGTCGCCCTTGATGTATTCGAGCGCCTCTTCGAGCGAGAACACCACCGGCGGGATGATGCGCGCCTTGTCGTCGGCGCCCGAAGCTCTCATGTTGGTGAGTTTCTTGGATTTGGTCACATTCACCACGATATCGTTCTCCTTGGCGTTTTCGCCCACCACCTGTCCGGCATACACCTCTTCCTGCGGGAAGATGAAGAAGCGGCCGCGGTCCTGCAGCTTGTCAATGGCGTAGGCGTAGGCCGTGCCGGCCTCCATGGCTATCAGCGAGCCGTTGGTGCGGCGCTCGATGTCGCCTTTCCAGGGCTGGAATTCGAGGAAGCGGTGTGCCATGATGGCCTCGCCGGCCGATGCGGTCAGCACATTGTTGCGCAGACCGATGATGCCGCGCGACGGTATCACGAATTCCATGTGCACGCGGTCGTTCTGCACGTTCATGCTCACCAGATCGCCTTTGCGCCGGGTGACCATATCGATCATTTTCGACGAATATTCTTCGGGCACGTTAATGGTCATCGCTTCGACCGGCTCGCATTTCACGCCGTCGACCTCCTTGATGATCACCTGCGGCTGACCCACCTGAAGCTCATAGCCCTCGCGGCGCATCGTTTCGATCAGCACCGACAGATGGAGCACGCCGCGACCATAGACAATCCAGTGGTCCTCGCCCTCGCCTTTTTCCACGCGCAGGGCCAGGTTGCGGTCGAGCTCGCGGGTGAGGCGGTCGGCGATGTGGCGCGATGTCACATATTTGCCGTCCTTGCCGAAGAAGGGCGAGTCGTTGATGGTGAAGGTCATCGACATCGTGGGCTCGTCGATGGCTATGCGGGGCAGCGGTTCGGGATTCTCGAAGTCGGCTATGGTGTCGCCAATCTCAAAGCCGTCGATGCCGATGAGGGCGCAGATGTCGCCGCTCTTCACGCTCTCCACGCGCTTGCGGCTCATACCCTCAAACACGTGAAGCTCTTTGATGCGCTGGCGCACCACCGAGCCGTCTTTCTTGCACAGCGCAATATCGGCGCCCTCACGCAGCTCACCGCGGTGAACGCGTCCGATGGCTATACGGCCCACATACGACGAGTAGTCGAGCGATGTGATCAGCATCTGTGCCGGGCCTTCGAGGGTTTCGGGTTCGGGAATATATTTGATGATGGCATCGAGCACGGCCGTGATGTCGGTGGTCGGCTTGTTCCAGTCGGTGCTCATCCACCCCTGCTTGGCCGAGCCGTAGATGGTCGGGAAATCGAGCTGATCCTCAGTGGCATCGAGATTGCACATCAGGTCAAACACCATCTCCTGCACCTCGTCGGGACGGCAGTTGGGCTTGTCGACCTTGTTGATCACCACCACGGGCTTCAGCCCCATCTCGATGGCTTTCTGAAGCACGAAGCGCGTCTGGGGCATCGGACCTTCGAAGGCGTCCACCAACAGCAGACAGCCGTCGGCCATGTTGAGCACGCGCTCCACCTCGCCGCCGAAATCGGAGTGTCCCGGAGTGTCGATGATGTTGATCTTATAGCCTTTATAGTTGATTGATACGTTTTTCGAAAGGATTGTTATACCGCGCTCGCGTTCGAGATCATTATTGTCAAGAATGAGTTCTCCGGCATTCTGGTTCTCACGAAAAAGATTGCCGGCAAGTAGCATCTTGTCCACAAGCGTGGTCTTGCCATGATC
Source organism: uncultured Porphyromonadaceae bacterium (assembly GCA_902489785.1). Lineage (GTDB taxonomy): Bacteria > Bacteroidota > Bacteroidia > Bacteroidales > Muribaculaceae > Paramuribaculum. Next base: position 3,301 of record CABUBG010000073.1, read on the forward strand.
CACATGGGCTATGATGGCAACGTTTCTTATGTTCTGCATATTACCTTGAAATTTGTCCCTTTTTTCTATTTAGGTTGCAAAGTTACGCAGAAATCGCGGAATAATCATGCATTTTTCTTAATTTTGCATCACAACCAGTCCAAGCCCATGACCATGAAGACACGTTTTTTCACGACACTGCTGCTTTTCAGCTTTTTTTCGCTCATCGCAGCCTCAGCACAGACCACGATAGTAAAGAATCACCGCGCCACCGGCCGCATCATCTGCACCGACACGCTCGACACGCCGGCAGTGAAGATGCTCCAGGAGTTTGCCGGACGCATCACGGGCGCCCACATCCCGCTCGTAGTCAGCAATGCCAAGCCCAAGAAGGGCGACATAGTGATACGCCGCACCGACAATCCGGCCATCGCCGAGGACGGCTTCCGCATCGACTCGCGTCCGGGATGGGTGACCATCGAGAGCACGCGCGGCAAAGGCTCGCTCTACGGCGTCATCTCCCTTCTTGAACGCTATGCCGGATGCAACTACTGGAGCGAACGTGACTACACCGCACCGCAGGCCGCCGACCTCACCATACCGGCCGTCGACTTCATCGACAATCCCGCGTTCCGCTACCGCCAGAGCCAGAACTACGCCCTCGCCACCGACCCCGACTACCGCGCGTGGATGCGCCTCGAAGAGCCGTCGGAAGAGTTTGCCAACACCTACTGGGTGCACACCTTCGACAAGCTGCTGCCGGCCGCCGTCTACGGCGAATCGCACCCCGAATACTATGCCTGGTACGACGGCAAGCGCCATCCCGGCAAGGCGAGCCAGTGGTGCCTGACCAACGACGAAGTGTTTGAGATCGTTGCCGCACGCATCGACTCCATCTTTAAGGCCAACCCCGACCGCACCATGATATCCGTGAGCCAGAACGACGGCAACTACACCAACTGCCGCTGCCCTTCCTGCAAAGCCATCGACGACTATGAGGGCGCCCTTTCGGGAAGCGTAATCCACTTCCTCAACCGCCTGGCCGACCGCTTCCCCGACAAGCAGTTCTCCACTCTGGCCTATCTCTACACCATGCACCCGCCGAAGCATGTGAAGCCGCGCCCCAACGTCAACATAATGCTCTGCGACATTGACTGCTACCGTGAAGTGCCCCTGCCCGACAACGCCTCCGGCCGCGACTTCCTAAAAGCGCTCGAAGGCTGGTCGAAGATCTCCGACAACATCTTCGTATGGGACTACGGCATCAACTTCGACGGCACCACCACTCCGTTCCCCAACTTCCACATCATACAGCCCAACATACGCACCTTCCGCGACAACAACGTCAAGATGCATTTCTCGCAGATCGCCGGATTCCGCGGCGGCGACATGTCGGAGCTGCGCACATGGCTCATCTCTAAGCTGATGTGGAATCCCGACGCCGACGTCGACTCGCTCACCAACACGTTCCTCAACGGCTACTACGGCGCCGCCGCCCCCTACATCGGCAAATATCTCACGCTCATGGAAGGAGCGCTCCTCGGCAGCCGCATCCCGCTGTGGATCTACGACTCACCCGTGACCCATAAAGACGGCATGCTCAACACCATGATGCGCCGCTCCTACAACGACCTCTTCGACCGCGCCGAGCAGGCCGTGGCCGCCGACTCGGCGCTCCTGGCCCGCGTGCAGCGCTCACGCCTCCCGCTGCAATACAGCGAGCTTGAGATAGCCCGCTCCGAAACGCCGATGGACGTGCCCCGCATCGAGGCGATGCTCGACACCTTCGACACCCGCGCACGCCGCTTCGGCCTCGCCACCCTCAACGAGCGCAACAACACGCCCGCAGAATACTGCCGTCTCTACCGCGAGCGCTATCTGCCGCGCAACGAGCACAACCTCGCCGCCGGCGCCGCCATCACCTTCTCCAAACCGCTCCCCGCGCCTTACGACCGCCTCGGCGCTCCCTCGCTCACCGACGGCCTCTTCGGCGGCACCACATATAAAGATGCGTGGATCGGCTGGGAAGGCACCGACGTCGACGTCACCGTCGACCTCGGCAAGCCCACCGAGATCCACAGCATCGACACCGATTTCCTTCAACAGCTCGGCTCCTGGATCCTCCAGCCCAAAGCCGTCACCTATGCCATCAGCAACGACGGCATCAATTGGACGACACTGCCGCGCCACGATCTCGCCGAGGACCGCCATCCTAAAGTGAAATTCGTCAGCGTCAAAGAAACATTCGACAAACCGGCGACCGCCCGCTACATCCGCATATCCGTCGACGCCACCAAGCAATGCCCCCATTGGCACTACGGCACAGGCAACCCCTGCTGGTTCTTCCTCGACGAAATCACCGTCCTCTGACCCCCTGCCCTGCGGCGCCTTCGGATCTTGCCATATCTGCTGTCGCGCTTTGCGCGGCAGCGGATTATTTTATAATTTTGTGGTCTCAAATCAATCCGTTTCGCAATGCTCCGCCTGTCAGTCACTACCATATTGCTTTTGGCCTCGCTCTTCACGTTATATGCCGCCGAAGCCGATTCTACCGAAAAAGTCAACTATATCCCGCAAGTTCACGGCGTGGCACGGGCACGGTTTGAATACTCGACCGAGCACGGCGAATCACGTTTTCAAGTGCGCAACGCCCGCCTCAACGTAAGCGGAAAGATAGCCTCATGGGCCGACTATTATGTGCAGGCCGATTTCTGCGACCGCGGCAAGATAAAGATGCTCGACGCGTGGGCCCGCATCTGGGCCACGAAAGAGCTGGGCTTCCAGGCCGGCCAGTTCCGCATGCCCTTCGGCGTCGACCCGTTCCGCTCGCCGGCCACCTACATCTTCGCCAACCGCTCGTTTGTAGGCAAACAGATGTGCAACGTGCGCGCCGTAGGCCTTAAAGCCATATGGCAGCCGGCGTCGCTGCCGCTCTCCATCGAAGCCGGCGCCTTCAACCCGGGCACCATCAGCGACCACACCCCTTGGCACAACACACTGACCTTCGCCTCGAAACTGACGCTGCGTCACCGCAACGTCACATTCACCACCGGTTTCCAGTCGGTGCGCCCCGACGGCATACGCGCCAACCGCATCGACGGCGCCGTGGGCTGGCGCTCAGGCCGCTGGACCGTCGAAGGCGAATATATGTGGAAGCACTACACCCGCGACCGCTTCCGCGACGCCCACGCCTATCTCGTGTGGGCCGACTATGCCATGCCGCTGACAACCGGCATCTTCAACCGGCTCTCGTTTCAGGGCCGCTTCGACGGACTCACCGCCCACTCCTCGGCCGTGCCCGGCACCGACGGCCGCCTCATCACCGACGACCCCGCCCGCAACCGTCTGACCGTAGGCGCCACCATCAGCTACATCCGCACCAAATCGATGGGCCTCGACCTTCGACTCAACTACGAAAACTATTTCTATCACAGCGCCTATCGCCCCGATGCCGACGGCGGCAACAAGCTCACGGCCGAGATCGTGATCCGATTCTGACCGCCTCCCGGCCTCCCACACTGCAAGATAAGACAAAGGCGATGTGCGTCGGTCAGACTCAGCACATCGCCTTCGGTGTAAGGGCGGGTGAAAAAAGCTGCCTGTCAGTTCATTCTCACCTTGATGTTGTCGATAGCCATATAAGCAGGAGTGTTCAGGCCATAAGCGCCGGTATCGGAGCCGCTGAAGTTAAACTCTATCCGGTTGACCTTGCCGAGGCTGCTAAGATTGAGCTGCTTCCATGTGGTGGGGATTTCCACTTTCCGATCCGAATCGCGGAAGTCGGCCACATATTCGCTGACTGTGGAAGTGACATTGCCCTGAGCATCATAGCCCGTCACCGTCATCATGAACCAGCCGCGCACCTGCTCGAGCGACATTTCGGGATTTGAGCCGTAGGGATTGCCATTAACCATAACGCCATAGAGATAGGAGGTGGGGCAATACATCAGGTTCTCGATCAGATACTCCTTGCCGCCGCTGAAGCTCATCGATGCTGCCGACTGACTGTAAGCGGTATCATTATAGCCGTTGATCACGGCAAATGTGTTGGAGCCGTCGGCTCCGGCGCCGCTGTTCGATCCGTCGGTCGAATTGGTGTTATACACCGAGCACTGATTCAGATAAGTCATCCACCAGCCTTCGGCCTGTCCCTCGATGTCAGTGCGATAGTTCCACTGCGAGAGCACCGTGCCGCCGTTCCAGAAATTAAATTCGCCGTTGCTCTCGTTGATGCCGAAAAGGAAATCCACACCATCCATCAGCTCTTCCGAGCCGGTGGTGAACCGTGTACCGGAATATGAGGCATAGAGATTCTCGCCATACGACGTCGGGCCGGCCTTAACGCCGCTTGCATTCTCAAAACCGATCACCCGATAGTAATACGTCGGAGCTTCCGGCTCATCATCGGAACATGAAGCCAGCGACATGCATCCGGCAACAACAGCAAAAAGAAGTTTAAAATTTTTCATTGAACACATTATATATTAAAATTATACTAAATAAACGTCAACCCGAATGCCTGAAACAAGCATCCGCTATCAGCGCAAAACAATAGGATTCCGGGGGATAAAAACGACAAATCCCGTCGGCACATCAACGGACTGAACCGTGGATCACGCACAAACGGGAAAAACATTTGCAATGCAAGGATCTTTATCCTGTAATCTTACTTTCGGAAAGTAAAAAAAAGAACGCAAAGCCCATAATCCCGCAGGCGTGAATAAATCGGATTCAAAGTGATGTGGCAGGTCTTCTGACTTGTTCCGGCCGGACTGCGCCTTCTCATCCTCTCAACGGGAGGACAATGGCTTAAGTGCAATGGCTTGTGATGGAACTTACAGCAGCGGGCACTGTCGGGGATTCGCACCCCGTTCCCTATTGCAGCTCCCGAAGAGGCGACTCTTCGCCGGGGAGCAACCATATCGGCTGCGAAGATACGACATTTCCCACGAACCGCCAAAAGAAAAACGAAACCGGCTCTTATAAAAACACACAACCTAAAAAGCATAAATCGGTAAAAAGGAGCAGAATATTTGGCAGTTTACAGAAAATTTCGTTACTTTGCACTCTGTTTCGTGGCTCATCCTTTAAAGCTGCTAAAAAAGATGCGCTTAGCAGTGATATGAGAACTGAGATGGCGGCCACGGACCAAAGGTTTAAAACAATCGAAAACATAACAGATCTAAGTAACTACAAACAGCCATGTCAAAGATTTGTCAAATCACCGGCAAAAAAGCTATGGGCGGCAACAACGTCAGCCACTCCAAGCGTCGCACAAAGCGCAAATTCAACATCAACCTCTTCACCAAGAAATTCTATTGGGTAGAGCAGGATGCATGGATTCTCCTCACCATCTGCGCCAACGGCCTCCGCGTTATCAACAAAAACGGTCTCGACGCCGCTATCAAAGAAGCCGCCAGAAAGGGTTATTTAACTGAAATCAAATATTTAGAATTCTAATAAGATGGCAAAGAAAGCTAAAGGTAACCGCGTGCAGGTAATTCTTGAATGCACTGAGCACAAAGCCAGTGGTATGCCCGGAACTTCTCGTTATATCACAACAAAGAACCGTAAAAACACCACCGAACGTCTTGAGCTCAAGAAATACAACCCCATCCTCAAGAAAGTGACCGTACACAAAGAAATCAAATAATATCACCTCTTAATATCGACGCGATATGGCAAAGAAAACCGTTGCATCACTCCAGAAAGGCGAAGGCCGCACCTACAGCAAGGTCATCAAAGTGGTGAAATCGCCCAAAACCGGAGCTTACACCTTCCAGGAACAGATGGTTCCCAACGACGCCGTTAAGGACCTCCTGAAATAATCAGGGTATCGCCCTCAACGACTCGACAAGATATCAGCCGCCCACCCACGACACCCGGCGGCAGCGGGATCAGCCGAGCGCCACGCGCGCAAGCCCCTCCCGTCAACGAAACAGATCCGACCACATCCGCCCGACCTCAAAGGTTCGGCGGATGTGGCCGCTTCATCTCCTGCCCGTCAGGCCCGTTTGTTGCCGCCAAACCCTTCCGCAATTTTGCACCAACCGTGCCTGACTGCATCGTCAAGGGCGGCGGCTTCCAGCCGCCGGATATCCCACCAAATATTTGATTTATAAACGGTAACACCGTCGGCGGCTGGAAGCCGCCGCTCCTAACCCCGCCTGATGCGGATCTTGAAAAGGAATTTTCGCACCCACTGCAGACATGGAAGAAAAACGCCCCCTCGACTGCCGCAAAACGTGCCGATAGCTAACGCTTAGGAGCGGCGGTTTCCAGCCGCCGGATATTCCCAAAAGAAGGTCATTCAATTGATTTACAAACGGTAACATTGTCGGCGACTGGAAGCCGCCGCTCCTAACCCCGCCTGATGCGGATCTTGAAAAGGAATTTTCGCACCCACTGCAGACATGGAAGAAAAACGCCCCCTCGACTGCCGCAAAACGTGCCGATAGCTAACGCTTAGGAGCGGCGGCTTCCAGCCGCCGGATATTCCCAAAAGAAGGTCAATCAATTGATTTACAAACGGTAACATTGTCGGCGGCTGGAAGCCGCCGCTTCTAACCCCGCCTGATGCTTTAATTGATAAGGAGTGATGATGGAGCGCCACCAACCTGTCCGACAGCATTGTCAAGGAGCGGCGGCTTCCAGCCGCCGCCCCCCCGCAATGAGTAACGCATTGAGATGCTGATTAGTACGTAGGTGACGCTTACGGGATCTGACATAGGATAATAGATTTTTATACACGAACATGTCCAAATTTGTCCTTTTTTGATGCTTTGTTTATTTTTCTTAAAAAAAATTGCTTTCTTTAAAAATTGTGCTTATATTTGCATCATACACCAATTTTATAAACTACACATAAAACACCATTTATCATGAAAAAAGTATTCAGATTAGCCCTTTGTGCTGCTGTTGTTGCTATCGTTGCCGCTTGCTCAAGCTCACCCGCCGACGACGCCCAGAAATTAATCGACCTTGGCAAGGAATATCAGGAAGCTCTTGCCGCAGGCGATACCGAAAAAGCTGAAGAACTTAATGCCGAAGGCGAAAAACTCACTAAAGAATTTGAAGAGAAATACAAAGACGACACCGCTGGCTCAGCGTGAATTTGCCGAAGCGCTCCTGAAGGGCATGATGGATTTAAAGAAATAAGTCCCCCAAAAATAAAACTAAAAGAGGCTGTATATCTGTTATATAGCCTCTTTTCTGTTTATTCCTGACAAATATATATAACACAAGAAATCATGAGAAAACTTTTCAGATTAGCTCTTTGCTCAGCAATGATAGCTCTCGCCGCGTCCTGCAATAACTCAAAAAGCGATGACGATGAAGAATATATCAGCACACCTGAGGATGATGCCGAAGAATTAATCGACCTTGGCAAGGAATATCAGGAAGCTCTTGCCGCAGGCGATACCGAAAAAGCTGAAGAACTTAATGCCGAAGGCGAAAAACTCACTAAAGAATTTGAAGAGAAATACAAAGACGACACCGCTG
>CABUBG010000074.1:0-10693 GCA_902489785.1 uncultured Porphyromonadaceae bacterium
TTCCTCCTTTTGGCTCAGTCACATAGCCCGCTATGCTCCTGAGCCTGCAAGAAGGAATCTGGCGCACTGCTGCGACCCTGACGTTAACATATTTTGTGGGATGGGGTCTAAAAGGTTTTGGAATCGCGCTTCTTTGTGTGCTGCCTCTTTATCTGATATTTCCCATTTTCGGCAGTTTCAATGCCGATGTATCGTTCTTTAAAATATATCATAAATGTATCATCGCCGGATTCACGGAGGAACTTGTGTGCCGGGCATTTATGTTCGGATTACTTTTCCGCTATGCAAAAACGGGATTCTTTTGGGCCGTAATATTGCCGGCGCTCTATTTCGGGAGCCAGCATCTTTATCAGGGTCACGATGTGGTTTCGGCTCTTGCGGCTTTCGGCGTGACGTTTATAGGCGCATTATATTTCAGCTGGATGTATGTTGAATGGAATTTCAATCTATGGATTCCTGTCGGGCTGCATATTTTGATGAATATGGCATGGTTTGTCTTTACAATGGAGGGCACGGAAGTCGCGGCCGGTGGCTTGATCTCAAATATAGCGCGTGTCGCAAGTATCCTGCTGGCCATTGCAATGACGGTCCGGCATAAACGGAGAAACGGCTCAAAGGTTTTCAGCTATCCCGTATGGCAGTTATGATTCGTCATTTCACCGGGGGCTGCCAAAACCACTGTTCATCGGTAGTGTTACAATTGGAGTTCGGATAACTTATGCCTTGCGGGACAAGAGCTATGTGATGGCCTTGTCTGTGTGTGCTTTCACCTTCCGGCTCGGCCTGATTGAAAGTGTTGGTCTGTAGGATATAAAGGTTTTTTGCCATATAGTAATCGATATATTCATCCTGAGTTTCAGGCCATTTGTTGTTCCAGTTGGCATCTTTGTTTAAGACTACGGGCAAGTCGTGCTGTATCCTGTATCTCACCTCTCCGGGGTGGAGCATAAGACCGTTTTCGTCGGTCACGAAAGCCGCAAACGTAGGGTCAACCCACACCCATTTGCCTAATGATTCGCTCCACGCCACGCATATCACATGGCAGTCATTGTCTGTGTCCCATGCTTTTGGCAGACAGGTGATGTATCTTGCGGGGATGCCTTCGGCAAGAAGAGCTTCTGTAAGGCAGATGGCGAGAGCACGACAATTGTAGCCGCAACTGTCGCGACGGGCGCTGTCGTATGTGTTGCGCAGATTTCGTGCTCCGGGTGCAAGTCCGTTGCTGCCGTCATGGCGGATATTGTCATGAACCCAGTAGAGCAGATTCTTTATTTGGCTTATGTCATCGCCGTTACCGGCGATACTGTCGAGATTGAAGCGCTCGCGCGACAAAGTCAGCAGGCTGTCGGCGGGTGTGGCATATTCAAACCGGATATTCATAGCGGAGTCAGGGGCGTAGGCCGCCGATTCTTTCAATATTTCAAGTTCGGTCTTGACATCGTCGCCCAGATTCCAGGCATATTCCATCGAAGCTTTCAGACTATCCGCCATTGCGCTGCCGGCCGCAGCCAGAATGGGTTGGAGTGTTTTCGCTGCCTCATATTGATATCGGCGCATCCATTTCGGATCCTTGGCTCTCAGCACTTCCGACTCCCATCGCGCAATGCGTTCCATATCGGCGATCAATCGCGGATTGCCTTTCAGCTGTTCGATTGATGCAGCCGGAGTCACGCTGTCATTATAAACCTTAAGAAACGCGCCGTGATTCGTTATGCCGGACAGCCCGGGGCAGAGATCCTGATCATCGACCTCTATGCCGAGATTTACGACGATACTTTCGAAAACTACACTTTCAAGACCCGGAAGTTTGTATAGAAATCCCGGGCCGCCGGTTGAGGAAACCGGACCTTTGAAGATTATTGATTTAAGTTTCGGGCAGTCGGAAATAAGCGTGCAGTCGAAATGGCCGACCATGCCGTTGAACACCACTTCCTCAAGATTCGGTAACCCGCTGAGCAGGCCGCCTGGAATATAATCGACATCGTTGAACGTGATTTTGCGAAGTTTCGGAAACTTGCTGTAGTCGCCAAAGCGCCCCAGCATGCCTATGCTCGGAATTTCGAGTTCTTCCGCATCAGTCGATAAGACAAGACTGTCTGGGAACAATGGATGTCCGTCGCGTATAGGGTCGGTAAACCATCCCGGAGTCTTCATTACGATATTTTCCGAATGACCGGCGGCAAAGCAAAGAAAGCCAGCCATGATGGATGTGATGAGGCGTTTCATTTTATGGATTTTACGTGTATTCTATTATGGCTGTTTTATAAAAAAGTGCTCCGCCATTTTTGCGTGGCGGAGCGCGTTATGTAGGGATATCCGTTGGCTGGGGTGGGATTAGTTGAGGGCGTCGATAAGGATGGCGTTGCCTTTAAGCGTTATTGTTTTTGCCATGGCGGGGATGAGGCAGCTCTCGCCTTTGTGGAGCGAGATGGTGTTGCCGCGGTCGTCGGTCACTGTCACTTCGCCTTCGATGCATGTGAGGGCTGTGAATGAGTCGTCGGTTTCGGTGTAGAATGTCTTCTCTCCGTCAATGGAAATGCGGTAGACAATGAAATGGCTGCAGTTGACGAGGTCGTTGACGCCGTCGATGTCTGGTCCGGCTTTGCTTACGTAGTTGGGATAGACATTATAGTCGATGGCATCTTTGGCTTCTTTGACGTGAAGCTGACGAGGTTTGCCTGTCTTGGCGTCGAGGCGTCCGTAGTCGTAGATGCGGTAGGTGATATCGGATGTCTCCTGCACTTCGACAAGGAGGTTGCCGCCGCCGATGCCGTGGATGCGGCCTGCCGGGAGGAAGAAAACATCACCGGGGTGCGACGGGTGGCGTGCCACGTAGTCGAGCAGGGAGCTGTCGGACCCTATCCGCTCGTATTCCTCGGGAGTGAGGGTTTTCGAGAGTCCGCAGAGGATGTCGGCTCCCGGATCGGTATCGACGATGTACCACATCTCGGTCTTGCCGAGTGAGTTGTGGCGTTTCTTTGCGAGTTCGTCATCGGGGTGCACTTGCAACGAGAGGTCGCCGGCGGCGTCGATTATTTTGATAAGGAGAGGGAATGTGGTGCCGTAGCGTTCGATGTTTTTCTTACCAACGAGATCTGCACCATATTTTTTTATCATCTCAGTGAGTGTAAGGCCTTGGTCGGGTCCGTTGTCAACAACTGACTCGTTGCCTTTGACACCTGAAATTTCCCAACTTTCACCAATCTGTTTCTGATCGGTGACAATGCCTTTGAATGGAGCTATTTTCTCTCCACCCCAGATTGCCGACTTAAGAATCGGACGAAATTTCAATGGCGGGATATTTGCCGTATTCATGATCTTGATTTTAAGTCTGTTAATTTATGTGATGCTGTGTTCTTTCCGTCGTTGCGCGGCAAAGATAATCACAATTTGTCAATTCTGCAACAATTCTGCAACAAATTTGACGTGCGTCGTGTCGCAAATTTGTCACTAATCTGTCTCTCAGTGCGTAACGCGAAAATATCGGCGAAATATGTCTGTAACAGACGGAGAAAGATGAAGCTGCGGACAACCTGAAACGGTGCCGCAGCTTCATGCAAGCTGTAAAAAAGGATGATGATAATATCGTGGAAAGCTTTTCCTTTCTGAGGGGGGACCAGCTCCTTTCTCAGGAGGGGAATCAGCTTGTCGGCACTTCAGGGAGCGAGCGCCCGATTATTTGTCGAGGTGCTCGTATTTGAGGGTCATCGTGGGCTGGTCGCACACTTCAGCGGGGCCGAAGTACTGGATCGGGCCGGGGAATACGTATTCGGTGTTGAGGGCCCAGTCGGCGCGTTTTGCGGCGAAGCGCTGGAAGGGACTGCCTTCGAGGCGCACGAGCGCTTTCTGTATCACGGGTTTCATTTCGCCGTGGCGGCGTTCCATGTTGAACATCATGGAGATAGGAATACCGCCGGCGAGCCACTGTACGGAGGGTTTGGTGAGGTTGCGGAGGCTCGACATGTAGCCGGTGACGCCTGCGTTGATGAGCATGGCGGCGTTGTAGCCGAGGGCGTAGCAGTAGTCGGCGTCGAAGTTGGAGGGAGCGGCGCAGCGTCCTTCATAGCCGAAGAAGTGGTGGAGGGGCGAGAATTTGCCCTTGTAGGTGCCTTCTTCAGCCATCTGGTTCAGGCGGTTGCCGACCATTTCGCTAAGCAGTTTTTCGGTTTCGATGAGCGATACCTGAACGTTTCCGTGGGGGTCGCGGTCGAGGGTGAGCTGGCGGGCAACGCCTTCGGGGAGTGAAGCGTAGACGGTGGCGCTGTTCTGCGAGAGGTTTTTGAGCACGTATTCGCGCTGTTCGGCCGGTGTCATCTTTGTGAAGCCCGGAGTCTTGGCGAGAAGGTCGTTGAGCTCGGCAATGAGGTTTTTCATTGCGGGGATGAACTCGATGAGGCCTTCGGGGATGAGGACGGTGCCGAAGTTGTTGCCCTGAGCGGCGCGTTTGGCCACGATGTCGGCGATGTAGTTGACAACATCCTGGAGGGTGAGGTTTTTGGCTTCGACTTCTTCGGAGATGATGCACACGTTGGGCTGAGTCTGGAGGGCGCATTCGAGAGCGATGTGCGAAGCCGAGCGGCCCATGAGCTTGATGAAGTGCCAGTATTTCTTAGCCGAGAAGCAGTCGCGCTGGATGTTGCCGATGAGTTCGGAGTAGACTTTCGTTGCGGTGTCGAAACCGAAGGATGCTTCGATCACTTCGTTCTTGAGGTCGCCGTCAATGGTCTTGGGGCAACCGAGCACCTGCACGCCGGCGTTGATCTTTTTGTAGTATTCGGCAAGGACGGCTGCGTTGGTGTTGGAGTCGTCGCCGCCGATGATCACGAGAGCGGTGATGCCGAGCTCTTTGAGGATCTCAAGACCTTTGTCGAACTGTTCCTCTTTTTCGAGCTTTGTGCGGCCGGAGCCGATGATGTCGAAGCCGCCGGTGTTGCGGTATTCATCGATGATTGAGGAGGTCAGCTCGATATAGTTGTGGTCGACAAGACCGCCGGGACCCATGAGGAAGCCGAAGAGGCGGCTGTCTTTGTTGATTTTCTTGATGCCGTCGAAAAGGCCGCAGATCACGTTGTGACCGCCGGGAGCCTGGCCGCCGGAGAGGATGACGCCGACGTTGATGGGCTTGCCGGAGAGGTTTTTGGAGATCTTCTCAAAACGGATTTCGGGGAGTCCGTAGGTGTTGGGGAAGAGTTTCTGGATTTCTTCCTGATCGGCTACCGACTGTGTGGGGTTGCCTTCGACAACCTTGACAGCACCGGTGAGGTCGATGGGGAGCTTGGGTTGATAGGCCGCGCGGGCTATCTGCAAAGCGCTTTTCTTCATGTATGATAGTGGGTTAGAGGTTAAAAATATACTATGTTACGGTTTAGGCTGCAAAGTTCGTAAAAAAAATCGGTATTGTCATTATAAATGTGAGCATTTGTCATCATAAATTATCGGAATCGGAGGGGGAATCGGAGATGGTAGGGTTGCCGGCGATTGCGATGCGTAGGGCGTCCGGGTCGAGGTATAGGGAGGCCATTCGGGAAATGGTTGCCGGCGAGAGGTCGATGATGGCCTGCTGCTTGGCTTCGAAATATCCGGGGGTGAGGGCTTGCGTGATATTTGTGATGTGATAGTCGGCGATCGAGAGCGGCGAGTCGGTGACGGATGCTTGCGCCGAGATGGCCGACTGCTTGAGACGGATGAGTTCGTCGCCCTGCGGCGGGTCGTCGGCCAGTCTGACGAGTTCGTGGCGCACTTCGTCGATGAGGCGGCCTACGTAGGCATTGTCGGTTTCGGCGGCAATGTCGGTGTAAGCGCCGTCGGCATATCCCGGCAGGAATGCGCTGATGCCGTAGGTGAGCCCTTTCTCTTCGCGTATGTTGAGCATGAGACGGCTGCCGAAATAGCCTCCGAGGGCATAGATGGTGAGGTGAAGCGGGAGGAAGTCGGGGTGTGAGCGTGGAATGGCCGGGAGCGTAAGTTCAACGGCGCTCTGTGCGGCTTCGGGGCGCCGGGTCTCGCAGATGCCGGGCGCGGCGGGGGTGAATCCGTTGATGTTGAAGCCCGGAGCTGCGGAGCGCGGGGCGGCCTCCTCAATGGCCGATGTGATTAGCCCGACGGTCGAGTCGGTGATGTCGCCGCATATGAACACCGATGTCGAAGCGGCATGGCAGAATGTGGCGTGGAACTCTTCGAGCTGCCGTCGTGTGAGGGCGCGGATGCCGGCCGGAGTGTCGACGACGGCAAGGGGGTGCGAGCAGCCCATCATGAGGCGGTCGGAGGTGCAGCGGGTGAGATAGCTGACGTTGTTGTCGGAGATCTCGATGTTTTGCGCGAGCGATTCGCGGCGCACACTGAGCGGAGTGTCGGGGAACGTTGGGCGGAACACCATGTCGACGAATGCCGGGAGCACGTCGGGAAGCTTCGACGAGAGGGTGTAGAGGCTGTGGCGGCGGTGATGGGGCGTGGCTTCGCTTTTCATCCAGGCGCCGTTGAAGTCGAGCGTCTCGGAGAGCTGCGGGCCGTTGAACGAGCGGCTGCCCTCGCGCTGCAATATGGAGGTGAGGGCGGCTACGGCCGGCGAAGAGGCTTCGGCGATGCCGCCTTCGGTGAGCACGGTCAGGTAGATGACCGGTGTGGCTTTGTGGACGAGAGTGTGGAGCGTGATGCCTGAGGGGAGGGTGACGCGCTTCATGGATGGCATGGAAGCCGTGGGGATGTCGGCAACCGGAGGCGGGAGGGTCCGGAAGGATTCGCTGAGAGCTGAGTCGTCGTCGGGGGTGTTCATGGCAGCGGGTGTTTTAGGTGGTCGTGGGCGGAAGCGAAGCGGCGTGCGTTTTCGAGGTCGGCGGGTGTGTCGACGCTTATGGTGCGGCTTTCGGTCATGGCGATGCGGATGCGGTAGCCGGCCGCGAGCCATCGGAGCTGTTCGAGGCGTTCGGCTTTTTCGAGCGGGCAGGAGGGAAGCGCCGCGATGTCGGGCAGGAGGCTGCGCCGGAAAGCATAGAGGCCTACATGCAGGTGTAAAGAGGCGGCGGCAGGCCATTGTTCAACGGCGACGTCCCTGACGAAGGGGAGGGCGGCGCGGCTGAAATAGAGCGCGTTCATGCGGCTGTCCATCACCACTTTGGGATTGTCGGGCGACAGCAGTTCGCTGATATCTTCGCCGGGGCCGAAGCGGCGTGCGAGGGTGACGATGTCGACCGTCGGGTCGCTGAAGCAGCTTACGGCGGCGGTGATGTCGGCGGGGTCGATGAAGGGTTCGTCGGCCTGGATGTTGACTATGATGTCGGCATCGTCGTCGATGAGAGCGAGGGCTTCGGCGCAGCGCGCGGTGCCGTTGGGTGCGTCGGGCGACGTCAGGACGGCATGCCGGCCGAAAGCCTCGACGGCGCGGACTATGCGGATGTCGTCGGCCGCTACTATTAGACGGTCGACAGCGGGGGCGGCACGGCGGCATACACGTTCAATCATGGGGATGCCGCCGATGTCGGCGAGCACCTTGCCGGGCAATCGTGTGGAAGCGAAGCGTGCTGGTATAATGCCGGTGCAGATCATGGGTAAATCGTAAAAATTGATTACAAAAATAATGCTTAATTGAAGATAATTCAAAAAAAGTAGACTATGTATTTGGCATGACATGCCAAAAAAGTGTATATTTGTGGACGGAAAGTAATATTTTCTAAACATTATAATAACCAATCATGAATGCTCGCGTAATATTCTTCAGAAAATCCCGAACGACAGCCGGCTGGTTTCGAAGCTATTAACCGGATTCAAGCCTGACGGTGCACCCGTTTTCAACCTGTAGAGTTCAATAGACAAAAAAAGAACGACCGAATCGCATGTGCCTGATGCTGCGCGTTAAAAGATGATCATTCGGTTCGCGAGCCTTAGATCGAAGACATAGAAAACTATTAATACCAATCCATTAATTACATGAAAAAAATTTACTTATTGTTGTTGTCGCTGTGCGTGGGAATAAGCGCCGGAGCGACTATCAATGGCTACATGAGCCTGATGCTCAACTACAAAGACGGCCGACAGACGATAGTGTCGCTTGAGGACAACATGCTCGTGAAAGTTGCCGACGGCAACGTGACGATGACGAGCGCCAAGGGCAGCGTCGTAGCACCGACGGCGGCTCTTAACAACTGGAAGTATAACAAGACGGCTGTAGAAGACAAAGACAACGGCTGGACGGGAATCGACGATGTCAACGCCAATGCCATGAAGATCACAATGGGCAGTGACAATATCGTGATCAGCAACGCTCCGGCCGGCGCCCTTATCAATGTGGTGTCGATCGACGGCAAGAGCATTCTCAGCGACCGCGCCTCCGACGGCTACTATGAGATCGCCACTTCCGGGCTCCGTGGCGGCATCTATGTGTTGACAATCAATAAAGAATCTTATAAAATAGCTGTGAAATAATGAAAAAGATAATCACTCTGGCAGCTGTGGCTGCAATTTCAGTTTCTGTTTCAGTTTTTGCGCAGACTGACCAAATCCATGTGTTTCGCAGTGATGATACCAAGCTCAGTACTTTTAAAGGTGCCGATATCCTTTCCATAACACATGAAAACGGATCCGCAGCTCTCGGATTCAATGACCTTGTGATAAAAACCACTGATGGCACATCCACTACGATATCCATAGGTTTGATCGACAGTGTGCAGGTCCGCTCTACAGGCCTGCCGGAATTCCATGTCAATCTGATCGATTATCCGTCGTGGACCGAACTTCAGGGAGCTAAGGACGATGTCCATCCTGCCATCCTTTATATGAAAGGCAATGGAATGTATTCCGACATTGAAGCCGACACAGTCGAATTTCGCGGTCGTGGCAACTCCACCTGGGGAATGAATAAGAAGCCATACCGTTTCAAGATGAAAAAGAAAGCTGCGGTATGCGGTTTGCCCAAAGCCAAGACTTTTGCTTTGATTGCGAATTACATCGACTGCTCTCTGATGAGAAACGCCGTGTCGCTTTGGGTCGCCAATTATCTCCAGATGCCTTTTGCCAATCATTGCATTCCTGTCAGAGTCTATTTTAACGATATTTTAAAAGGTGCATACATGCTCACGGAGAAGATAGGTACGGGTAGCGGCAGTGTCAACATCGACGAGTACAAAGGTGTGCTTTTCGAGCTCGATTCAAACTATGATGAAGCCTTTGAATTTTATTTCAGCTGGGATAGGGGGAAAAAACTGCCCGTAATGGTGAAAGATCCTGATTTTACCGAAATATGCGATTCGTTGGGCGTGACGACTGCGCAGTATTTACAGACATGGCAGAGCGATTTCACTCAGATGGCACAGGCGGTAACTTCAGGTGACACTTCTGCCGACCTGTCTCAGTATATAGATCTGGAATCGGCTGTCAACTTCTTTATCGTCAACAATCTTGCCGCAAATCATGAGATGAAGCATCCCAAGAGTTTCTATATCTACAAGGACAGCATAGCCGATGGTGAAACATATCATTTCGGCCCTGTATGGGACTTCGACTGGGCTTATACTTTCGATGGATATGAAGGCGTTTCCGCTTCAATTCCGATGGTTGCGTCAGATGGCGACTGCGGTGGGTATTCATTTTTGAAAGCTTTGTTCAGCAACACCGGTTTCCGCGCGCTATACAAACAGAAATGGGACGAATTCATATCGGTCGGATATCCTCAGTTGCTTAAGTATATGGAGGAATATGCCAATCTCATCGAACCTTCGGCTATTGAAAACGGACAGCTTTGGCCCGCGGATTATTCTGTGTCATGGCGCAGAAGTGAAAGTTCTCTTGAGTTCAGGAAAAACTTTAAGGCTTTGAAAACATGGATTGGGCAACGTATCGACTACTGTAATTTACATGCCAATTTCGGTCTTTACGAGTAATTCCGAACGACCGATAATTAGAGCTTGTTTAATAATAAATGTTGACGGCAGGGTCGCATAGCTTAAGAGACATTAATTACAACACAGCTCATGGAATTCAACAACAATTGTATTATAATTTAACATTATGTTATCTATTATAAAGAAAGTTACATCAGACCTGTCAGTCGCCGGCATCTTTGCGTCTGTTCTTCGGTCGTTATGGAACCCCATAACTCCCTCATCACAGACACAAATATACTCGACGACTGACAGCCCTGCCGTTAACATTTATTATTAAACAAGCTCTCAGCCCCCATCCCACAAAATATGTCAACGTCAGGGGCGCAGCAGCACACCATCTTCACCCTTTTGGCTCAGTCACATAGTCCGCTATGTCTCTGAACCTGCAAGAAGAACTCCCTGCGCCCCTGACGTTGACATATTTTGTGGGGTGGGATCTTTTGGCTATGTCAAAATCTTTTTTGGGGCTCACCATTCTGTAAGACCCCATCCCACAAAATATGTTAACGTCAGGGTCGCAGCAGTGCGCCAGATTCCTTCTTGCAGGCTCAGGAGCATAGCGGGCTATGTGACTGAGCCAAAAGGAGGAAGATGGCGTGCTGCTGCGAGACAAAGGTAACTTTCTTTTCATCAGAGTCATTTAGGTGGTTTACATCTTTTCACAGTCTGGCAATTAAAAAGCAAACATAAGCTAAACCCATCGGGGTCTCATGCTGTCTGAAACCATATCAACCATATAATACATCATCCGTTGAAGTATAAAACCGATCTGACGGAAAATCAGAAACTGATTGTCAGGGCATCTCTGCCCCAATCCA
>CABUBG010000075.1:0-10188 GCA_902489785.1 uncultured Porphyromonadaceae bacterium
TATCCGTCAATCATTTACAAATATGTTGTACAACATATTTTTAACGTTGATTAACGTTCTGTCAATACAAAATTTCTTCTTACCGGCGAAAATATGGTCAAATTTACCCATCAGCCGGCGAAACCGCACCGGCAGGAGACGGAAGGGAATTGAAGAGAAAATGTAGATAAGTATACATATAATGAAAGGGAATTGTCGGAATAAAATTCGTAATTTTGGCAATGCCTTATGACATGCGCAACCGCAGCATGCATTCACGGGCATCCCCACACATTGAAAAAGACCAGATTATAGATAAGCTGCATGATACCATTTACGCACCTCCATGTCCACTCGCAATACTCGCTTCTTGACGGGCAGGCCGCTGTGACCGATCTCGTCGACAAGGCATTGGCCGACGGCATGCCGGGAATTGCCCTGACCGACCACGGCAACATGTTCGGAATAAAAGAGATCTACAACTACATCAACGGCGGAGCGCTGAAAGGCTATAAGAAAAAACTCGAAAAAGCCACTAAGGCCGGCGACGAAGCAAAGGCGGCAAGAATACAGGGATGGATCGACCGGCTTAAGAACAAAGACTTCCAGCTCATCGTGGGCTGTGAGATGTATGTGGCCAACACCACCCTCGACTGTCAGACCGACAAACGCGACACCGGCCGCCACCTCATCGTGCTGGCAAAAAACAAGACCGGATATAAAAACCTCATAAAACTCGTGTCGAAAGCATGGACCGAGGGCTTCTACTCCCACCCGCGTACCGACAAGACCGAGCTCGCGGCCCACAAGGAAGGGCTCATCATCGCCTCGGCCTGTCTGGGCGGCGAGATACCGCAGCTGCTGATGCGCGGCATGGACGACGAAGCCGACAAGCAGGTGAAATGGTGGAAAGACACCTTCGGCGACGATTATTATATAGAGCTGCAGCGCCACCGCACCGACAAGCCGGGCGGCAACCGCACAGTGTATGAAGAGCAACAGAAGGTCAATCCCAAGCTGATTGCCCTGGCTCGTAAATACGACATCAAGCTCATCTGCACCAACGACAGCCACTTCGTCAACGAGGAGGATGCAGAAGCTCACGACCGTCTGATATGCGTGAGCACCAACAGCAACCTCACCGACCCCAACCGCATGCGCTACACCAAGCAGGAATGGCTCAAGACCCAGCAAGAGATGAACGATCTCTTCGCCGACATCCCCGAGGCACTCGAAAACACCAACGAGATCGTGGCTAAGATCGAGAACTATAGCATCGACCACGGCCCGATCATGCCCAACTTCGAGATACCGAAAGAATTCGGAACCGAAGAAGAATACCGGGCGCGTCTCACCGAAGAAGACCTCTTCAACGAATTCACCCGCGACGAAAACGGCAATGTGGTGCTCAGTCAGGAAGACGCCGAAGCAAAAATCAAGAAGCTCGGCGGCTACGACAAGCTCTACCGCATCAAATTCGAAGCCGACTATCTCGCTAAGCTTGCCTACGAAGGCGCCGCAAAACGCTACGGGGATCCGCTTAGCGACGAAATGAAAGAGCGCATCAAATTTGAGCTCCACATCATGAAGACCATGGGCTTTCCGGGCTACTTCCTCATAGTGCAGGATTTCATCAACGCCGCCCGCGAGAAGCTTGGCGTAAGCGTGGGTCCCGGCCGTGGCTCGGCCGCCGGAAGCTGCGTGGCCTATTGCCTCGGCATCACGCAGATCGACCCGGTGAAATACGATCTGCTGTTTGAACGTTTCCTCAACCCCGACCGCATCTCGCTGCCCGATATCGACATCGACTTCGACGACGACGGCCGCGCCGACGTGCTGCGTTATGTCACACAGAAATACGGCGAGGAGAAAGTGGCCCACATCATCACCTATGGTACCATGGCCGCAAAATCGGCCATCAAGGATGTGGCGCGCATCGAGCAGCTGCCGCTTAGCGAAAGTGACCGTCTGACCAAACTCATACCCAAACGCATGCCGACTGTCGACGGCAAAGAGCTTAAGCCTACGCTCGGCAATTGCTACGACTACGTGCCCGAATTCAAGGCCGAGCTCAGCTCGCCCAACGAGCTGATCGTCGAGACGCTCAAATTCGCCAAAGCCCTCGAAGGCACCGTGCGCAACACCGGCGTCCACGCCTGCGGCGTGATCATCTGCCGCGACGACATCACCGACTGGGTGCCGGTGAGCACCGCCGTCGATAAAGCCTCCGGATCAAAGGACAAGATCATCGTCACACAATACGAAGGCCGCGTGATCGAGGAAACGGGCCTCATAAAGATGGACTTCCTGGGCCTGAAAACGCTCTCCATCATCAAAGAAGCCGTGGACAACATCAAGCGCACCCGCGGCATCGACCTCGACATGGAGAAGATACCGATCGACGACCCGAAAACCTATCAGCTTTATTGCGAAGGCCGCACGACAGGCACATTCCAGTTCGAGTCGGCCGGCATGCAGAAATATCTGCGCGAACTCCAGCCCTCGACCTTCGAGGACCTCATAGCCATGAACGCCCTCTACCGTCCGGGGCCTATGGACTACATCCCCGACTTCATCGCCCGAAAGCATGGCCGCGAGCCCATAGTCTACGACATCCCCGTGATGGAGAAATACCTCAAGGACACCTACGGCGTGACCGTCTATCAGGAACAGGTGATGCTCTTGTCGCGTCTGCTCGCCAACTTCACCCGCGGTCAGAGCGACACGCTGCGCAAAGCCATGGGCAAAAAGATGATCGAGAAGATGAACGAACTGAAAACGCTCTTCCTCGAAGGCGGACAGAAAAACGGCCACGACCCGAAAGTGCTCGAGAAGATATGGGCCGACTGGGAGAAATTCGCTTCCTACGCCTTCAACAAGAGCCACGCCACCTGCTATTCATGGGTAGCCTTCCAGACTGCTTACCTCAAGGCTAACTATCCGGCCGAGTACATGGCCGCCGTGCTCTCGCGCAACCGCAACGACTCCGAAAAACTCTCGGGCTTCATCGACGAGTGCAAGAAAATGCACATCCCCGTCAAGGGCCCCGACGTCAATGAATCGTTTGCCGAGTTCGGCGTCAACAAGAAAGGCGACATCCGCTTCGGCCTCGCTGCACTCAAAGGCATCGGCGAAAACGTGGCCGCCGAGATTCTGGCGGCACGAAACAATGGCGGCACCTTCCAGTCGATCTACGACTTTGTGGAGCGCGTCAACCCTTCGGCCCTCAACCGCCGCATCATCGACACTCTCGCCATGGCCGGAGCCTTCGACTGCTTCAGCGACCAGGTACAGCGCGAGGACTTCTTCGAGACCAACAGCAAAGGCGAGACATTCTCGGAAGCTCTCATCCGCTACGGCCAGCTCTATCAGGCCGACAAGCAGAACAAAGCGATGTCGCTTTTCGGCGACGACGACGATGCCATGGCCACGGCCGGACGGCCGCCTATAGTGCCCGCCCTCCGCTGGGTCGACGCAGTGCGTCTTGAGAAAGAGCGCGAGATTGTCGGCACCTACCATTCGGCAAACCCGCTCGACCCCTACTACATGGAGCTCCACTTCGGCACCACATCGCTCAAATCGTTTGCCGAGCGCGCCCCCGAAGAGGGCCTCGAGCTCACGCTCGGCGGCATGGTGATCGATTTCACCTCCCGACCGGCAAAAAACGGCGGCAACTTCGGCATCCTGAAAATCCAGGACTACACGGGCTCCGGCGAATTCATGCTCTTCGGCCAGGACTACATCGACTTCCACAACTACGGTGTGGCCGGCACACCTATATATATAAAAGGAACCTACAGCCGCCGCTTCCAGAATTCCGACCTCAAATTCAAAGTCAGCTCCATCCGTCTGCTCTCCGAGCTGAAAGGTCAGATAGTGGGCGGCATCACCCTCAATGTCAGCGCCGACAATCTCAACGACGTGCTCCGCGACGTGCTCGCCGAACACATCAAATCGTCGGCCGACGACCTCGGAACGCTCCGCTTCCACGTCTTCGACCCACAGACCGGTCGCCATGTCACGCTCGACTCCTCGCTGCGCATCCCCGTCAACAAAGACCTCGTGGAGAAACTCGAAAATCTTGAGATAGACTTTAGCATCGACCGATTGTAATATCCCACACAAATTGCTATCTTTGTAACCAAATAAACAACATAAAAACCAAACATCAACAATGGCTTATCAATTTACCGACAACAACGTCAACGAAGTGATCGCATCCGGCAAGCCCGTAGTGATCGACTTCTGGGCCACATGGTGCGGCCCATGCATGCGCCTTGCTCCCGTGATCGACGAACTCGCGGAAGAATTTGCCGACCGTGTGGTCATCGGCAAATACAACGTCGACGAAGAAACCGAACTCAGCGGCACATACCGCATCATGTCGATCCCCACGCTCCTCTTCTTCAAAAACGGCGAACAGGTGCGCGAGCTCCGCATGACCGGCGCCACGAAGGACGAACTCCGCTCACGCATCGAAAAGCTCATCGCCCTCTAATCTCTCTCTCACCTCCACACGCCATGATCAACCGCTTTATCCTCAACGAAGTTTCCTACTTCGGGCCCGGTGCCCGCAGGCAGCTCCCCGAAGTCGTAGGCCGCATGGGACTTAAAAAAGCCCTTGTGGTCACCGATCCCGGGCTCATCAGGTTTGGCGTCGCCGCTATGGTCACCGACATTCTCGACGATGCCGGCATCCCCTACACCGTGTTCAGCGACGTAAAGCCCAACCCCACCGTCAGCAACGTTCAGCACGGCATCGAAGCCTACGAAGCAGCCGGTGCCGACTTCATCATCGCCATCGGCGGGGGATCAGCCATCGACACAGCCAAAGGGATCGGCATCGTGGTCAACAACCCCGAATTTGCCGACATCACATCGCTTGAGGGCTGCGCCCCCACACGCAACAAGAGCGTGCCCATAATCGCGCTCCCCACCACCGCCGGCACTGCCGCAGAAACCACCATCAACTATGTGATCATCGACGAGGAAAAGCATAAAAAAATGGTGTGTGTTGACCCCAACGACATCCCGGCCGTTGCCATTATCGATGCCGAACTGATGTATTCGCTGCCCCGGAGTCTTACAGCCGCCACCGGCATGGATGCTCTCACCCATGCCATTGAGGGCTACATCACAAAAGGTGCATGGTCAATGTCGGATATGTTTGAAATCGAAGCTATCCGCATGATCAGCCGTCACCTTCCCGTAGCTGTTGAGCAGCCCTCCGACGCCGATGCCCGCAACGGCATGGCCGTGGCTCAGTACATTGCAGGAATGGCATTCTCCAACGTAGGGCTCGGCCTCGTTCACGGCATGGCCCACCCGATGGGATCGCTCTTCGATGTGCCGCACGGAGTGGCCAATGCCCTTCTGCTGCCAACCATCATGGAGTTCAACATGCCCGCATGCCTTGACAAATATCCCGAAATAGCTCGCGCCATGGGCGTCGACACCACGGGCAAGACCCGCGAGGAAGCTTCACAAGCCGCCGTTGATGCTGTCAAAGCGCTGGCTGTCAAAGTAGGCATTCCGCAGCACCTCAGCGATCTCGGCATCACGGAATCCGACATCCCGCAGCTTGCAGCGCAGGCTTTGGCCGACGTGTGCACGCCCGGCAATCCACGCGATGTGTCGTTGGCCGACATCGAAGCACTCTACCGGAAAGTTCTCTGATTTATTCCCCAATCATCACAAGAGGGTATGCCAAAATTTTTGACATACCCTCTTGTGGTATATTAGGCACAATGCCCCGAGAATCAGGCCGGCGGCTATAGCCGGTGCAATAATACCGGCGCACTGTCGGGTCAGTCGACGTTGTCGAGATGGTGCCCCATGCGCTCTTTTTTGGTGTGCATGTAGAAGCGGTTGTAGGGGTTGGGCTCTATTTCGATAGGCACGTTCTCCATCACTTCGAGGCCGTAGCCCTCCAAGCCGATGCGCTTCACCGGATTGTTGGTCATGAGGCGCATCTTGCGTATGCCGAGCTTGTGGAGTATCTGCGCGCCCACGCCATAGTCACGCTCGTCGGCTTTGTGCCCCAGGCGCAAATTGGCGTCGACGGTGTCAACGCCCTCTTCCTGAAGCTTGTAGGCTTTGATTTTGTCCATCAGGCCGATGCCGCGGCCTTCCTGGTTGAGGTAGAGGATCACGCCGCGTCCCTCCTGCTCCACCATCTGCATGGCGCGGTGAAGCTGCTCGCCGCAGTCGCAGCGCTGCGAGCCGAAAATGTCGCCCGTGGCACACGACGAGTGAACGCGCAGCAGCACGGGCTCGTCGGTCGTAACATCACCTTTTATCAGCGCTATATGCTCGAGACCGTTGCTTTTCTGACGGAACGGGATCAGCCGGAAATGACCGTAAACCGTGGGCATATCCACCTCCACGCCCTGCTCCACCGACGTCTCGGTGCGCAGGCGGTAGGCTATCAGGTCGCGTATCGACACTAACTTCAGGCCCCACTCATCGGCTTTCTTGCGCAGCTGCGGCAGGCGGGCCATAGTGCCGTCTTCGTTGAGTATCTCGATGAGCGTGGCTGCCGGATAGAGACCGGCCAGACGGGCCAGATCGACGCCGGCTTCGGTGTGGCCGGGACGGCGAAGCACGCCTTCGTCCTGCGCGTAGAGCGGATGCACATGGCCGGGACGGCCGAAATCGTCGGGCTTCGACGAAGGATCAGCGAGGGCGCGTAGCGTGGCCGCGCGGTCGTGGGCCGACACGCCGGTGGTGCACCCCGCCAGCTTGTCGACGGTGATGGTGAACGGCGTACCCAGCATCGAAGTGTTGTCCTCAACTTGATGCGGCAGCCCCAGCTCCTTACAGCGCGATATGGTGAGCGGGCAGCAGAGTTCGCCGCGGGCATTGGTGACCATGAAGTTGACATGATCGGGCGTCACTTTCTCGGCCGCCATGATCAGATCGCCTTCGTTTTCACGGTCTTCGTCGTCGACCACTATCACAAAATGTCCGGCGCGGAATTCTTCGATCGCCTCTTCGATTGTATCAAGTTTTATGTTGTCCATATCAATAAACGTTTTCTACAGGATTCTTTATCATTTCATCGAGCTGAACGCTGACGTCGGCTATACGGTTCACTTCCGCCCGCAGGTTGCGCAGCCGCGCGCGGCCTATGAGCCACACCGTCAGCCCGACGGGAAAGAACACTATCGCGGCCCATGCCGCCAGCGGATAGTTGGTGGGATGGTAGAGCCACAGGCTTCGGAGCACGGGATAATCCATGAGCTTGTTGATCACGAGCTTGTCACGCGAGTTTGCCAGATAGGCTATGGTCTCCTCCTCGCGGTCGCGCAGACGCCGCAGCGCCGTGCGGCTGTAGCCCCGCAGCCAGTAGGTGAGATAGCTGATGCGCGCCGGATTGGCTTCGAGATAGGCGTTGGCCTCATCGCGGAGCGAGGCGAGGCGCGCGAGGGCTTCGTCGCGGTCCACTTCGTCCATCACCACCTCCTTCATCTCGATGTGGCGTGTCTGGACGGCGCCAAACAGACGCCGGAAGAAGTTCATATAGGCATCACGGTTAAACAGCGCCGAGTCGTGCACCGCCTTGTAGGTGAAGAAGATGCCGAGCGGCATCAGCACCGCCGAGCTCAGCCATATGCCTTCCCACACGGCTATCTTGCCGTCGCGGGCCATCTTGTAGCCTGTGTTGTCGATGATGTAATAGAAGATAAACAGCAGCACCGAGATGACCAGCGGCGTGCCGAGGCCGCCCTTGCGGATGATGGCGCCGAGGGGAGCGCCGATGAAGAAAAAGATGATGCAGGCAAACGAGAGCGTGAATTTCTTCTGCATCTCGATGTCGTGCCGACGGATAAGTTTGCGCTCGTCCTTGATCACCATGCCCCGGAATTCGTGCTCCTGTTTCTGGAAGTTGGCTTTGTTTAGTGCCGTGCGCAGATACACGAGCTGCATGGCCGGACCCGAGCCCTCGAACAGCGAGTCGACGTTGACAGGCCGCGAGGGGCTGACGTCGGGTATGCGTTCCATCACCGTGGTGTCGCCTTTAGCCACGGCGCGCGAATAGGGCAGATTGAAATAGCGCGACTCCACGAGCAGCTGGGCATACGACTGCCCGATGCTGTCGACGCGCACCGACAGCGAATCGATGGTCTGACGCAGCTCGGCTATGTTTTTGCCCACATACTGATTGCGCATCCCTTCCTCGTCGATGCGGTTGAAATTGGCGTCGAACGGCACGAGGATATCTTTTTGCGAGAATGTCTCGCGGCGGTAAGGCACGTTGCGCGCGCCGCTGCCCGCTTCTTTGAGGTTTTCAAACGATTCACCCTCCCACAGACGCAGGAACAGGTGTTTCTTGTCCTCCATCATGGCCAGACGTCCCGAGTCGGCGAGAATGATGTTGGCATTGTCGAAGCCTTTCGAGAGATCGTAGATCATGATGTTGTACAGCGTGCCGCTGTCGCGGTTTTTCTTGTCGACGAAGATGTTGTAGCCGGGAATCTGATCGTAGAACACGCCCTCGGGGATCTCAAGCTCGGGCGATTTCTGGCGCATCGAATAGAGCAGCGTCCACATCTTGGTCTGCGCTATCGGCAGCACATTGTTCTGGAAGAAAAAAGCTCCGATGGCTATGAGCACCATCAGCGCTATCAGCGGCCGCATCACCTTGATGAGCGACACGCCCGAAGCTTTCATGGCCGTGAGCTCGAAATGCTCGCCCAGATTGCCGAAAGTCATGAGACTCGCCAGCAGTATGGCCAGCGGCAACGCCATCGGTATCATGGTCAGCGCGGCATAGAAAAACAGCTCGCCGAGCACGTCGATGCTTAGGCCTTTGCCCACCAGATCGTCGATATAGCGCCACAGAAACTGCATCAGCACTATAAACAGACATATAAAAAACGTCATGGCAAACAGAGGCACAAAACTCCGCAGCACAAACGTGTAAAGTCTCTTTACTCCTAACATTACAAGGTCGGATTCAACATTCTCGACTGCAAAGATAGTGAAATAAGGGTGAATTAAGAATACATCTTCGGCAAAACATTCGGATATGACAGTCGGGAAAGACACAAAATGATATCGACCGGAAGATAGATTAGGCAAGGGCGACTTATTGTTGTCGCAGGCTCTCCGACATATACCATTAATTTTCAGCCCAATACACATCGGAAAGACACCGCCGCTCCTAAGGCGTGACCGGTGTGACGGCATCTTGCCGTCATGGTTTACTATAGATGCAATTTTATGATTGGCAGAATGATGCGCCGGAAAGAGCGAGCCTCACTGATCGGTTGAGGGGCGAGAAGTCAGGAGGCGGCGGGTCAGGGAGGCTATGCCTGTGAGGATCAACGACACTACTATCAGGTAAAGTGCGAGATATATTATTGCTCCGGTGTGGGGACGGAATGTGATGAAGTAGTTCATTATGTCTGTTGCATTGAATACTAACCGGATAGCCGGCGCCAGCAGAATAAGCAGCGCCACACATGCCAGGGCGGAGAGTATCTGTATTTCAATGCCTTTATCGCGGACGGCAGAATAAATCAGCGCTGCAAGCATTATGAAGCATCCTGCGAAAAACATAGCGTGCCACGCCGCGGTAACCACATAAACAGGGCTGACAATAACCATACCGTCATCTGTGGCGGCCGAAGCTTCGTGGACGTTACGTAGCTCCGTCACGCCGGCCGCCATATACACCGCAACGCCCACCGCGGCCATGATTCCGAGCACAAAAGCCCACGCCGACAGAAACTTGAGTTTTTCGGCTCCGCGGCCAGCGCCACGCACCAGAATGGCAAAACCTATCAGCATGACCGCAATGGCCGCATAACGTGCGAACCGCTCAAACCATCCGAGATTATCGGCGGCGCCCGAGTAACCTATCCCCCACCAAACCAACCACCCGCCCCAACCAATCCTACTACCAATGCATAGGATCGAAAGCATCTCGCCTCCGCGACTTCCACTAATGTATTTTCATGATTTTTCAGTCAAATACGCGGCAGCGGGACGCCAGCAAGGCATAGGAGGGGCGGCGTCTCGCCGCCGCGGTTGCTTCAGGCGCAAGTGAGTGGTTATTGGTGTGACGTGTGAGGGCGGGACGTCATTCCAAGGATAACATCAGCAAACGCCAACCGCCACGGGCGGTTGACGTTTGCTGACGAATCAGAGCTGTAATAAAGATAAATGAATGGTTGTTTATGGTATTATTTAAGGGGCGGGACG
>CABUBG010000076.1:0-10055 GCA_902489785.1 uncultured Porphyromonadaceae bacterium
TTGGTGAATGGTCTCGATGATTTTTGTAAATTCGCACTTGCTTGTTTAATCTGCGTTGTTTTCTCTCGGATGAAATAAGTAGGCTCTATCATAGAAATTTGCTAACTTTGCAAATAAAAAGGTTATGACTAAATTTTTCAAAGTGTTCAACTGCCCCGGTCGCTTCTTTGAAGTCCTCGGTTATATTACCGTTGTAATCGGGCTTATCATGTTTATTGTGGGCGTATTCAATGCTTGCACAGGTCTATCTGCATATAATTCAGTTGGTGCGCCCGATGCTGCCATGCTAAACACAGGCATTGGCGGTATATCGCTTATTGTTTCGGGTATAATCACCGCAGTTGTCGCACCGCAACTCTTTTTCGCCATTTCTAAAATAGTCAAGGCTGCGGAAAAATATCTTGGCGATTAACCAAAAGGATGCCTGTATCTGGGATAGAGTGAGAAAGCGGTAACAAAGTTAAAGTTATTTTGTAGATTTTATTGTGTAATCTAAAAAATAATGATTAACTTTGCATTGCGACCGTTACCGCAGACATAAACTTATTCAGTCAGCCCCTTTGGAATGTGTAACGGCTTCCATTGGGGTTGCACTTTTAAGAATGGCAACACTTGCTTGTTTAATCTGCGCAACTCCCCTCCCCAAAGATAATTTTGATAATCCAAAAACAATCCCTATCTTTGCACACCCAGCCGCAACCTGCATATTCGAGAGCGAATATCCCCCGCGGCGCACATCACACTCCCGTCCGGCGCCTCCTCCCGCCGGCTGAAGCAAAACAGGGGCTGACCGGTTTTGACAGCGTGTAGAGGTGGTGTGTAAGCATGCAGAGCCATGATGGAAGGCGCTCTTTAATCTCCAACATCACCAATTTTAAATGGCGAAAACAACTACGCTCTTGCTGCCTAATCGAAGTACAGTAGATTACGCTTAATCGCCGCAACAGTTGCAGCGACAAGACATCGTCCGATTGCCAACGTTCCGAGGCCAATCGATCAGACGGTGCAGGTAAATCGGAAATAGGATGCTGAAAGCCCCGCGAAGCGTCCGAAACCTAAGGGGATAAGGCTGCGGTTGGTAGCTTCTTGCCTGCCGCAACACGAAAACCAAATAGAAGCTAAGCATGTAGAAAGCACATTAGTTCCACGTTTGGACGAGGGTTCGAATCCCTCCAGCTCCACCCAAGTCTGATGAAAGACAACGAAGTTGTAACGCAACACAACGTTACAGTAATAAATTTCCCTGCTAAATTTTCATCAATAAAAATCAAGCAGTTGACGGAACTTTCGTTAACCTCAGGTAACGGCCAACATGTTTTACCTAAAAGTTATAGATCCATTTCACATTTTCTGGCAAAATACTTGCAGATTAAGAGGATTCTGACGACATTTGCGATTAAATTGTGCTTATGCACGATGATGGCGGGCAATGGTTTAGCCAATGTCTTTATGCTAAATATGGCGATATGTGCAATTTTTTTAATAGACCTGTTTTTAGCAATCATTTCATCCAACAGATAAAAGTGAAGAATATGAATGATCCGGAGATGTGTGGCGCTAAGCGGAGCGCAGCGGGACGGACTGTAGCGAAGACGATTGGGGCCGTGGTGCTTCTTTTGGTGGCTTTTGCGTCGGCATCGTTGGATGTTATGGCGGCCGATCCGATTACGATCATGTTTAAGCGCACAACGTCAAGTGAGGCTCCTAAAAAGATTTCCGGCACTACGGTAAGCTCCTTCGTCATGGAAGGCGTTCTGGGTGCCGACTACGTGCGCTCTATCACGCGGCAGTCAGGCACGTTCACGCAATACAGCTACGGGCTTATGATGGGCGAGAAGGATAAAAGCGCAGAATTCACGATCCGCCTGGCCGATGCCTATGCCGGATACATCGACTCGATAATCGTAACGGCCAGTCAGGTTTATCCGACCACCGGCGGCGTGCCCAGCGGCGATCCGAGTCAGGTGACGCTTTCTGTCAATGACAGCGAGCCATTGTCGATTGAAACAGAGAGTCCGACCGCGCGTTTGCCTTTTGTGTTTCTGTGCGATCATACACAAAAAACGAGTCAGATCAATATCAAAAGCAGCAACCGGGTGTTTCTGTACACCATTCGCATTGTCTACTACGACGGCATTGCAGGAATCACTGATATAACAGGGGCTGAAGCTGACATCCCGGCGGAATATTACGATCTGAACGGCATAAGGATCGAAGATATTTCGACTCAACCCGCCGGCGTCTACATTGAGCGCCGCGGCAGCCACTCCCGCAAAATCTTCCGCCGCCCATAGAATCCGGTCTTATACGAAATAATCACGAGCTCAAGATCGGTCTCTGACCGAATTTCGATCAAAACAGCGCTCTGGTATCGACACTTCTTTTTATTGAGAATTATTGCTGTTCGACAAAAGCCGCAAGTGGCACAAAAGCATGACTCAATTGCTGATATGATGCAGATGAGCTTGCTATTTTGTTTTGCAAGCCCCTTGATCGAACAGTGAGAGTCCCCGTACGTACCCCGTGTTCCTCATCAGGAAGGATCTCCCAGCCTTTTTCGACGGTGGAGCAGCTTTCCGACAAAATGACTACTTTTATATTAATGATTTAGATAGTGTTTTGGCGAACACAAACTAAATCAAAAGCGGTGAGTCCTGCGATAGGTGCCAACGCTAATTTTTAATCCGTTCAAAAGTTTAATCGAATAGTATTGATCAGCTTTATATCATTTGCTCCGTGTATCGATGGCCATGACATATCGGATTGTATATTTTGAGGATAATCCGAAACTCCAATCAGAAGGGCCTGTTTCTCTGCGACACCTGTCAGACACCTGTCGATTAGATGTGATGATAAGCATGATATCCCCCTCGCATTTGTAATATACTGTTATCCTGATTTAGCGCAACTGAATATAAAAATACTGAGATTTTTACACGAGAATTCCAATAAGAAGTGCCGATACCGGGGGGCTCGTTCATTTAATATTGTCTTGCGTCTTCATAAACTTGTTTATTTTAAATTCCAATGAGGATAGGCAGATTTTGAATCAGTACACTTTGAATCAGTACACTTTTAGTACACCTTAGAAAATAACAATCCCCTCTAGCTTAATTAGTTAAAGGGGATTTCTGGAGCCGCGAGTGGGACTCGAACCCACGACCTTTTCGTTACGAATGAAATGCTCTACCGACTGAGCTATTGCGGCTGGTTGCTTTACTTTTGCTCTGCAAAGGTAGCGATTTTTATTCAGTTATGCTAATATTCTGTCGCATTATTTGATTTTCATGCGTAACATTCCATTTTTAAAGCATTATGAGAACTCCCGCTTTTATTATTACATTATATCCGCTATAAACGCTTTTTTGATGCGCCTGACATATGGATAAGGATTAACATTAGGTGATTATCATAACATTAGCTTAATTGAGGCTGTGTCGTAATTAGGGTTTGGGTGCAGCCTCTTCGTACTGTGCGAAAGAACGTTAACGCACTCTTTGCGGAAAAGACAAAATTCTATTACTGGCAAGATGCACTTGCAATGAATAGATAATACTTTTCTCCCTCTTTTATCATAGGGCTGTCCACATATATATCACCAGATGTAGCTCCCTAACGGATGAACACAACTCCTTATGCGATTACTCAGTTATCGTCTGACACGTTTATAACCACAGCCGTACCCGGTTCGGCTCGTTGGGTGAGTTCTACTTCCACGTATACATAATGATTGTCATCAATTAGTTCAGTGGAACCAAAGAGAATTGAGTTACTGATTGTCGCGACGTTATTCGAGCCTTAAGCGCGACAACTTGTATCAACAGCTAACGCGGTAACGGCACTTATAAATAGCGCGACGAATAAAAAAAGAAATTATTTCATACGCATTGCGTTTTATTTGGTCTTACAGTCCCATCGACCATTTGTAATGTAAAGACGTGGACTGGTTTACCACATCTGTCGCTGATGGTCGTAGGAAACCTGAAGATGCAGCAGTGACTTTATTATGTTTTGAAACATATTGGGTGATTCGGAAATTATCCCCAATTCTGTAGACGATAAGTCGCGGAATTTATCCGGTTGCACATACTGTCTAAACATATTTACATTGGTTAAATCACTATATGACGCACAACGAAATGGAAGAATATAAATTTGGGCTATGCCGGTTCGTCAAGGCGCAGGATGGCGTTTATCAGTCGGCGCTGAATGAGCTACCGAGGGCAGGAAACGCTCTCACTGGATGTGGTATATCTTTCCGCAGCTGAAGCAGTTGGGATACTCATACAACTCAAAGTATTACGGAATATCGGGTCGGGACGAGGCGACGGCTTATCTTGAGGATCCGATCCTGGGGCCTCGCCTGCGGGAGGTATCGGAGGCGAATCTCGCTCTGCCTACCGATGATGCCCGCGAGGTGTTTGGCGGAATCGACAGCATGAAGCTCCGGTCATCAATGACCCTGTTTGACGCCGTCGCGCCGGCCGACATCTTCGCCCGCGTGATCGACAAATACTTCCGCGGCCGTCGCGACCAAAGGACACTGACCCTTATTGCTGCTGCAACAGAATGAATTGAAGCATTTCCGCCTGACTCACAAGTCACCCTCAATAAACCTGTAAACTTGTGAGGCAAAGTGATTAAAGCGCTTACAGATATGGACACATGGCTCCCGCTTCAAAATTCAATTACGCGAGGCCGGAGGCGTGCATGAGTTTTGTGAGGGAAATGACAGCGTTGGTTCGATTAGTTTTCGACATTTTTGAGAAAGGGGAATATTTATTTGCGGAAATCGGGGTGTTTCACTATATTTGTAGCTAATAATTAAACGAAACATCAACAAAAAGATAAACAAAGAAATCCACAGCAATGGAAATAACAGGTAAAATCATTCTCGCACTCCCGGAAATGACGGGTGTGTCGAAAAGCGGCAACAACTGGAAGAAACGCGAATATGTGCTCGAAACGATGGAAACATATCCCCGCAAGGTTCATTTCGACTTTTTCGGAGAACGCGCTGATCAGTATCCGCTTAACGTAGGCGAAGTAGTCAAGCTGAGCTTCGACATCGAGAGCCGCGAATACAACGGCCGCTGGTTCACGAGCATCCGTGGCTGGAAAGCCGAAAAAGAGGGCGCAGCAGCTGCAGCCGCTGTTCCGGGCATGCCTCCGACAGTAAGTGGTGCCCCCGCGCCGATGGGTCCGCAGTTCACTCAGTCGTCGTCCGACGAAGACATTCCATTCTGACGCCATAAATAAAGATCCGGCTGACGACACGCACGCCGGTCTAATCCACAGACGAAATTCCAGAAGGAACTTCGACATTAGATTGCTCCACAATTTTAATGCGAAGTTCCTTTCACTTTTACCAACACCTATATCACATGAAAAAAACAATATTGTCAGTCCTGACCTTAGCCCTGTCGATATCGGCCGTATCGGCTGAAACTGCGGTCTACACGCCTACCGAAGCCAACCTCAAGGCCCGCCAGGAGTTCCGCGACAGTGGCCTGGGCATCTTCATTCACTGGGGCATCTACAGCATGTTCGGCCAAAATGAATGGTATCTCAACCGCGGCGTCAATGCACAGGAGTATGCAAAAGCCGCATCCGGATTCTATCCCGCCGGATTCAATGCCGACCAGTGGGTCGAGGCTTTCAAAAAAGCCGGTGCGCGCTATGTATGCTTCACAACGCGCCATCACGACGGGTTCTCGATGTGGAACACTTCGCAATCCGGCTACAACATCGTGGATGCCACGCCGTTTGGCCGCGACATACTCCGCGAGCTGTCGGACGCGTGCCAAAAGCAGGACATGCGGCTGCATCTCTACTACTCACATCTCGACTGGACACGCCCCGACTATCCGCAGGGCCGCACGGGTCACGAAACGGGCCGCGACTCTACGCTTGCCAACTGGCCGACATACTACAAATTCATGAACGCACAGCTCACCGAGCTGCTCACCGACTACGGCCCGATCGGAGCCATCTGGTTTGACGGCTGGTGGGATCATGACGAAGACGCCACGCCGTTCGACTGGCAACTGCCCGAGCAGTATGCCCTGATCCACCGTCTGCAGCCTTCATGTCTCATAGGCAACAATCATCACCAGACACCGTTCCCTGGTGAAGATATCCAGATTTTCGAGCGCGACCTGCCCGGCGAAAACACGGCCGGACTGTCGGGACAGGATATTTCGGCCCTTCCGCTCGAAACATGCCTGACCATGAACCATTCATGGGGCTACACGGTGAAGGACACCGACTATCTCGACAGCAACGAGCTTATCCGTACACTTGTTCGCACTTCTGCAAAAGGAGCCAACCTGCTCCTCAACATCGGGCCTCAGCCCGACGGACGCCTTCCGCAGGCCGCCCTCGACCGTCTTGCCGATATCGGCACATGGATGGACACCTATGGGCCGACCATACGTCCGACGACAGCCGCCGATTTCGCCGAACAGCCATGGGGCGTTGCCACACAACGCGGCGATTCGCTGTTCATCCACATACTAAATCCTGAAGCCACGGAGATTGACGTGCCTGTAAACCACAAAAAGATCCGCTCGGCACGGGTGTATGCCACCGGCGAAAAAGTGAAATTCACGCGTGGCGGAAAAGAGACCACGCGCCTTGTGACGGGAAAGATCCCGGACGACGCCCCCGACTACGTAATCCAACTGATAATGAAATGAGGTGTCCGCTGGTTGAAATATGCTGCGGCGACATAGAGAGCGTCGTAGCGGCCCGTCAGGGCGGAGCCGACCGCATCGAGCTATGCAGCGCGCTTGCGGCAGGCGGTCTGACGCCCTCGGCCGGAATGATCGAGACCGCCGTGACAGTCGGAGTGCCGGAAGTGAACGTACTGATCCGTCCGCGCGAAGGCGATTTCCTCTATAGTGATGCCGAGACACAGGTGATGCTCCGCGACATACGCCAAAGCGCCGAAGCGGGAGCCAACGGTGTGGTGATCGGAGCCCTCAACGCCGACGGGACAATAGCCACCGGCACGTGCCGGCGCCTGATCGAGATGGCCCGCGACCACGGGCTGAGCGTCACGTTCCACCGTGCTTTCGACCAGTGCAGCAACCCGCTGCGCTCGCTGGAAGAGATCATCGACCTGGGCTGCGACCGGCTGCTCACATCCGGTCAGGCCAGCTCGGCCCTCATCGGCGCCGAACTCATCGGCTCGCTGCAACGCCATGCCGGCAGTCGAATCATCATAATGGCCGGCGCCGGCATCACGCCCGACAATGCAGCCGAAGTGATCCGGGCTACCGGCGTCAGCGAGATCCACGCATCGGCCAAGACAACGACAGAATCGCAGATGGCATTCCGCATCAGCAAAGTCACAATGGGCCGTGACGACGTCGACGACTATTCACGTCAGGTGACATCGGCCGACACCGTAGCGCGCCTCGCCTCCATCATCCACAACATCAGTAAAGCATGAAACAAATAGTCAAAGCAATCCTGCCGGTTCTGCTATGCAGCATTGCGACCAGTCAAAACGCAACTGCCGAGACAGAGAGCGACCGACGCATCGAAACGTATCTCGAATCGCTCTACGGCTGCATGAATCCGGCCGACAAAGCCGACCGCAGCCGCCAGTTCTATATCGAAAATGCCGTGAAGCCCGCCCTTCAGGCCCGCGACGAGATGCCATGGGGGGCTACGGTTCCCGAGCGTGAATTCCGCTATTTCGTGTTGCCGCTAAGAGTCAACAACGAAGCCATCGACGCCCACCGTCGGGCCTTTTATGCCGAACTGCGCGACCGCGTCAAAGGGCTTTCGATGAAAGATGCCATCCTCGAGATCAACCACTGGTGCCACGAAAAAGCCACCTATCAGCCATCGGACGGTCGCACCCACTCACCGCTCCAGACCGTAAGCTCAGCCATCGGGCGATGCGGCGAAGAGTCGACATTTGCGGTGGCAGCTCTCCGGGCCATGGGCATCCCCGCGCGACAGGTCTACACCCCGCGCTGGGCGCACACCGACGACAATCACGCATGGGTTGAAGCATGGGCCGACGGCCGCTGGTATTTCTTAGGAGCGTGCGAGCCTGAGCCGGTGCTGAATCTCGGCTGGTTCAACGCGCCTGCCGCCCGCGGCATGCTCATGCACGCGCGAGTGCCGGGCAACACCTACGACGGTCCGGAAGAGGTGCTTGCGCGCATGAACGGCAACACCGACATCAATGTCACCGCCAACTATGCGCCCGTCGACACGCTGACCATAGAAGTCACCGACAAAGCCGGACGCCCGGTGCCGGACGCCGAAGTGTCGTTTCGCATCTACAACTATGCCGAATTTTATCCGCTCGTCAGAAAGGCCACCGACAGCAACGGCACAGCGCAGATAGTGGCCGGGCTCGGCGATATGCTCGTATGGGCAACCGACGGCAACAGCTTCGGGTTCAGCGAATGCAAAATCGGCGACGACCGGAATAAGCGAATCGTGCTCGAATATGATCCGACGACAACGCTGTCGGCCGATTTCGACATCACCCCTCCCCTCCCGCGTCCGGCCGACGTGACGGTAAGCCCCGAGATGCGGGCACATAACGACCTGCGCATGCAGCGCGAAGACTCCATACGCAACCTCTACACCTCGACATTCATCACGCGCGATGCATCGGACCGCTTTGCTGACTCGCTCGGCATTGAAGCTCAGCGGCTATGGAGCGTGCTGAGCAAATCGCGTGGCAACCACGGCGTGATCACAGGATTCCTGCGCAGCGTCGATCCGCAGCTTCTCGATCGCGCTGTGATGCTGCTGGAGTCGGTCAGCGAAAAAGACCTCACCGACATAACGCCGGAAGTGCTGGCTGATCATATCCGTGCGCCATTCACCGGAAGCCCGCTTTATGCGCAATATGTCCTTTCGCCACGCATAGCGGCAGAAGAGCTGACGCCGTTCCGCAGCATATTTCTCCGTGAATTCAGCGACGAAAAGGCCGGAGCATTCGCCGCCGACCCACAGAAATGGGTGAAATATGTAGCCGACAGCATCAAACCAACACTCGACTGGTATCCGTCGCAGGCCACCATGAGTCCAGCGGCAGTGCTGCGCGACAAAACGACATCCGCTCTGTCGCGCGACATATTTTTCGTGGCCGGCGCCCGCTCGTTCGGCATCGCGGCACGCATCGACCCTGTGACCCTGAAAACGCAGTGGGCAGATACCGACGGGAAATGGCACGACGCCACATTCTCCGCAATGGTCGAGAGCAAGCAGGATCAGCAGGGAACACGGCAAGGCACACTGCGGTTCG
Organism: uncultured Porphyromonadaceae bacterium; assembly: GCA_902489785.1. Taxonomy (GTDB): domain Bacteria; phylum Bacteroidota; class Bacteroidia; order Bacteroidales; family Muribaculaceae; genus Paramuribaculum. The sequence goes on from CABUBG010000076.1 coordinate 9,281, forward strand.
ACTACCAACCGACGCGCGCCGTGGCTGATCCGAAATATTATTCGCATTTCACGATCTCGCGTATTGCCGACGGGCGTCCGCAGTTGCTCAACTATCCCGACTTCATCCCGCTGAGTCAGTCGTTCGCAAAGCCTGAAGCCCTCGACTGCGGGCAATATATGATAGTGACGGGCCAACGCATGGCCGACGGCAGCGTCATGTCGCATGTCGATATCATAACCGTTGACGAAGGGGACAACACGCTGAATCTGAAAGTGCGCGAGGATCCGTCGGGTATCGAAGTGCTCGGCACATTCGACTCCGAGAGCCGCTATCTGCCGACGGGTACAACCGTGCCACGGTCGCTGCTGTCGACTACGGGACGCGGCTACTATGCGCTATGCCTGTTGAAACCCAACCACGAACCGTCGAACCACGCACTGCGCGACCTTGCCGCCGAAGCCGATGCCCTGCAGGCATGGCAACGTCCGGTGATCCTGCTTTACGACAGCGAGGGATCGATCGGCCGCGTGGACATGTCGGGGATGCCGCAACTGCCCGCGGGCGTCACCATCGGATCTGATATCGACAACTCAATCCGCGATCAGATTGCAAATACGTTTAGCGTTTCGGAAAACGATTATCCGTTGCTTATCATTGCCGACACATTCAATCGCGTAGTGTTTATCTCAAAAGGCTATGCCATAGGGCTCGGCCGACGTATAGCCGACGTGATCAGCCGCCTGGAATAAAGGATGCAACGCCTTATACACTAAAGAGGTACTCCGATGCCGTC
>CABUBG010000077.1:0-9630 GCA_902489785.1 uncultured Porphyromonadaceae bacterium
ATAACGCTCGATCCGGGGCTTTGCTTTAACTCCCCATTATCCTCCAGTCCATTACGGCTCGTCCCCGCACCGCTCATCCCCGAATATTCATCCCCGCACCGCACAGTCCCCGCACCTCCGGTCGCCCCATATTTAGCCTGGACCTTCCGTTCCGCCCACTCATAAAAAATTTTTGTCCCGGCACGGAGCTTTAGCGACGCCCACTCGAAGCTCTACTCTTCCCCCTTTCCCCCCCTCCGATGCTTTTTAATCATAGAATTTATGGTAATTTTGCATCGGCTTCCGAAAAGTGAACTTATCCCAAAGGCAGCCGCAGAGCTATGATCATCAATTCTTTTGAATTCTTCTGGATTTTTCCGCTGATATTCCTCTTTTATGTGACGCTCCTGTCGTGGCACAAGGGAAGCTCAGGGCGGCTGGCCAACGTGTTTATTCTCGTGGCCTCCTATCTGCTGTTCTGGCATTACAATCAAGCGATGACACTGGTGCTTCTGGCCGTTACCCTTGTCACATGGTGCGGTGCACTGGCAGTGCGGCGATACGATCGTAAGAAGGTGATCGTGATCACCGTGGCACTGCTGGCTCTTTTGCCTCTGCTCATGCTGAAATATTATCCTTTCATCAATCAGAATCTCGGCCTACTCACGGGCGCCCGCGACGGCGAAGGCGCTTTGCCGGGACTCAATCTGGCCATTCCGCTGGGCATCAGCTTCTTCACGCTTCAGGCTATAGGCTATTTCTTTGATGTGGCCAGAAAGAAAGTGGAAGCCGAACGCAATCTTGCCGACTATATGCTATTTGTGGCCTTCTTCCCGCAGATAGCATCCGGCCCTATCAGCAAAGCTTCCGATCTGCTGCCGCAGATAAAAAAGCGCCGTGAGTTCAATTACGATCAAGCAACGCAAGGCCTTAAATGGCTGCTCTGGGGCATGTTTCTCAAAGTGGTGGTGGCCGACAATATAGGTGAGATGATTGCCCAACCGCTGGCCGACAGCGCTTCGTATTCGAGGCCGACACTCATCCTTTCCATGTTGCTCTATTCCGTGCAGATCTATGGCGATTTCGCCGGCTATTCCTTTATGGCCCTGGGCATCGGGCAGCTCCTCGGCTTTGAGCTGATCAACAATTTCCAGCGCCCTTATCTGTCGGCTTCTGTGACCGAATTCTGGCATCGATGGCACCGTTCGCTCTCCATATGGCTCAAAGATAACATCTACATCCCCTTAGGCGGAAGCCGCTGCGGCAAGATCCGCAATTCGGTTAATATCTTTGCCACATTCCTGGTGAGCGGCCTCTGGCATGGTGCCAACTGGAATTTCGTCCTGTGGGGCGGCATCCACGGAGCGGCGCAGGTGGTTGAGAAGCGCACCGGCTTTCAGGATGCCACAGGCAATCATCCTGCCGTGAGAGCCCTGCGCGTACTGCTCACGTTTTGCATCGTGACGTTGGCATGGCTCTTCTTTTTGCAGCCGTCGGCCGGCGCAGCCTGCACAACACTGGGACATATCATCTCACCGGCCGGAAAAAAAGCTCTTGATTTCACTTTCCCGCTGATCCTGACAGCCATAGTGATAGCCAAGGACATCATCGATGAATATGCTCCCCGCTTGCGTCCCTTGCATGCTTCCAGTGTTATTGTCCGCTGGACAACATATTCGGCGTTGATATTCATGATTATGGTATTTGCAGTCTATGGCGAGAAATTTATCTATGCCGGATTTTAAATCGTAAGGTTGAGCCAATGAAAAAGTTTTTTCTCAAACTAATGATCTTCTTCGTCATAGTGGCAGCTATAGATGTCGGCTATGGATTCTATTGCGATTACTACCGAAGGCATGTGAAGGACGGCATGACACGGATGGACAATATTGCCGCTTACGAAACGCGCGCCGATATCCTGATATTCGGTTCCAGCAGGGCACGCCGCCACTACGATACGCGGATATTAAGCGACTCACTGGGCATGAGCTGTTTCAATTGCGGATTCAACAGCCTGGGCATCAATTTCTTCTCTTTCCGGTTGCAACAGATCCTGGAACGCTATACGCCTAAAATGATAATCTATGACATCACGCCCCATTACGATATGATGCAGACCGACGGCACGCAAGCCGACATCCTCGGCCTTAAGCCCTATTTCTATGATGCAAGAGCCTATGCGAAAATTCGGGAGGCCAACATGGTGGAGTGGATAAAATGTCACATGGCCACCTATCGTTTTCATGATGCGATCGAGGAATATCGCGCCGACGACAAAAGCCGCTCCGGATTTATCAACGGCTACGCTCCACTGAAAGGCACATGGAAAATCAAAGAGCAGCGGCATGACCAGATGACCAAGGATTCGGCAAAGATGCGTATGCTCGAAGAACTGATGGCTACCTGTCAGGCAAAAGACCTAAAGCTGATATTCGTGCTTTCGCCTTATTATCACAACGATATGGGCGATCTGGCAGCCGGGCTGCGACCATTGGCACAGCGCTACGGCGTGCCTGTCATCGATCATTTCAACGACAGCGCCTTCATCAACAGCGATTCCCTCTACCGCGACGCCTCCCACTTGAATGCCCGTGGCGCCACCGCCTTCACCACAGCCCTCATCCCCGAACTGAAACCCCACCTCTAACCGCCCCGCAATCACGCCAGTGCGCGCCACTGATTCGTTCTCAGGCGCCTTCTCCGCGGCTTATCTCCGCGTATTGTTTTTCAGCGTTTTGAGACCGGCTCACTATAGTGCAAGGCTGCGGCTTGTATTCCTCCGCGGAAGGCGCCGTCGAGGGGTCAGAGGCGGGGCGCATCGTCGGGGGAGGAGTGGGTGGAGAAGCTGCGGTAGGACGAGGGGGCGAGATTGAGCTTGCCGGAGGCGCGGAGGAACTTTCGCAAGGAGGTGATGAATTCCTGCGTCTCCTGCAGCACATTGAGGTAGACGTAGGCTACGGTCATGTTATCTATGGAGCCGCGCTGCAGAAGGTCGTAGACATCGCGGGTGAGATACGACAGGCGGTCCTTGATGATGCTGCACCGTCCGCGCAGCGAATCGATGCTTTCAGGGTTGTCCTGCCCTACGGTGTCGGCGGCATCGGCGATGACCGAGCGGATATCGGCGCAGAGAGCGGCAAACGGCGTGCGGAAGAGGTCGGGCAACGGCCGGAAATTGTTGTCGACATGCTCTTTGCACACCTCGTTGATGTGGCGCAGATTGTAGGTCATCGACATGGCCATATTGTTGCACAGGTGAAACCAGGTGCGTTTCTCGATGGCCGTTTCGGGGTTGACCTTGCGCAGGCAGAGCGTGAGCTTGCGACGCTGCGATTTGATCACGTCCTTTTCTGCGATGAGCGCCTTTTCAGAGCGTGAGAGAAGCCGGGAGTTGTCGGTCATGAATCCCTGGGTGACGTCGTCGAAACTCCGGGAGGCGAATTCGAGAAACATCTTCTGCTTCTCGTTGATGTACACCACGAGCAGATGCCACACCTGTGAAGCGTCGTCGGTCGTAAGGATGGTCTGGAAGAGTGAATCCTTCTCCTCCATAGCGCGTTTGCGTCGGAACCGTATGTTGCTGCGGATGAGCAGCAGCAGGGCAATAACACCTCCCGCAATCATTACCGGCACGCCGCCCATGTGCATGAGACAGACTACCATGCCGGCGCCTATAAATGCAACACCGGCCGTGATAAACCATCCGCCGATAACCGATATCACGCCTGTAACGCGGAACACGGCGCTTTCGCGCCCCCACGCCTTATCGGCGAGCGACGAGCCCATGGCCACCATGAATGTGACGAAGGTAGTCGACAGCGGCAGCTTGAGCGATGTGCCGAAAGCTATGAGCATTGCGGCAAGCATCAGGTTGACGGAGCCGCGCACGAGGTCGAATGCGGCACCCGGCTCCTCCTGTGTCACTGATGAGTTCATGCGCCGGTTGATCCATGCCCTGACGGCGGCCGGAGTATGAGTTTCGATCCATGAGCCGACATTGAGCGCACACCGCACAATGGCGCGTCCCAGACGAGAGCTTCCGAACATCTCATCGCCGTCCGACCGTGAGCTCAGCCCCACAGTGGTCTGCGTCACCTGCCGCGCTTTTTTCGATGTGCCGAGAGCTATCACCATAATGCCGCCGGCGCCAACGAGAAAATAGAACGGTGTCTGAGCGGGACCGTTCAGGCTGTTCATCATAAACCCGTGGAGATCGCCCCCGCCATTGGCCACATAATCATTATAGGAAGCCAGCGACGTGAGAGGAACGCCGACAAAGTTGACGAGGTCGTTTCCGGCAAATGCCATTGCGAGCGAGAATGTGCCGAGCATCACCACGACCTTGAACACATTGACCTTCAACCAGTGAAGCAGTTGCATCAGTATGGTGAAACCGCAAAAACTGCAAGTAAGAATCAGCATGTTGTGGCCGTCGATCCATTCTTTCAGTTCGGGCGTCATGATGGTGAGATCCTTGATGCCTTTGAGCAGCATGAAGTAAACGATGGCGGTGCATGCCAGGCCGCCGAAGATGCCCACCTTCCATTTCAACCGGCTCTTATACTCGAATGTGAATATCAGTCGTGCAATGAACTGCACAAGAGAGCCGAACACAAAAGCTATAGCCACCGACAGGAATATGCCGAGGATCACCGACAGCGCCTTCTCCGTGTTGAGCAGGTCGCCGATCCCGAGAACATTCTCAGGCGAAGCTATCTTAAACAACGCCACCACGAAAGTGGCACCCAGCAATTCGAATACGAGCGAAACGGTTGTCGAAGTCGGCATCCCGAGCGAGTTGAAAACGTCGAGCAGGATTACATCTGTGACCATCACAGCCATGAAGATGGCTATAAGGTCGTAGAACGACAGGTTTTCGGGACGGAAAATGCCGTGACGGGCAACGTCCATCATGCCGTTGCTCATCGCGGCCCCGACGAAAACGCCTATTGCCGCCACAATGATGATACGCTTGAAAGAGGCGGCTCTTGACCCGATAGCCGAAGAGAGGAAATTGACTGCGTCGTTGCTTACACCGACCGACAGATCGAACACGGCAAGCAGAAAAAGGAAGATGACGATTCCTAAAAATACAATGTCCATATAACTTATCGAATAACTCTACTGCGAAATTCGAGAAATTATATTGACAAAAGATTAACGGAATGTTGCGTTTTTGTTAAGAGCCGGCCCTAAACTCGGATCGCATTATCCTTTCAGCTGAAATTCAAACGACAAGCCGTTGTTGCTGAACGCCTTGATGGTGCCGCCGTGGTTGATCACGGCGTTACGCACTATCGACAGGCCGAGGCCGGTGCCTCCGGATGTGCGCGAGCGGCCGTTGTCGACGCGGTAAAACCGCTCGAAGATATGCGGCAGATGGCCGGCCGGAATTCCCCGGCCGTTGTCCCACACATGGAAATTGCCGCGATTGTCGGCACGGATATTGAATTCGGTGCCACCGCTATGCGCGATGGCATTGTCGGCCAGGTTCCGGAATATCGATTCAAGGAGGGCCTTGTCGCCGTTGATTGTCAGCGGGGGCACGTCGACATTTATGACCATGTCGGTGCGTAAACGCATCTCATCGGCAATCTCATTGACAACGGCGGTGAGATCCACCGGCCGTTTCTCAATCAGCCCCGGGGCATCCTCCATGCGGGTGATCATCGAGAGATCCTTCAGCAAAGCGCTGAGCCGCCCGGCGTTGGCGCGTATGCGTGCCATGATTTCCTGCTTCTTTTCTTCCGGCAGGTCGGGATGGTCGTCGAGCATGTCGAGGCTTACGAGTATCGAGGCCACGGGAGTTTTCAGCTCATGGTTGATATTATTGGTCAACTGCTTCTTCAGGCGTGCCTTATCCTGTTCGAGACGGATGGTCTCGCGGTGCTGAGCGTCGCGCTGCACATAGAGCTTCACGATGTTGGCGGCAATATTTCCGAGCTCGTCGTGAGGGAATGAATATCCGCTGTAGATCTTATCGCCCTTCTCGGCCTTCTCGGCAAACTCGTTGAGGCGTTTGATGCTGACCGAGATCTTACGGGTAGCCAGCAAGCCTACAATGCTGATGACCAGTGTCAGTGCGCCTATTATCCACAGGATGCTGTGGTCGGCCCTGAGGAACTCCGTAAGCGAATGATTATAAGGTGCGGCCGAGCGTATGATCACGCCATCGCCGGCGCGAAGGGCCGAGTAAAAATAATTGGTTTCGTCGCTTTCCGACAGACGCTCAATGACATTGCCCTCGCCCGACTGCCGTGCGGCTATCACTTCCGGGCGCGAGTTATGATTGGCATAAGGCCCGGAGGCGCGGCTGTCGTAGATGACGTTCCCGATGCTGTCGATCACTGTGACGCGGAGCTTCTCGACCGGAGGCGTTATCCTGGCGATGATGCTGTCGGCAGGTTCGCCTTTGAGCATATCGTCGAGGATACGGCGGTTGTGAGTCTGCAGGCGTGCATTCATCAGTCCGGCCTTGTAGTCCTTCTCGCGGCTGTACTGAAACACCATGAAAGCGCAAGCGAGCAGCCAGCAAGTACCCAGCAAGAGGAGGAGCATCCTCACTTGAAATGAAAAACTAATCCTGCCAGCCATAACCGTAGCCTGAACGTGAAACAATATGTTTGCCATACGGCGCTATTTTGGACCGGATGCGAGTGACGTGGACATCGACCGTGCGGTCGATAACCACGACATTATCGGGCCATATCCGCTCCATGAGCTCCTCACGGGAGAAAATGCGGCCGGGATTGTCGAGCAGCAAAGCGAGGATTTCAAACTCCTTGCGGGGGAGGAGCACCTCGCGGCCATCGACCATGCAGATGAGTTTCTGACGGTTGCAGACCACGCCCGACGGCTGCGGCATCTCAGGATGCACACGCCTCATTACGGCTTCGATGCGTGCCATGACGTTTTTCATCGAGAAAGGCTTCGGGATGTAGTCGTCGGCTCCGAGACGCAAACCGGCTACCATGTCATCGTCGGAATCCTTGGCCGTCAGAAAGATAATGGGAATATGCGCGGTGATTTCCGAATTCTTAAGCTGCTCAGCGAGCTGAAAACCGCCCATGCCGTCCATCATCACGTCAAGAAGCAACAGATCGTAATTCTCAATGCCCATAGCCAGAGCGGCCTCAGCACTTTCGGCGGCATCGACGCCAAAGCCTTCAAGAGCAAGATATTCGCGAAGACCTTCACGGATGCCTTCCTCATCATCGACAACGAGTAGTTTTATATCCCGGTTATTCATTTGCTATTGTTTTACGCAAATTTACCATATAATATACATTCGTGGAATAAGAGGGCGGAAATTTAATGTTTTATTAATGATCCGTGGATCGCGCCCGTAGGCGAATCGGGGAATGCATAAAAATAGACAGTGAACGAATATGGCATGTTTACAATTGACAACGCACTATTGTTAAGTAGATTAAATATAATGAAATGTCGGCTAATATTGGATAATATTAACATCCGTGAGAGATATTTAAGTGATACATATTTGTTTATACTATGAATTCAGAAATGTGATTTGCAACAGTAAACTGAATGAGCACGTTTAAAATTTGGAACCGATTTACAAATCCAACCGAGCGAAATTTAAAATTGAATCAATGGTTATTCGGCGTTCGCGACCTGCAAAAAGTTTACAACCGCATCGTTTCAGAGCCTGGAATTCAATGGCAAACAAACCGTTTACAGAAGCAAAAATAGGCCATTAATACCAATTAACATTTCCTGTCATTGGTTAAAAATGTGCTGTTTACGCATATTATTTAATCGTTTTATTAAAGCATTCCGTCAACAGCGGTACCCTCCCCGCCAAAAGGGACGAATTGCGGTCGCTACACCGCAATATACGTCTAAATATCAACGTATTATCACTAATAATTTAACATTTAGTTTAATTGTAAGCTGTACAGAAGCAAACACGGTTTACATTTGTGTCTGATGCAATTTCAAACCAATTTGCGAATGGGAATACAATCGTAAAATCCGTTCTCAAAAATAAATTTGCATAACTAATTTGTTTTATGTACATTTGCAAACGTGATTACATTAATGAATTTACATTATGGACATCGTTTCAAGGCTTAAAAAATTCATTTCTTACCTGAAAATTCCCGTCACACAGTTTGCTGACAGTTGTGGCATACCCCGCCCTACTCTATCTCAGCTACTTAACGGTCGTAACAAAAAAGTGAGCGATGAACTCATCAGCAAAATCCATGAAGTTTATCCCTCGTTATCCGTGCTGTGGCTGATGTTTGGCGAAGGGGATATGCTGCATCAGGAAAATATTAAAATCTCAGAGCCTGAAACAAGGTCGATTTTCGACTTTAGCGAGAGCGAACAGACTGTAAGTGAACCGAATACCCCTAGCATCGACTTCAAAAATAATGTCGATGAAATTTCGTCAGAAAAATTTTCTGTGCCCAAGACAGAGAAAGATCGGGACGCAAGCCAGATCTCGGAGGTTGAGATTCGCACTAAGACCACTACCCCGGTCGAACCGGAGGCAAAAACCGACAGCAGCCGTACCACGATTTCGTTCAATGCCAACCAGCCAAAAAAGATCGTGAATATTATCGTATATTATAGCGATAATAGTTTTGAATCGTTTGTGCCAAACCAAACTAAATAATTCACGATGCACTATGATCAATTCACGATGCTCGATGCTCGATGCACGATGCACAATCAATTAGTAACCGAATTTAATGGAAATGGAGAAGATGGATATGGATGGGAAATTTGAGGTGGTGAGAAAGCTGTTGATGTGTAATCGGAGCGTTCGGCGGTTTGATGGGAGTCGAGCTGTTGATTATGAGACTCTGCTGAAGCTTGTGGATCTTACGCGGTATTGCGCCTCTGGACGGAATGCTCAGCCGTTGCGTTATCGCATTGTGGACAGCGCCGAAGCATGTGAACGATTGTTTCCGCTGTTGGCGTGGGCCGGTTATTACACCGACTGGAGCGGGCCGTCGGAAACGGAAAGGCCTGTGGCTTATCTCATTCAATGCCTCGACACCGGGATAACGGCCAATCAGCTTTGCGATGACGGACTGCAGCTTGAAGCCATCACGCTCGGAGCCACCGCGTTGGGGCTTAACGCATGCATCATCAAAGCTTTCAATGCAGAGAAGCTGTCGGAAGTGATGGATCTACCGGCAAGATATCGGCCGCTCTATGTTGTGGCGCTCGGCTATGCAGCCGAAAAGACGCGCATCGTGGAGATGCCTGCCAATGGCGACTTCAAATATTATCGCAACGCCGCCGACGAGCAATGCGTGCCCAAGCGCAGCCTGAAAGAGCTGATCATTTAGAGCCGGGCCTTACCATTGAAGCCATTCCATTAAGGGCATTTCATCGCCTTTTCAGCCAAGTTTCTTTATCCGATTTCGCCCGGATGTTAATACGACTAAATCGGCTGCATACAAAGGACATCTTTCAAATAAAATTGCTAACTTTGCGTTTGCGAGCCCTTTGAGAGTGAGCAGACTACTGAGGATTGCCGAAGGAATCCGATGTAGACAAAAACCGATATGGAAAACCGATTTTGCTAACAAATATCTGGATTGAGATATGGTACTGATTAAGACCCCATCCCACAAAATATGTTAACGTCAGGGCGATGGCTTTTCGAGCAAA
>CABUBG010000078.1:0-9595 GCA_902489785.1 uncultured Porphyromonadaceae bacterium
GAACTCGAACTCGTCAAACTCCTCCCTTACAACTACAAAACCTAAGCCGACCTGACAAAATCAAGTCGGCTTTTTTCGGATGGATACCTTGATTTATGGCGCAACACAACGATCTGGGAGCATGGGGCGAAAAGCTGGCGCGGGAGTATCTCATTGCCCGCGGCTATTCGGTTTTCGATTCCAATATCCATATCGGACATAAAGAGATCGACATCATCGCCACTAAGGGCGACCACATAATGTTTATCGAGGTGAAGACACGCTCCACCCCGTTCAAAGATCCGCTGGATGCCGTCGACAAAAAGAAGATAAAATTGCTCGCGGCCGCGGCCGATTCGTTCATGCAGGCCTACAATGTGCGCCACGAGCCGCAGTTCGACATCATCACCGTGATCGGCCGTCCGGAGGCAGGCTATGAGATTACGCACTATCCCGATGCTTTCCTCCCGCCGCTCACCGGCGCATGGTGACGGCCCCTCAACCCGATGTTCTCTCCTAACCATGAAACGATCAACTCCGCTTTCCCGTGTGGTATCCCTTATATATAATGAGTGCCGTGGGCCTGTGGCAATGAATCCGCAAAAGAGCAACCCGAAAGAAGAAAGGGAATTGTTAAATCGTGTTAATGCGCTTGCAAGGCTGAAAGTTTGATATTATCTTTGTAATCGAATTAAAATTGTAATCATTACAAAATGGAACAGCGTACAAACTCCGATATCTCCAGAGTGTCGCAGCTTCTCACGGAAGCCGGCATCAAGCTTTCGGTGCAGCGCATAGCGGTGACGGCCTATATGCTCTCTCATCGCACTCATCCCACGGCCGACGAGATTTACCGTGCGTTGCTCCCCGACTATCCCACCATTTCGCGCACTACGGTCTACAACACTCTCAACCGTCTCGTTGAGGCCGGTAAGATCCGGTCGCTCGGAATTGACTGCGCAAACACCCGTTTCGACGGTTTGCTTGCCGACCATGCCCACTTCGTGTGCACTTCATGCGGCTCTATCTCCGATGTCGGTCTAACCGAAATGCCGAAGGCTCCCGAAGGATGCGAGGTGAACGAAATACAAGTGATTTTCCACGGCTTGTGCCATAAATGTGCCAACAATTGAAATAATTTTAATCAACATAATAATCATAACGTAATTTTTTAAATCCAAATTCAGTATGAAAAAGAAATTTATCTGCACCGTTTGCGGTTATGTTCATGAAGGTGATGCAGCTCCCGAAAAATGCCCTATCTGCGGTGCTCCCGCAAGCAAATTTAAAGAACTCGACGAAACTGCTGAGCTCGAATTCGTGACCGAACATGAAATCGGCGTTGCAAAAGACACTGACGCAGAGATGATCAAAGACCTCACAGCTCATTTCAATGGCGAATGCGGCGAAGTGGGCATGTATCTCGCAATGTCGCGTCAGGCCGACCGCGAGGGCTATCCCGAAGTTGCCGAAGCTTTCAAACGCTATGCTTTTGAAGAAGCCGAACACGCCGCTAAGTTTGCCGAACTCCTCGGCGACTGCGTATGGGACACCAAGACCAACCTCGAAAAACGTATGGCTGCCGAAGCCGGTGCAAACGCCGACAAGATGCGCATCGCACGCCGTGCCAAAGAGCTCAACCTCGATGCAATCCACGACACCGTTCACGAAATGGCTAAGGACGAAGCTCGTCACGGTCAGGGGTTTCAGGGCCTCTACAACCGTTATTTCAAAAAATAATCATCTAATAGCTTATCAATATGAAAGATCTTAAAGGTTCAAAGACTGAAAAGAATCTCCTTGAAGCATTTGCCGGCGAATCGATGGCTCGCAACAAATACACATATTATGCCTCGAAAGCCAAAAAAGACGGCTATGTACAGATAGCAAAAATCTTTGAGGAAACGGCTGCCAATGAAAAAGAGCATGCCAAAATTTGGTTTAAGATTCTTCACGGTGGTGCTGTACCCGAAACACTCGAGAACCTCAACGACGCCGCTAATGGTGAAAACTACGAGTGGACCGATATGTATGACAAGTTCGCTGCCGAAGCACGCGCAGAAGGTTTTGACCACATCGCCAATCTTTTTGCTATGGTGGCTAAGATCGAGAAAGAGCACGAGGAACGCTACCGCAAGCTCATCGCCAACATCGAAGGCGGACTCGTGTTCTCACGCGAAGGCGACACTATCTGGCAGTGCTCCAATTGCGGACACATCGTTTTCGGCCAGAAAGCTCCTATGATTTGCCCCGTTTGCGCTCATCCTCAGTCCTACTTTGAAATAAAAGCCGAAAACTATTGATTCTCCACGGATCCATAACATCAACAATAAGAAAGACTGTGCACTGCATGGTCTTTCTTTTTTACTTAGCAAACAATAGCCTGTCGGATTGCGTTGATTTTTCATAACCATCAAAACAATAGAAAGCAATAATGAAAACCGTAAAAAACACCCTGCTCGAGCGTCGGAGCATACGCCGCTATGAGCGCGAGCCCATCACTCCCGAACAGATGCAGTTTATCTACGAAGCCATACGCAACACCCCCACGAGCTACAACGGCCAGCAGTTCTCGGTCATCGACATCACCGACCAGCAGCTCAAGGAGGAGCTCTACGGACTCACCAACCAGAAGCAGATAAAAACCTGCTCCCATTTCTTGGTGTTCTGCGCCGATTTTCACAAGATCACTGTCGGCGCTCAGGCCAAGGACGTCGACATGCCCGACTTCTGTCACACCGCCGACGGGATCAGCGTCGGCACTATCGATGCGGCTCTGGCCATGATGAGCGCTCTTGTGGCTGCCGAATCGATGGGCCTCGGCGCCTGCTGCATAGGCTATGCCCGCACTGCCGCGCCCGACGAGTTCGCACGCCTGCTTCATCTGCCGCAGCGCGTCATGGTGGTGTGCGGTCTGGCTCTCGGCGTTCCCCGCGAGCTCCCCGATCTCAAGCCCAAGCAGCCTGTCGATATGGTGATCCATACCGACCGCTACCACGACGAAGATCTCGCTTCGAAGGTGCTCGCCTACGATGGCGAGATCACGGCCTACAATGCGAGCCGCGCCGGCACAAAATCGTCAAACGACTGGGTCAGCCACATCGTCGACTATTACCGCGAAGCCATGGGCTACCGCATGCTCGAAGCCATGCGCCGGCAGGGTTTCGACCCGCAGCGATGACGCCGGTTCCCTTTGCGGAATTTTTTTGTAGCCGATAAGGACAATTAGGCGACCTCTTATTTGCCGATTCGTGAAGAATTATGTAATTTTGCAAGGTTTTCCGATAGAAAGCCTTGCAAATTATTTTTTATTCGTTTTTGCACCACATTATTCTATCGCATGCACAACACTATCCCTGCTGTGCTCGTCCTTGAGGACGGCACGCGATTTGAAGGGCAGTCGTTCGGCTACCCTGGAGCTACGGCCGGTGAGGTGGTTTTCAATACTGCCATGACCGGATACCCCGAAAGCCTCACCGATCCCTCCTACGAGGGACAGATCTTAGTCACCACCTATCCCATCCTTGGTAATTACGGCGTGCCCCCGAGACGCGAAAAAGACGACGTCAGCGTGTTCTATGAGAGCGAGCGCATCCATTGCCGCGCCATCATAGCGCAGGACTATTCGTGGCAGCACTCCCACTGGCAGGCCGACCGCTCGCTGGCCCGATGGCTCAACGAGGAACGCGTGCCCGGCCTCTACGGCATCGACACCCGCGCCCTCACCAAGCATCTGCGCGAATGCGGCTCGATGCTCGGCAAGATAATAGTGGAGGGGAGTGCCGATCCCGGATTCTACGATCCCAACCGCGAAAACCTCGTGGCCAAAGTGAGCTGCCGCCAGGTGGAGGAGCATGGAACGGGCGACAAGACCGTCGTGCTCGTCGACTGCGGTGTCAAACACAACATCATCCGCTGCCTGACACGCCGCGGCGTCAGAGTGATACGCGTGCCCTGGAATTATGATTTCAACACCATCCCCTACGACGGCCTTTTCATCTCCAACGGCCCCGGCAACCCCGATATGGTCGATGTCACCGTGGCCAATCTCCGCAAAGCTCTCGCCACCGGTAAGCCTGTCTGCGGAATTTGCATGGGCAATCAGCTGCTGGCTAAAGCGGCCGGCGCTTCGACCTACAAGCTGAAATACGGTCACCGCAGCCACAACCAGCCCGTGCGCCGCGTGGGCACCGACCAGTGCTTCATCACATCGCAAAACCACGGCTTTGCTGTCGACACCGACACACTCCCGTCCGATTGGGAACCGCTCTTCGTCAACATGAACGACGGCACCAACGAGGGCATCCGCCACCGCTCGCTCCCCTTCTTCTCCGCGCAGTTCCACCCAGAAGCCAGCAGCGGTCCCAAGGACACCGAGTTTCTTTTCGACGATTTCATCAGCATGCTTTGACCAACCCGATAATATCCTCACTATGAATCAAAATATCGATCCTACTATAAAGAAAGTGCTGCTGCTCGGCAGCGGCGCGCTGAAAATCGGCGAGGCCGGTGAGTTTGACTATTCCGGCTCGCAGGCTCTCAAGGCAATGAAGGAAGAGGGTATTGCCACCGTGCTGATCAACCCCAACATCGCTACCGTGCAGACCTCGTCGGGCGTCGCCGACAAGATATATTTCCTCCCGGTCACGCCTTTCTTCGTTGAAAAAGTGATTGAGCGCGAACGCCCCGACGGCATCCTGCTCGCTTTCGGCGGCCAGACCGCGCTGAACTGTGGCGTCGAGCTCTGGAAGTCGGGCGTCCTCGAGCGCTACGGCGTCAAGGTGCTCGGCACTCCGGTGCGCGCTATCATGGACACGGAGGACCGCGAGCTGTTCGTACGCCGGCTCGACGAAATCGACGTGCGCACCATCAGAAGCGAGGCCGTCAGTACCGTCGACGGCGCCCGTGAAGCCGCGGCGCGCGTAGGCTATCCCGTAATCGTGCGCGCCGCCTACGCCCTCGGCGGTCTCGGCAGCGGTTTCTGCGACGATGAGCAGCAGCTCGTGGCTCTCACGGAAAAAGCGCTCGCTTTCTCGCCCCAGGTGCTTGTCGAGAAGTCGCTTAAGGGCTGGAAAGAGGTGGAATATGAGGTGGTGCGCGACCGCTTCGATAACTGCATCACCGTCTGCAATATGGAAAACTTCGACCCGCTCGGCATACACACCGGCGAGTCGATCGTCGTGGCTCCCTCGCAGACGCTCTCCAATGAGGATTACCATTATCTGCGTAAACTCGCCATTAAGATCATACGTCATCTCGGCATCGTAGGCGAATGCAATGTACAATATGCCTTCGACACCGAATCGATGGACTACCGCGTCATCGAGGTCAACGCCCGTCTGAGCCGCTCGTCGGCTCTCGCCTCCAAAGCCACCGGCTATCCGCTGGCTTTCGTGGCCGCCAAACTGGCGCTCGGCTATGGCCTCTTCGACCTGCGCAATGCCGTCACCAAAGTCACTTCGGCGTTCTTCGAGCCGGCGCTCGACTATATCGTTTGCAAGATTCCGCGCTGGGACCTCGGCAAGTTCCACGGCGTGCGCCGCGAGATCGGCTCTTCAATGAAGTCGGTGGGCGAGGTCATGTCGGTAGGCCGCACTTTCGAGGAGGCGCTGCAGAAGGGCCTTCGCATGATAGGGCAGGGGATGCATGGCTTCACGGCCAATCATCCGGTCAAAGTGGACGATATCGATCATGAGCTATCGACGCCGACCGACAAACGCATCTTCGTCATCGAGCAGGCCATGCGCCGCGGCTATGATGTGGAGCGCATCCATGCCCTCACCAAGATCGACCGCTGGTTTCTCTATCGTCTGAAAAATATCGTCGACACATCCCACGCTCTTGCCGAATCGGACGAGATAGATGCCGTCGACCCGCGTCTGCTGAAACTCGCGAAGCAGCAGGGCTTCTCCGATTTCCAGATTGCGCGTATCGTCATGAAAAAGGCGATGCCCGACGGCGACACCGCCGCCATGGCTGTCCGCCGCCGGCGCCTAAGCCTCGGCATTCGGCCGGTGGTGAAGCAGATCGACACTCTCGCCGCCGAATATCCCGCCATGACCAACTATCTCTATCTCACCTACAACGGTTCGGCCGACGACATCGACACCGCCACTGACCATCGCTCGGTAGTGGTGCTCGGCTCAGGGGCCTACCGCATCGGCTCGTCGGTCGAATTCGACTGGTGCTCGGTCAACGCTCTCCAGACTGTCAAACGCGAGGACTGGCGCTCGGTGATGATCAATTACAATCCCGAAACCGTCTCGACCGACTACGATATGTGCGACCGCCTCTATTTCGATGAACTGACCTTTGAACGCGTGATGGATATTCTCGACATCGAGCAGCCCCACGGCGTTATCCTCAGCGTGGGCGGCCAGATACCCAATAATCTCGCCGTCAAGCTCGACCGTGAGCATGTCAACATTCTGGGCACGTCGGCCGCGAGCATCGACAACGCTGAGGACCGCAACAAGTTCTCGGCCATGCTCGACAGCCTTCATATCGATCAGCCGCGCTGGCGCGAACTCACTAATTTCGACGACATCACTTCGTTTATCGATGAGGTCGGCTTCCCCGTGCTCGTCCGTCCGAGCTATGTGCTCTCGGGCGCGGCCATGAATGTGTGCTCCAACACCGACGAGCTGCACCGTTTCCTGCGCCTCGCCGCCGAGGTGTCAAAGGAGCATCCGGTCGTAGTCACCGAGTTCATCCAGAATGCCAAGGAGATAGAGATGGACGCCGTCGCTCAGCAGGGCGAGATTAAGGTCTACGCCATCTCGGAGCACATCGAGTTTGCAGGCGTGCACTCGGGCGACGCCACCATCCAGTTCCCGCCGCAGAAACTCTACGTCGAGACGATGCGCCGCATCAAGAAGATCGGCTCGCAGATCGCACGCGCGCTCAACATCTCGGGCCCGTTCAACATACAGTTTTTGGCTAAAAACAACGATATCAAAGTCATCGAATGCAATCTCCGCGCTTCGCGGTCCTTCCCCTTCGTGAGCAAGGTGCTGAAAATCAATTTCATCGATCTGGCCACCCGCATCATGCTCGGGCTGCCCGTCGAGAAACCGGCGAAAAGTGCTTTCGATCTCGACTATGTCGGCATCAAGGCTTCGCAGTTCAGCTTCTCGCGTCTGCAGGGCGCCGACCCTGTGCTCGGCGTCGACATGGTGTCGACGGGCGAGGTGGGTTGCATCGGCGTCGACACTTCCGAGGCTATCCTCAAGTCGATGCTTGCCGTCGGCCTGAGGGTGCCTGAAAAGGGCGTGCTTCTCTCCACCGGCACGGCCAAGCAAAAGGCCGATATGCTCGAAGCCGCCGGCATGCTCCACCGTTTCGGCCTGCCCATCTATGCCACGACGGGCACCTGCCGCTTCCTTAATGAAAACGGCATCCCCGCTATGGAGGCTTTCTGGCCCGACCAGCCCGACCGCAAGCCGCAGGCGCTCGACCTGCTCCACAACCACACCGTCGATTTCGTGGTCAACGTTCCGAAAAATCTCACCCCCTCGGAGCTCGGCAACGGCCATAAGATACGCCGCGCCGCCATCGACCTCAATATCACGCTGCTCACCAACGCTCGTCTTGCCTCGGCGTTCATCCGCGCTTTCACCACCATCCGTGCCGACGAGATCCAGATTCTGGCCTGGGACGAATATTGATTTATTGACAGATATTATGCAGCAGATCACCCTTGACCAATGCCGCCTGCAGGCCGAGCGCCGGCTGTCGGCCGTTTACCCTCCCGGCGAGGCTCGCTCGATGGTGCGCATCATCTTTGAGCAGCTGAAGGGCTACACGCCTGTCGAGATGGTGATCCGCGCCGGCGATCCCGTGAGCGATTTCATCGCCGGCAAGGTTGATGAGGTGGTCGGTCGGCTGCTGAATCACGAGCCTATTCAGTATATTTTCGGGCAGACGCAGTTCTATGGCATCACCCTGAAGGTCAACCCCGATGTGCTCATCCCGCGTCCCGAAACGGAGCAGCTCGTCGATATGATCGTGGCCGATGCCGGCCGCCGCGAGGATCTCGACGTGCTCGACATCTGCACCGGCTCGGGCTGCATCGCGATAGCGCTGACCCGCACGCTTCTCTTCCCGCATGTCACTGCCGTCGACATCAGCCCGGCGGCTCTCGCTGTGGCCCGAGAAAATGTCGCCGCCACACGCACCGGCGTGAAGCTTCTGCAGGCCGATGCGCTCACCATGCCGTCGCCCGCTGCCCCGGAGTACGACATCATCGTCAGCAATCCGCCCTATATCGCCGATTCCGAGCGGGCGTCGATGGATGCCAACGTCCTCGATTACGAGCCTCATCTGGCTCTTTTCGTGCCCGACGCCGATCCGCTGCGCTTCTATCACGCCATCTGCCGTTACGCTTCGTCCGCGCTTCGTCCCGGCGGTCGGCTCTATTTCGAGCTTAACCCACGCTTCGCCGGCCCCCTTGCTGCGGCGATGAAGGCTGACGCCTGTTGGGAGGATGTCACGCTCATACCCGACATGCAGCGGCTCACCCGTTTTCTCACCGCCACCCGATCCGGACTATGAAAAAGACGATCTCGCCAGAATCGGCTCTCGCACGCCTCGAGGCGCTCTGCGCCCGTTCCGAGCAGTGCAGCGCCGACTGTCTGGCCAAGATGAAGCGGTGGGGGCTGTCCGACTCGGCTTCGCGCGCCATCCTCGACGATCTTGTTGGCCGACGTTTCGTCGACGACATCCGCTTTGCCCGGGCCTACGTGCGCGATAAATATCTCTTTGCCCGCTGGGGTCGCCGTAAAATCGTCGCCGGCCTCTATGCCAAACGAATTCCGCGCGACATTATCAATGAGGCCCTCGGCGAGATCGATATCCGCCGGTATGCATCGGTCGCTTTCCGCCTGCTGGCTGCCAAACGCCGCCAGCTGCCCGCCGATATGCCGCTGTTCGACGCCCGGCGCCGCCTGCTGGCCTTCGGCATGGCTCGTGGCTTCGAGACCGCTCTCGTCATCAAAATCCTCGAAAGCACAAAGTTATGGGACGGCTCGACGGACTGAAACAATGGGTCGCCGATCTCTCTGGCATGTTTTTCCCGCACCTATGCGAGGTGTGCGACACCCCGCTCACCCATGGCGAGGAGATCCTCTGCACCGAGTGTCGCTACAACATGCCGCTCTGCGATTTCCACCGCGATCCCTTCAACACCATCCACTGGCGGCTCATGCGTCACGTCCCCATCGAACGTGCCGCCGCCTATTTCTATTATTCGCGCGACAGCCGGTATGCCAACCTTATCCTCTCGGCCAAATACCGCGGCCGTCCCCGCATAATGCAGATCCTCGCCGCCGAGTTTGCCCGCCGCATCCAGCCCGACGGCTTCTTCACAGGCATCGACTGCATCATCCCCGTGCCCATGCACCCCTCGAAGATGCGCCGCCGCGGCTACAACCAGGCCGACCACATCGCCGCCGGCCTCTCCGAAGTCACCGGCATCCCCGTCGCCCACAACCTCATAGCCACCCGCCGCCACTCCACCCAGACCCACAAAGGTGCCTACGGCCGCTGGCTCAACGCCCGCAACACCTACGCCGTCCTCCACCCCTCCCAGCTCCTCACCCTCCCCGAGCTGGGAGGG
>CABUBG010000079.1:0-9445 GCA_902489785.1 uncultured Porphyromonadaceae bacterium
TTACAAATATTTCTGTAATTTTGTCTTCGGTGAGCATAGCGATAAGAGTATTTGTTTGTATTTCATCACTATAAATTTAATACTTTTATCGCTAATCACCAAATTTTCAATTACTTAATTTCGTCGAACTCACGTTATTTATGTGGCTAATGTGATTTATGTGGCTTGGAGAGGTGCAAAATAAAAGAGGGCTGAGGTGGCGGCTCTCTTTTATTTTGTGTGGCTGAGGGGAATGGCTTCAGCACTTTCCCTGACCGTGGCAGGAGATGGCTTTCGTCTCGGCATCCTCAACCTCCTGCTCGGTAGGCTGGAAGCCGGCTTCCCATTTCGACACCTGATTGGGCTTGCGGCCCTCGATCTGCCAGTCGAAAGGATAGAAATGGGCATTGGAATTACGCCACGACGGTTTGCGCAGGGCATAGATCACAAGCGGGATTGCTACAAACACGGCCACACCGATGAGAAGGATGCCGATGTAGATCACGGGCGAACCGGTAGTGATCTGGCTTGGCGGCAGATAGCTCAGCACGAGAGCCAGGAGTGCGCCAAGGATGCCCACCGTGCAGGTGAGGATCATGCCGAATTTCCCGCCGGGCACGCGGAAGCCGCGCTTCTTATTGGGCTGCGTGCGGCGCAGACGGATAAATGCCGCATAGATCATGAGCACCAGGAAGAGATAGATGATCGTTGCCATCTGCGACATGATCTGATAAGCCGATTCGACTGTGGGAAGCACTATCAGCACCAGGCACAGCACCGACACGAAAACTCCCGCAACATACAGAATCGGCTTGTTGATGCCCTTGCCGTTGGTCTTTTGCATACCGCGGGGCAGATATCCCGACTGCGCCACCGCCATCAGACCGGTCGACGGGCCGGTGACAAGCACGCTGATCTGACCGATGACGCCGAACAGGATGAAGACAGCCGTGATGTTGCCTAACCAGCCCAGACCGAAGCCGGACCACAATCCTTTGTATGCCATCAGCAGCGACTGGAGCAGATCAATTTCCCCGGTCGGTATCACAAGACCTATCACAAGCGTGCCTATGGCGTAGAGCAGCACGATCACACCGATTGACAGAAAAACAGCCCTCGGAAAATCGCGCGAGGGATTGCGCATGTCGTTGATGTGCACGGCCTGAGTTTCCATGCCCGCATAGAAAAGGAATATCGACGCGGCGAGCACTATGGTGCCGGCATTGGAGAAGTCGGGAAAGAAAGGCATCTCGGTAAGATAGATATGCTTGCCCGAGAAGAAATAGATGACACCGAGAATGATCAGTAGCGCTCCCGGAATGATGGTTCCGAACAGACCGCCGAGCGTGCTCAGCTTATTGGCCGAGCGCTGACCGCGGAATGCATTGAACGTTGCGCCCCAGAACACGACCATCGCTATGACAAACGTATAGGTCTTGTCCGACGCCAGTGCAGCATCGAAACTCTGAGGCCAGAAAACATAGGCCAGCGAGGCCGCTCCGAACATCAGCACCGTCGGGAACCAGAGAATCACCATCTGCCATTCGAAATACATGGCTGTCCAGCCCCATCGTGGTCCGAAAGCCTCGGAAATCCAGCGGTAAAGGCCCCCGCTCTTGGTCCATGTCGAAGCCAGTTCGGCACACACCAGCGAGAAAGGAAGCAGGAACACAATCGCGGCGAAGAGGTAATAGAATATCGACTGCACGCCGTATTTAGCCTCCGAGGGAAGCCCGCGCAACGACAATATCGTGGTGACGATCATGATGGCCATCGCTGTCATCGTGATCGACCCGCTCGCCGTCGACACGATCTTCTTGCGGTTGGATGCCGTGTAAGCCGACGGCGGCGTTTGTCCGTTCTGATTATCCATCTCTGTTGTTTTGTGATACATTCTCTTGAGGTCTTGTATTTTCAATTGTGTATATCTAAATACATGTGCCTGCGGGAAAAAGTTTCTTTTTCCGCAGGCTTTTAGCACATATTATCATCTTTTAATCAATCGGCCGATACCGGCCATGACAATGGTTCCGGAGGCCGGAACGCAAGCGGGGCGGCGCTTCCGGAAAGGTGCGCCGCCCCGCGGTCATGAGTGGTGTATCTTCAGATCAGGGATCAGTCGTTCCAGGTGCAGCTTACGAATTCAAACCGGCCCTGACCAACTACCTTATAGATGATGGTGGCGGGAGAGGTGGTGCCGGTATAGAAGTAGAAGTTGATGGTGACTGTCACGTCGATACCGTCGACCGGCTTGATGTCGGGGTGCAGGATGGCGAGAGCGCCGGGCATCACTTCGGTTTCGAAACGCTGCTTTTCGAGAGCTACGACTTCGTCGTCGGTCATCGAAGCATAGCCGGCATAAGCGGCTTTGGCAGCACCCGGACGGAGGTCCACGTTGCCCTGATAAGCCGACGTACCGCAATAATATTCATTGTTGCCATAAGATGAGATATAAGCTGATCCGTCGGGCACATTGTCTTTCACCCAGTCGACGCAGGTCTGGAAATAGAGCGTAGAGGAGGCCTGACCTTTTCCGGCGGGGAGATTGATGGTGAGCGAGGGATCGTAGTTCCAAACGCCGTTGCTCTTTACGAACTGAGCGGTTTCGGTAACGATTCCGTCGTAGAGTATCCATTGTGAGCCATCGTAGGTGTACTGATCGCAGCGTGTCACAGTTTCAGTTCCGTTGTAGTAATAATAGGCCACAAAAACAGTTTCGTCGGCTACAGCATAGGGATATTTCTGCGACAGATATTTCGGCAGCAGAGTAGCGGGCACGGTGCCGGAGAGATTGTCGTAGCTCTGGCCCATAGCCTGATAGTCGGCATGTGAGAGGATGGAGGTGCTGGGAGCTACAGTCCAAGCCGATCCGTCGAACTTGTAGACGGCGTTCTCGTTGACCGAAGGAACGGTCACAGCGGCGCGCGATGAAGCGGCGTTGCGGTGTGCCTTGGCAATCGTGGTGCCGTTGACTTTGGTCACAACGACATTGAAGTATTTGCCTCCGGCAATAGCGACGAGGTAGCCTTCGACAGTGACATTGGCTCCGTTGGTCAGCTTGGCTTTGACAGCATCGCTGGCACCGTAGACACTGCCCATGGCCTTGTCGGCGCCGGCAACGGTGATGTTGATGTTGCTGCCGTTAACCGCGACAGTGCCCGACATCGACACATAGTAGGGATTGATGACGATCACGTTTTTGCCTGCGCTCTTGTCGGCAGCATAAGCCGCATCGGCCGTAGCCTTCAGAGCTTCGAGATCGGCACCTGTAACGACGGTGGCCGATGGATAGGTCACGGTGCGTTCACCTTTGACTGTGTAAGTCGATCCGGAACTGATCTGCTTGCCATAGTTGTTGACGCCGACAGTGCCTTCGAGAGTGATTTCAGAACCGACTTTCAGATCAGAGAACGGTTCGGAGCTCGGACGATAGCAGAATATCAAGCCGGAAGCATCGGTCAGTACAAAACCCTGGGTGGAGAGAGCCGACACATAGCCGTTGATGGTGACAGCGGCATCCTTGGCGGCATCCTTGATGACATTTGACAGCTCGAAGGGAGCTTCGGGTTCAGGGGCTGTCTGGAACACCGGATCGGTAGTCGAAGTGTTGTAGTTCACGATCACGTAGTCGCCGTTGGCGGCATCGGGGAGAGCCGTTTTGAGCACTGCGGGGAGCGAACGTGCGGCTGTGTGGGAGGGAGCGAACGACATGGTGTAGTCCTCCTCGCTGCCCCAGACGGTCTGGTAGTCGGCTTCGGTCACGGTATACTTGGCCGCGGCGGCAATGTCGGTAACCTGTTCGGGAATGGCGGCCGCGGTGCGGTAAGTCACATTGATGGCGGAGCCGTTACTGAGGGCGAAATAAGGGAATTTCGGATCGCTGAGCAGGGCCGGGATGTATTTTTCGGGCGTGATGACGCCGGTGAAATAGCACTGTGAACCTACGGCGGCGAGAGCTTTTTTGTTATCCTCGCCGGCAAGAGCCACGTTCGCGCTATTGGTAGAAAGAGTCTTATAGTCATTGGCCGTCAGCGTGTAGTCGATACTCTGCACATCGGTTGGACGGGGTTCTTCAAACCCGGGGAGCTTGTCGTTCCATGAGTTGTCGTCGCAGCCTGCGAAAAGAAGGACGCATCCCGAAACAAGCAGAAATTTATTAATATTTCGTATCATACGATATTTCTTTGGATGGGGTTATTAGAAATTGATTTTCAGCTTGAGGCTGTAGGTGCGGCCGAAGGAGTAGAACAGACGGTTGGCGTTGCGCCATGTGCCTACGCTGCCGGTCGGTGTCTGACACTGCGTCACGTAGTTGTAATTGCACAGGTTGTTGACGTTGCCGTAGATTGTTGCATCGAGGCCGCCGAGTTTGAAGCGGTAGCTTGCGTTCATGTCGAGCACGTTGCCCCATGGAATTCTCCATGGTGTGCCGGCTGAGATGACCTCACCGTTTGTGCCTCCGCTGAAAGTGCTTGAGGATATATAGATGTCGGAGTAGTTGCGGAAGAATGCTGTCCAGTCAGCGCCGATGCGGAAACCCTTGAACGGTTTGAATGTGGCGCCGAGCGACATGGTCGTCTGAGCCGAACCGCCCACTTTCGCACCCTTCTGGTTGAGAGTGGCATGGAGGTGGTTGGCGCCCATGATGCCGTCGGAGGCGATCGTACCGTTGAGGCTCGAAAGCGGAGCGCCGTTCTGGTTGTAGAAGTAACCGGTTGCATTTGAATCCCACTGCCAGTCGCCAAGCGATAACATGGCGTCGAATTCAAACCATTTCACCGGTTTGAGTTTGGCAGCGATCTCGATGCCCATGTGGCGGGCGTCGACGCCGTTCATGGCGAAGTAATAGTAGGTCGAACCGTCCTGAGCGGATGCGGGATCGATCTGATCGCCCTTGCTCATTGTCTTGTCCATCCACTTGGTGTAGTAGGCGTTGACATCCACGGCAAGGATCGGTGAGTGATATCCGTAGCCGACCTCAAACGAATATGTCTTTTCGTTGCGCGAGTCGGGGTTTGTGATGTTTGATTTCTGTGCCGAAAGGAACACGCCGTTGCTGAAGAACGGTGCTCGGCTGATGTAACCCATGTTGAAGAACACGTTGTTGTGACGGTCGATGTTGTAGTTCGCTCCGCCCTTGATAGTGCCGCCGATATAGTTTTTCGTTTCCGAACGCGCATGTTCGGCATCATAGAAGTAAAAGTCCTTGCGCCAGTAGGTGTTGTTGTTGAGAGCACCGGCGAGCACGAGGTTCAGGCGCTTGTCGAGCAGAGTGTACTCGGCCTGCGCGTATATGCCTTCCTGAGCGGTGAAGCCGTCGTAGTTACGGGCCACTACATCACCCACATGAAGCTTTTCATACACCCATTCGGTATTATTCTTGTTATACACCGCGCTGTTATAGGGCTGCACGGTCGACCGGTTGGCGTTGTCGATATAATATTCGCCGCCGAAAAGATCGCAGATCTCTGTCTTGTGATGACCGATATAGTAGCGCACGTCAAGACCGCCGATAAATTTGATGATGTCGCCGTTGCGCAGGTTGAAGTCGCGTTTATATGACGACACGATGCCGTAGGTTTCATGGCTGTTGAGTTTGTTCACAAGTGCCATGTTGGAACCGGTAGTCGATTTGGCGTTCATATCCTGGATGGCGTCGTAGTCGAAATAGCCTTCGGGGGTGCGCCAGTCCGTTGTCAGTGTTCCTTCGTTGGAGTTGGTGCCATACCATGAGAACGAGCGTCTGTTACCGTTTTCATCATAAACGTTGCTGCGGGTGATACCGTCGCGGCCGCCGCCCGATGTGATCGAGGCATAGATGGAGGTGGATAGCGACGATTTGTCGTCGATCTGCCATATATGGTTGATGGCGAGCTGTGGTTTGTGATAGAAGTTTTTCTGATAGTTGAATTCCTGACCGTTGCGGTAACCGAACGTCGGGTTATAGCGGTAGGGTGATTCGCCCTGCATGTAATCGCGGACTCCCTGCCATCCTTCGATCGAGAGGCCGTTGTTATAGTTGCGGTTCCAGTGCCACTGTGGGGCGCCGAAGCCGGTGAATCCGATCTGGTGTCTGTCGTTGATACGTTTGGTGACGTTGACAAACCAGTTGTAGGCATTGTAGTTTGTGCCCTGAATGTAGCCGTCGGCCCATTTGCGGGATCCGAGCACGGTCACGGCCCATCCGTTTTTCATCAGGCCTGTCGACAGCTTCACGCCAAACTGGTTCATGCCGTCATTGCCCATGCCGTACCATACCGATCCGCCTTTCTTGACGTCGATGGTGCGTGTGGTGATGTTGATGGTGCCGCCGATCGAAGGTGTGGAGAGCATGGTGGCGCCAAGTCCGCGCTGTGTCTGGATCGAGGAAGCCACCTCGGCCAGACCGGCCCAGTTGCTCATGTACACGCCGCCCCATTCCTGGTCGTTGACGGGGATACCGTTGATGAGCATGGCCACGTTTTCGCTCTCGAAACCGCGGACACGGGTCTTGGCATCGCCCCAGCCGCCGCCTTCCGAACGGGTGTAGACACCGGGCGTTGTTTTGAGCACTTCGAGAAGCTCCGAGTTGCCGAGCTTGAATTCAAGCTGTTCGGCATCGATGGTCGACATGGCCACAGGCGTTTCGCGTGTCTTGCCTATCGACTGGGTGACGACGACGTCGTTGAGCAACTTCGAGTCGGGCACCATGGTGATTACGTTGAGGTTGGCGGCAGGTGCCATTTCAACCGTCTTGTAACCGACGAAAGAAACGTTGAGTTCCTTACATGAAGCCGGCACGTTGATTTTAAACTTGCCGTCGACATCGGCTATGGCTACGATCTGTGTGCCCACGGCGCGTATTGCAGCACCTGCGAGGGGCTCACCGGCCTCATCCACAACCTGTCCGACACAATTGATGTTGGGTGCAGCCACAGCTGTGATGCACGCAAGCCAAATTGCGCTGGCTAAGAGAAGCAGTCTTTTCATAATGAAAGATTGTGATTAGAAATGTGATTATTATGATATGAAAAAATTTGATGTAGCTTCACTATGCGGCAGAAAGGCATCAATGCATGTTATTTTGCCAAAATGCACAATATAATTCCACCTTTCGACAATTCAAAGGTAGATATATTTTTTATTTATTTTATGACTATTTTGTTAAAATTTACCCACTGTCGATATTTTTACGACACAGCGGCGAGAGCCGGAAACCTCATCGGATTTTCAGAGCCGGCCCTCAGGTAAGACGCAGGCAGATCAGCGGCGAGGCGTCGAACCGCGGCAGAGCCATCAGCTGCACGTCGCATTTGCGGGCTTCGAGCGAGCCGGAGCAGTCGCCGATCGATGTGGCGCCGGCGGCATGAAGCGCGGCGGTGACCGTGGCGAGGGCTGTTTCAGGGGTGTTGTTGTCCTTGCTCAGATGGCACAGGAAGATGTGCGACAGCCGCGGCGAGAGCATCCGGCCGAGGAACTCGCCGGCCACGGCATTGTCGAGATGGCCGTTGTCGGCGGCTATGCGGGCTTTGAGATGCATGGGATAGGCGCCCTCGCGCAGCATGGCGGCGTCGTAGTTGCTCTCGAGCATGATGTAGCGGGCCTGGCTCATATAGTATTCCACGCGGTCGGTGATGCATCCGAGATCGGTGGCCACGGCAAAGGTGTGGGCGCCGTGAGTGATGAAGAAGCCTGAGTTGTCGGTGCCGTCGTGGCTCACCTCGAAGGCCGTGATTTCGAAATTGCCGATTTTGAATGCAAACTCTTTGTAGATAGGCCGGTGATAGTCCTTGAGGCGGCGCGAGATGCTGTGGCGGCGCATGATGCCGCTGAGCGTGCGCGGCGTGCAGTAGACACCGATGTGGGGATGCTTGCGCACTAGCGTGTAGACGAAGCGCACATGGTCGCTGTGGTCGTGCGTCAGACAGACGCCTTTTATATTGTCGAAGCTCAGGCCGTTGGCACGCAGGTCGTCGCGCAGCTTGTCGGGGTCGATGCCGGCGTCGATAAGAAAACCGCCCTCGCTGTCGCCGATATACGAGCAGTTGCCGCTGCTGCCGCTGCCGAAGCTCATGAACACGATGTCGTCGCGGCGCCCGATGGCCGAGGCATCCAGCTCTATGGGGTCGGAGGGTGCGGCTGCTTCCTTAGCCGGAGCGACGCTTCTGACGTCGAACTCCGACCCGGCCGCCGTGGGTGTCTCGTCGTCGGCAGGGAGGGGGGCGGGGGATGCGGTATCGACGTCGCCGGTGTCGCCGGCAAGATCGAAGAGCCCCGGCTGATTGTATTTCGGTTTGTATTTAATTTTGCGTGCCATAGTTTGCTGATCAGGAGTAAAGAAGGAATATAGCCGGCGTCTTGTCGTAATCGTAAGTGGCTTTCGCCCACTGACCTATCTCGCGGGTGATGATCGATTCGCGGGGACCCGTCACGTCGGAGGCCACGCAGAGCAGCATCGTGCGCGGCAGGCGCCGGCACAGCTCGGCGATAAGGCGGTTGTTGCGGTAGGGCGTCTCAATGAATATCTGCGTCTGACGCTCGCTCTCGATGCGGCGCTGCATCTCGCGCAGGGTGCGTGCGCGGCGGTCGTCGTCGTGCGGCAGATAGCCGGCGAAGGCCCATGTCTGCCCGTTGAAGCCCGAGGCCATGAGCGACAGCAGTATGCTCGACGGCCCCACGAGCGGCTTCACCTGCCAGCCGCGACGGTGAGCCTCGGCCACGGCAAGAGCGCCCGGATCGGCCACCGCCGGACATCCCGCCTCGGATATCACGGCCATATCGGCGCCGGCCGCCATCGGCGCAAGCATCGCGGACACGTCGCGCGGATCGGTGTGCTCGTTGAGCTCACTGAATGTGAGGCTGTCGATGTCGATCGAGCGGTCGCAACGCTTGAGAAAACGCCGCGCCGAACGCACGTTTTCAACGATGAAATGCTTCACCGTGCGTGCCAACTCAATATTGGCGGCAGGCATCACCAGCTCCGGCGCCACATCGCTCAGCGGCACCGGAAGCAGATAAAGAACCGGAGCTTTCACGCTGCGGCTCACGTCGTTGACTTCTTGTTCGGCCATTTCAACCACAAAATTAATCATTATTTCCCGTATTGTCAATTTTTTTCAGGGTCTTCTGACAATATCTGCAAACGAGCTTTTTTTGCAGGCCGGCTTTTGAGGCTTGAACATTACCGATTTCAGCAGCGAACTGATTTTTTGCATCATGATGTTGTAGGCAAAGCGCGACGCGCTTGCGGCAAGTGTGGCAGGGAGATCCGAGAAACGGCGCTTGGCCTCGTAGATGTAGCGGCTGAGAGCGCTGTAGATCTGCGGGAGATAATTAGAGCTTGTTTAATAATAAATGTTAACGGCAGGGCTGTCAACATTATTATTAAACAAACTCTTAGACCCCATCCCACAAAATATGTTAACGTCAGGGTCGCAGCAGTGCGCCAGATTCCTTCTTGCAGGCTCAGGAGCATAGCGGGCTATGT
>CABUBG010000080.1:0-9426 GCA_902489785.1 uncultured Porphyromonadaceae bacterium
TTTTGCCGCAAAGTTCGCCAGTAAAAAAACTTTGGCATAGGCGGCCTTTTTCGGACGGATACTCTGAAACTCCGGATAAAACGATGACTACGGCCGCTATGATTTTCGGCATGAGGTCACGGACAGTCTGGGACGTTACGACACGACAATGCATTGCGGAGGAGAGAGGATAGGACATTTATAGTAACTGAGGAGGTGGTGGGGGCGGTCAGCTTATCGCCTGGAAGAACTGGTAGCGGAGGGATTCGTCGGTCTTGAAGGCACCGCTGGCGGCCACAGTGACCGTTGTGGCTGACTGCTTTTCGACGCCTCGCATCTGCATGCACAGATGACGTGCGCGGCAGCTCACCATCACTCCCCTGGCCTGAAGATGTTCGTAAAGAGTGTCGCACAGCTGTTGAGCGAACCGCTCCTGCACCTGCAGACGGCGTGCAAAAAGGTCGACGAGGCGTGCCACCTTGCTCAGTCCGACAATCTTTTCCCCGGGCAAATAGCCCACCGACACCGTGCCGAAAAACGGAAGGATATGATGCTCACACAACGAGTAGAACTCGATGTCGCGCACCACTACCATTCCCGAGCCGAGAGCTTCAAACATCGCGCCATGAATCACCTCGTCGATGTTCTGGCGATAACCGCGAGTAAGGTAATACATCGCTTTTGCCGCTCTCATTGGCGTATCTACCAGCCCTTCGCGTGAAGGGTCCTCGCCAATCAGGCGAATGATCTCGGCATAATGCGATGCTAATTCATTTATGACCTCGGTGGAATCTGTGTTTGTTGTCATTTCCGAAATGGAATTAAAGCGCAGCCGTCACTGCAAGCCCGGTCAATTGGTCACTTTTACTCGGTCTTTAACCACGTGAACTTCGCTTGCCGAAGCGGGAAAAGCTCTTTTGATTTTAACTGCGGCCGCCTGAGCTTCTTCCGACGATGAGAAGATGCCGGCAAGGACGCGCCAGTTGGGCGAATCGAACTTCACAGATACCTGATACTCAGGGAAGCGACGCTCGATAGCTCTTTTTTTCTTTTCCGATTCAGAGCGGGAACGCTCGCCACGGCTTCCGAAATACACCTGCACGCGATAGACAGTGCGGTGCGACGAGACGCGTTTATCATTCTGGCGTGTGTCGGTTTCCGGCTGGAGGAGATTCATGATCTCGTCAGGCAGAACCATCTGATGCTGACCGCTTTTGTCGATATGATCCACGATCGGAGCTTTAGGGCTCTGAGCGAGTGCTTTTGAGGGATAGGACAGACAGAGCAGCAGTGCGGGGATGACCGCCACAATATATATCTTGCGAATTGACTTGTCGGACATAGGCAATAAATTAGGCTACAAAAATACAAAAATATATTTTTGCAGCCTAAATTATTGGCATTATTCTACTGCCGGCCATGCGGGCGGCCATTCAGCAGAGATGAAGAGGGCGGGGCTATTGCGGCAGCGGATTTATGATCGCGTCGGATGTAACGGTCGATGCAGCCCTGTCTTATTCAAAAGCATTGACAATGCCCATGAACGAATCGGCTTTGAGCGAAGCGCCGCCGATCAGGCCACCGTCAACATCGGGTTTTGCAAAGAGAGCCTTGGCATTGGTGGGTTTGCAGCTGCCACCGTAGAGGATCGATGTGTTCTCAGCCACTTCCTTGCCATATTTGCCTTCAATGACGTTGCGGATGAAAGCGTGCATTTCTTCAGCCTGGTCGTCGGTAGCGGTTTTGCCTGTACCGATAGCCCAAACGGGTTCGTAAGCGAGGATGAGTTTCGAGAAATCCTCAGCAGAAAGGCCGAAGAGGGCATCTTCGATCTGAGCTTTTACAACGTCGAAGAATGTGCCGTTTTCACGTTCTTCGAGCACTTCACCAATGCAGAAGATGGGAGTGAGGCCGTTTTCGAGAGCCAGGGCCACTTTTTCTTTGAGGGTTTCGGAAGTTTCACCGTAGTACTGACGGCGTTCGGAGTGACCGAGGATCACATATTTGGCACCGGTAGATGCTACCATCGGAGCGGAAACTTCGCCGGTATAGGCGCCCGAGCGGTGGTCGGCGCAGTTTTCGGCACCGAGGCCGAGCTTGTCGGGGTTGATCACTGCGTTAATCGAAGCGAGATGAGTGAAAGGAACGGCGATAATGACGTCGCATTTGGGTGTTACGTCAGCGAGTGCTGCATTCACTTCTTTGGCGAGCTGCAATCCTTCAGGCAGAGTGGTGTTCATTTTCCAGTTGCCTGCAACAATGTTTTTTCTCATTTTTGTAACTAACTTATTATTGAGGTTATAACTATCATTCAACGACTCATCCCCGCTGTCGGCAACCGCGTCGGAAGCCGCGGGCGATTCGTCGCACAAATTTACATAATTTTTTTCTAACGGAATCTGTTTTTTCCTTATAAGATGCCGTCCTTTGTCGAGCAGAAGTATCACAGCCAGAAGGGCGATCAGAACGCAGGCTGCCAAAACGATCATGCGCCGTCCGTCGAAGCCGAGATTTTCAATGGCCTGACGCTTGTCGGGGGCGTTCTGCAGGAGAGTTAGATCAATCGAAGGCAACGAGCGTTTCCAGATTATGCGGCCGTCAACAGCATACACGGCGGCTATCACGCCGCGGGCGAGCTCCTTCAACACGGTCGGTTCGGCCTGATAGATGGGATATGTGGCCATCGACAGATCGCGCCACTGGTCCACCAGTTCGTCGGGGATCGCGGCGATCTCTATCAATGAGCCGCCTATTGAATCCATGCAACGTTGCAGCTCGTTGATGGCATAAGTGTAGGAAATGTTGGCGCGGCGGTAGTCGGGCACAACGATGATCATCTGCGGTCCTTCGGTGGCTATCACATCCTCCCTCACATCCTCGCCCTGATCGTAGACGGCAAGCTCCGTGCGGTCGGAAATGTTGCCGCTCAGCATGCGGCGGTCGACAAACGTCCATGTCGAATCGGGCAGATCCGATTCCTTAAAGCTTCGGCGCTCGCCGTTCTTTTCATAGATGAACTCAAACTCCACATCGGGCGTTTCCGATTCATCGACCACGATCTCCGATCCGACAGGGAACGAGCGGAAATCGATGAGCGGCTGCACGTTATATCCCCACAGACCGACAGCTACAATAAACACAAAGCAAAGCGTGGCCACCACCCACTGGATGTAGGGATTATAGAGACACGGCAAGCGCCGGTTTACAATGGCCAGATAGACCAAAGCCGCCGTGAGAGCAATGTTTTTCAGGAAAGTGGCGCCATTAGAGATAACCCAGAAATCGCCGAAGCAGCCGCAGTCGGCCACGGGGTCGGCGATGTAGATGTAAAGCGACAGCGGCAGCATCACGCCCATCATGGCCAGAAGCAGCCACACCGCGCTACGGCGATAACAGCCGAGAGCGAGCATGGCCCCGAGAATAAACTCCGCTACCGACAGGCAGATAGCGGCCATGGTGTAAAGCGACCGCGGCAACTCCCAACCCCAGGCCAGAAAATATTCTTCGATCTTGAAGGAGAAGCCCCAGAGATCGATGCTCTTGACGAGACCCGACATGATGAAGGTAGCTCCGACGGCGATACGCAGGAGCCACACGATAATCTGCCGCGTGCGGCCAATAGTTCCGGGAGTGCAAATTTGCGTCATTCAGTGAGCTTGATAATGCCGAACACGGCATAGTTGACCATATCGAGATAGTTAGCGTCGATGCCTTCAGAAATGATAGTGGCACCGTCGTGGTCCTCTATCTGCTTGGTACGCTGTATTTTTGTAAGGATAAAATCGGTGTAGGATTTGACCCGCATCATACGCCAGGCCTCATCATAGTCGTGATTTTTAGCGATCATGAGCTCACGGGCCTCCCCCACATAATTGTCGTATAGCGCGAGCGCCTTTTCATTGTCGATATCCACTTCATCGACATAACCCTCCCGAAGCTGAATCACGCCGACGATGCCATAGTTAACAATGGCGATGAATTCCGGCAGGATGCCCTCGTTGACCATAGCCACCGATTTGGTTTCAAGCGAGCGGATGCGTTTGGCCTTAATGAAGATCTGGTCGGTTATGGAGCAAGGACGCATGATGCGCCACGAGGCGCCGTAGTCCTTGAGCTTTTTAACGAAAATGTCGCGGCACAGTTTCAAAGCCGCATCAAACTGTCTGATTGTATTGTCCATTTTGCAGGAGATGGGTTATGACTTCTTCTTACACCCACAAAATTACGGAATTATTTTCAGAAATCAACACATTATATTATATAACAGGCAGCAGCGGAGGGTGAAAAACGACAGACGCCTGACCATCGAGAGATGGCGGGCGACTGTTGTAATAAGTTCTGAGAACGTTCCTGAATCATTCAGACCGGGAGCGGGAATTAGCGTTGACGGTTGGTGCGGGATACGTAAGCGACAAAGACGATGATAAATGCAACGAGGGACAGTCCGGCTCCGATTGATGGCAAGACAACATTATTTCCTGTAACGAAAAGTGTTGCTACGAGGAATCCGACTGCGATGAAAGCAAAAATAAAAGCTAAAACGATTAAGAATTTCATAATGTAAAGTATTTAATGTTGTCTGATGTTTGTTCTGATTTTATATTGATAACATCCCTTAAATAATGAAGGTTGCAAAATTCAATAAATTTAACATTCCTGATTCACCGCACAAACAACGCCGTGTCGAAGAACCGTAATGATTCTGACACGGCGTCGGTTAAGATATCCTTGCGTTATGTCGGGCCAACGGGACAAGACTGGAGCGTCACCTTCACGTCAGCCGACAGCGATCGGTCGGATTACTGGAGAGCTTCCCAATATTTGGTCTGCTCCTCATAGCCCTGACCAAGGCTGTAATAGAGGCGGTAGAGGATTCCGGGCACGTTGCTCATGGTATCCTCATCGAGATTGAAGGCTTTTTCGAAGAGCTCGGCAGCCTGAAGCAGGAGGTCTTTGACCGCTGCCACGTTTTTGCCTTCGGCATCGTCCATCGACATCTGGCTGGCGCGGTTGTTGAGCACGCGGGCTTTGTCGAAATAAGCTTTGGCATTGTTGTCGTTGAGTTCGATGGCCTGAGTCAGATCACTAAGAGCGCCTTCATAGTCGTTGTTCTGGTCGTCGATCACACCTTTGACGCCATAAAGCTGGCTGAGCATTGCGGCGTTGTCGGGAGCTGTATTGGCGATAGCCTCGTTGACAAGAGCGAATGCTTCGTCATAACTTTCACTCTCGAGTTTGTGATTGATGAGCTGACCGATGAAGAGGATGTCCTGAGTGCCATAGAGCTCGTAGCCTTTCTGGGCAAGCTCATACATGGTTGCTTTGTCATCGGCACGATTGGCGGATTCTACGGCATAACG
This sequence comes from uncultured Porphyromonadaceae bacterium, assembly GCA_902489785.1. Classification (GTDB taxonomy): domain Bacteria; phylum Bacteroidota; class Bacteroidia; order Bacteroidales; family Muribaculaceae; genus Paramuribaculum. Next base: position 5,340 of record CABUBG010000080.1, read on the forward strand.
GTAGAGGTCAATATCCTGATAGCCATGGTTGATAGCAGCTTGGAATTTGTTGAGTGCAGTCTTGGCTTCGTTTTTGCTGAGCTTGGCGATACCCTGATAATATTCGATCTGACCCACAAGCGAGTCGCTTTCGGCAACGGGGGCAAATTTGCCAAATATGGGGTTTGTGGGCACGTTCACAAACAGCTCCCATGCATCATAGGCGCCGTCGTAGTCCTGAGCCTGCAGGAGGAAGATACCTGCGTTGCGAAGCTGAGGATACATGCCGGCGAGCTCTTTGAGCATGTCTTTGCTCTTTTTGGGTTTGATTTTCCCTTTGGCATCGGGAACACTGTCGAGAGGAAGGGCTTTAAAATATGCATTGTAGGCGTCAACCAGAGCTTTACCGGTCTGCATTTTTCCGGCGGCGTCGAGGGGGGCGCCTGTCGATTCCTGAATAAAACCTTTATCATAAATGCCCATCGCTGCCTTTCCGGCGAGGTACCAGGGCATCATGGTGTTGGCCGTTTCAGGATTGGTCAGAGCAGGCTGAATTGCTTCGAATGCCTTGACATAGTCGGGATTGCTGCCTTTAAGCATGTGCTCGACATTTTTCACCACATCGGCTTGTGCAAAAGCTGCAACCGAAGTGAAAAGGCCGATTCCTAATAGGCTTAACTTTTTCATAATCATTGTAATTTAGGTTATTAAGGTAAGTTGAATAATATTTTTAGATTTGAGATTCGTCATCGGCTCCGTTGTCGGTGTCGATATTTGTGTCGGTGTCGATATCGGCGGGGATGTCGGCTGATACGGCATCGGTGGCCTCTTCATCGGCATCGTTGTCGGAGGCGACGCAGCAAACGGAGGCTATGACATCATTGCGCTTTTCGAGGTTGATGACGCGCACGCCCTGTGTGGCACGGCCCTGCACCCTGATGTCGGCCACTTTCATGCGAAGGGTGATGCCGCTTTTGTTGATGATCACGAGGTCGTTGTCGTCGTTGACGCTCTTGATGGCTACCAGACGACCGGTCTTGTCGGTGATGTTCATTGTCTTGACACCCTTTCCGCCGCGGTTGGTGATGCGGTAGTCGTCGAGGTCGGAACGTTTTCCGTAACCGTTTTCAGAAACGACCATCACATTGTTTTCGGTGTCGGGGTCCATGCATATCATGCCTACGACAGCATCGTCGCCACCGTCGAGAGTCATACCGCGAACGCCCGTCGACATACGGCCCATCTCTCTGACTTTGCTTTCGTGGAAGCGGATGGCGCGACCGTTGCGGTTGGCCATGATGATTTCCGAGTTTCCGTTGGTGAGCTCGACAGAGATCAGCTTGTCATCGTCGCGGATGATGATAGCGTTCACGCCATTGGCGCGGGGACGGGAATATGCTTCGAGACGCGTTTTCTTGATCACGCCATTCTTGGTGCAGAACACGAGGTTGTGGCTGTTGACGAAATCGGGATCGTCGAGCTTTTTCACGCAGATAACGGCGTTGACAGCATCGTCGGAGTCGATGTTGAGCAGGTTCTGGATTGCGCGGCCCTTGGAGTTCTTCGCGCCTTCAGGCAGCTCATAGACTTTCAGCCAGTAGCAGCGGCCCTTCTCGGTGAAGAAGAGAATGTAGTTGTGCATCGAGGCGGGGTAGATATATTCGATGAAATCCTCATCGCGTGTATCAGAGCCTTTGGCACCGACGCCGCCGCGGTTCTGGGTGCGGAATTCAGATAGCGGAGTGCGCTTGATGTAGCCGAGGTGCGAGATGGTGATGATCATATCGTCGTCGGCATAGAAGTCCTCGGCGTTGAAATCGCCTGCCATATAGTCGATGTCGGTGCGGCGTTCATCGCCATATTTATCACGTATCTCGGCCAGCTCATCTTTAATAAGGTTCCAGCACACATGGTCGTTGGAGAGGATCTCTTCCAGGCGGGCAATTTCGGCCAGCACTGCGTCGTAGTCGGCATGCAGCTGATCCTGAGCCAGTCCGGTGAGCTGTTTGAGACGCATCTCGACGATCGATGCCGTCTGACGGTCCGTCAGGCCGAAGCGCTCGGTAAGACGCTGGCGCGCCTCGTCGGTCGAGGCTGATGAACGGATTATGTGGATCACCTCATCGATGTTCTGCGATGCGATGATCAGGCCTTCAAGGATATGGGCGCGGTCGCGAGCCTTGCCCAGCTCGAAATTGGTGCGACGGATCACCACGTCGTGACGGTGATCGATAAACGCTTCGAGCATCTGTTTGAGATTGAGCGTGCGCGGACGGCCGTGGACAAGAGCCACATTGTTGACGCTGAACGACGACTGCATCTGCGTCATCTTGTAGAGCTTGTTGAGCACCACGTTGGCATTGGCGTCGGATTTCAGCTTTATGACGATGCGCATGCCCTTATAGTCGCTCTCATCGTTGATGTCGGCGATGCCGTCGAGTTTCTTTTCGGTCACGAGATCGGCGATGCCTGAGATGAGAAGCGCCTTATTAACATTGTATGGTATCTCGGTTACGATGATGTTTTCGTGATTGGCCTCGGTGACGATCTCGGCTTTGGCGCGGATTACGATGCGGCCGCGGCCGGTCTCAAAGGCGTCACGCACGCCGTTGTAGCCGTAGATGGTGCCGCCGGTGGGGAAATCAGGGGCTTTGATGTACTGCATGAGTTCGGCAACGGTGAGATCGCGGTTGTCGATAAGTGCCATGCAGGCATTGATCGATTCGGTCAGGTTGTGAGGAGGGATATTGGTGGCCATGCCGACAGCGATGCCTGAAGCACCGTTGACCAGCAGGTTGGGGAACCGTGTGGGAAGCACTACCGGTTCCCGGCGTGAGTTATCGTAGTTAGGCTGAAAATCGACTGTGTCGCTGTCGATATCGGTGAGCATCTCTTCGCCGAGCTTCTGAAGGCGCACCTCTGTGTAACGCATGGCGGCGGCACCGTCACCGTCGACAGAGCCGAAGTTGCCGTGGCCGTCGACGAGGGTGTAGCGCATGGCCCAGTCCTGGGCGAGGCGCACCACAGTGCCGTAGATCGATGAGTCGCCGTGGGGGTGATATTTACCCATGACTTCACCGACGCAGTTGGCCGATTTCTTATGCGGATGATCCGACGTGTTGCCCATTTCGTTCATACCGAAGAGCACACGGCGGTGCACAGGCTTCAATCCGTCACGGACATCAGGAAGCGCACGCGACACAATCACCGACATAGAATAGTCGATGTAGGCCGACTTCATTTCGTTTTCAATATTGATCTTTAATATTCGATCTTCTTCCAACATGACAATAAAATTATCTCTTAAAACTTGGTTATATCTTTTATTTATTATAGTTCACAAAGTTAGCACACGAAGCGCTGCGCTCTTCGCGAAACAGATACAAAGATAGCATTTTTTCCGCAATAATCCCGCTATTTTATGGCCAAGATTCACGTTTTTTAATTTTTAAGTTTTTAAAAAGTTTATTTGGACTGTTTTGGCACAATTATTGCTAATTTTACATTTGAAATAGAATGAAGACACAAAACTGACACATGCTTTTTTCATCAATATCCAAAAACGCCAAGGAGGTGTTGGCAGCGTGCACGGCCATCGCGCTTGAGCACCATACGCCGATAATCGGTCCGGAGCACATCATGCTTGCGTTGCTCACGGAGCCGAAACGGCGTATAGCCATGTTGCTCAACTCGCTTGCCGACCAGCCGACCGTTGAGCGGCTTGAAGCCGGACTGCACCGTCATCTCTACGAAAGCGGCGAATACCGTCCGCTGTCGGAATCGGAGATCACGGTAAGCGATCTTGCGTCGCGCATCGTCAGGCTGAGTGTGCTTGAAGCACGTCAACACCATAAAACGGAAGCCGATCTCGAGGATCTGCTTCTGGCATTGTTTCACAACACAGACATTAAAGAAATGAAGTTTATAAAACCGTTCCTTCAGGAAAGGATTGACTATCCGGCTCTTAACAGTCGCATCTACGGTGTCGAATCCACGCCCAGCATGGGCAGCGACTTCACCGACGAGCCCGACGACGACGCCGACGACGACCTCCCGTCGGGTTCGGCCGCCGACGAATCGCCAGTATGGGGTTGTTTTTCTTGCGGCG
>CABUBG010000081.1:0-9173 GCA_902489785.1 uncultured Porphyromonadaceae bacterium
ATGGTGGGAGGCGGGCGGTCGGAGTTCAAAGGGCGAGACGGAAGCCGATGAACTCGTTGCGTTCGTCAGGCATGCTGCAGTAGCGGTATGACACGCGGCTGCTCCACGCATCGTTGTACCAACTGCCGCCGCGATATACTCGGTCGAAGCCTTCGGTGGGACCGGTTGGATTCATGGAAGGCGAATTGGAATAATAACTAGTGTCATACAAATCCTGGCACCATTCCCATACGTTGCCAGTCATATCATATATACCCAACTCGTTTGGTGCTTTTGTGCCTACCGGATGTGTTTCTTTGCCGCTGTTGTAGAATGTGATTGGTATCGCAAATTTACATCTTATAACCCGAAACGGCAAAATTTGCAGCGAAGATTATTCGGGGCGGGAATGCGGATGGGATTTGCCGGAAAGAAATAATAATCTTAACTTTGTAGAATGATAGCTACGAAAATCGTAGCCAACGAAAATATAGACACCTTAACGTAACAAGAGAATGAAATACAGACAGACCTTTGCTTTGATATGTGCCGCGATAGGCATGACGGCCACGGCAGCGACGCCGCTATGGCTGCGCGACGTGAAGATATCGCCCGACGGGCAAGAGATAGCCTTCACCTACAAAGGCGACATCTATAAAGTGGCGACGGGCGGCGGCAATGCCGTGAGGCTGACGGCGATGCCCTCGTATGAGAGCGACATCGTGTGGTCGCCCGACGGCAAGCAGATAGCCTTTGCGAGCGACCGCAACGGCGGCCGCGACATCTTCATCATGCCGGCGGGAGGCGGCGCAGCCACACAGCTGACGTTCAACTCCGCTTCGGAGACGCCCGAAGCGTTCACACCCGACGGCAAATATGTGGTCTACTCGGCTTCGATACAGGATCCGGCCACCAGCGCCATGTTCCCCACGGGCGTGATGCGCGAGGTGTACCGCGTGCCGGTGGGCGGGGGCAGTCCGGCGCAGATACTCGCCACGCCGGCCGTAGGCATCAGCTATCTGCCCGACGGCAAATCATTTATATATGAAGACGTGAAAGGCTTCGAAGATCCGCTGCGCAAGCACCACACCTCATCGGTGACCCGCGACATCTGGCGCTACGATGCCTCCACCGGACGCCACACCAACCTCACGGCCCGTGGCGGCGAGGACCTCAACCCGGTGGTGAGCGCCGACAAGAACAAGATCTATTTCCTGTCGGAGCGCGACGGCAAGACCATGAACGTATATGCCATGGACGCCGCCAACCCCAAGGCCGTGACGGCGGTGACCGACTTCGCCACACACCCCGTGCGCTTCCTCTCGCAGGGCTCCAACGGCACGCTGGCCTTCACCTACGACGGTGAGATCTACACCCTCGCCCCCGGACAGAGCAAGCCCTCGAAAGTGGCCATCGACCTGGTGACCGACGACACCGACATGCCCGAACGGCTACGCGTGAACGGCGCCGACGGATCGGCAATATCGCCCGACGGCAAGCAGCTCGCCTTCACCCGCCGCGGCGAAGTGTTCGTGACATCGGTAGAATATCCCTCGATCAAACAGATCACCCACACGCCGGAAAACGAATCGGACGTGACCTGGGGCAAAGACGCCCGCGAGCTTTACTATACCTCATCCCGCGACGGACATTATAATATATATGTGGCCAAGATAGCGCGACAGGAAGATCCGAACTTCTCCAACGCCACGCTCATCGAAGAGAAAGCGCTCTTCCCCAACGACGGCATTGACCGCACGGTGCCCTCGCTGTCGCCCGACGGCAAGCAGCTCGCCTTCATCCAGGACCGCAACAAGCTGATGGTGATGGATCTGAAGACCAAGAAAGTGCGTCAGCTCACCGACGGCACCACCCGCGCCCACCGCACCAAAGGGTTCACAGCCCACTGGTCGCCCGACAGCAAATGGATAGCCATCGAATACATACAGCCCGAGCACGACCCCTACGGCGACATCGCCGTGATCGAAGTGGCCACGGGCAAGCTCACGAAAGTGACCGAGACGGGATATTTCGATTCCAATCCCCGCTGGGTCATGGACGGCAAAGCGCTTCTCTTCATGTCGGAACGCTACGGCATGCGCAACCATGCCTCGTGGGGTTCGCAGTACGACGTGATGATCACCTTCCTCGACCGCGACGCCTACGACCGCTACCGTCTGAGCGAAGAGGACTATGCCCTGCTCAAAGAAGTGAAGAAATCGTCGAAGAAAAAAAGCGATAAAGACGACGGCGACGACAAAGACAAGAAGAAAGGCAAGAAAGGCAAGAAAGATAAAAAAGGCGACGAAGCGAAAGATGAAGAAAAGGCCGATGACGAAAGCAATAAACCCGCCATTGACCTCACCTATCTCACCGACCGCACCGTGCGCCTCACCCCGGCCTCGGCCGACATCTGCGACGCCATCCTGACCAAAGACGGCCAGAAGCTCTACTATCTCGCGGCATTTGAAGGCGGCTACGACCTCTGGGAGATAGACCTCCGCAAGAAAGACGCCAAGATAGCCAACAAGCTCGACGGCCGCGCAATGGGCATGGAGATGGACAAAGACGGCAACATCTATCTGCTCGGATCGCAAGTGAAAAAATATGATCCCAAAGGCGGGAAGATGAAATCGGTTTCGATATCCGGCACCATGGAGCTCGATCCGGCCAAAGAGCGCGAATATATGCTTCAGTACGTGTACAACGAAGAGAAAGAGCGCTTCTTCCGCAAAGACATGAACGGATGCGACTGGGACGGCATGTACAAAGCCTACGCCAAATTCCTGCCGCACATCAACAACAACTACGACTATGCCGAGCTGCTGAGCGAACTGCTGGGCGAGCTCAACGTGTCGCACACCGGCGGCCGCTACTATTCGCCCTCGGCACAACACCCGACGGCATCGCTTGGTCTGCTCTACGACATGACCTATGCGGGCCCCGGCCTGAAAGTTGACGAAGTGGTGGCCAAAGGCCCGTTTGACCATGCCAACTCGGCCATGCGCCCGGGCGCCATCATCAAGAAAATCAACGGCGTGGAACTCAACGGCAACAGCGACGCCCTCGCAGCGCTCAACGACATGGCAGGCAAGAAGACACTCGTGAGCTTCGTCAACGCCGACGGTACGCACGGCGAGGAAGTGGTGCTCCCGATCCGCTCGGGCGAGATGAGCTCGCTGCTTTACGACCGGTGGGTGCGCCAGCGCCAGGAGGATGTAGAGCGTCTGTCGGGCGGACGGCTCGGGTACGTGCATCTCGAATCGATGGACGACGAGAGCTTCCGCCGCATCTATGCCGACATGCTCGGAAAATACATCAACAAAGAGGGCATCGTGGTCGACACCCGCTGGAACGGCGGCGGCCGCCTGCACGAAGATATCGAAGTGCTGTTCAGCGGCAAAGCCTATCTGACGCAGGAAGTTCACGGCCAGACTACATCCGCGATGCCGTCGCGCCGCTGGAACAAGCCGAGCATCATGATAATCGGCGAAGCCAACTACAGCAACGCCCACGGCACGCCGTGGGTCTACAGCCATCTCGGCCTCGGCAAGCTCGTGGGCATGCCCGTGCCCGGCACTATGAGCAGCGTCAACTGGGTGCGCATGCAGGATCCGAGCCTCGTGTTCGGCATCCCGGTCACCGGCTTCCGCACCGCCGAAGGCAACTATCTCGAAAACACTCAGCTTGAGCCCGACATCACCGTGGCCAATGATCCGGCAGTGATCGTTACCGGCGAAGACCAGCAGCTCGAAGCCGCAGTGAAAGCACTACTCGACCAAATTGACAACAAATCGGAAAAATGATACAGACAGGCGATATAGTGCGCTTCCTCAACACCACAGGCGGAGGACGCGTAGTGAGAATAAAAGAAAACATAGCATACGTGGAGGACGAGGACGGATTTGAAACGCCGGTGCTCGTGCGCGAATGTGTGGTTGTTGGCCATGCCGCGCCGACGGCTCCGAAGCCGGCTCAGGCACCTGCTGTGGCGCCGAAAGCCAAGCCGCAGTTTGAGAAAGAGGCTCCGGCGCCGGCCGTGATAGCCGTGCAGCCCGATGAGATTCCCGTTGAGGAAACGCCCGAAGGCAACAAGCTCAACATAGTGCTCGCCTACGAGCCGAAGAATCTCAAACAGCTGTCGACGAGCACCTTCGACACTTATGTGGTCAACGACTCCAACTATTATCTCTACTTCAGCTACCTCACCCGCAGCAACGAAGACGAAGGATGGGTGACGCGGTATGCCGGCATCGTAGAGCCTAACATTCAGGTGTTTATAGAAGAGCTCACCACGGCCGACCTCCCGTCGATCGACCGCGTGGCATTCCAGTACATTGCCTTCAAGAAAGGTCGGCAGTTTGCGCTCAAAGCACCTGTGTCGGTGGAATTTTCACTCGACACCACCAAATTCGCCAAACTCCACTGCTTCCGCGACAACATCTACTTCGACACGCCCGTGCTCGCCTTCGATCTGGTGAAAAACGATGCACCCCACCGTCAGACGACCGTCAACCCCACCGCCGTGGAGGAAGCGCTCCGCGCCAAGGTGAAAGCCGACCGTCAGCCCCGCAAGCGCGTGGTTAAGAAGCAGGCACGCCAGGACCGCCGCGGCGACACCATCGTAGTCGACCTCCACATATCCGAGCTTGTCGACAACACACGCGGGCTGAGCAACGCCGACATGCTGAACCTGCAGATCGACGAATTTTCGCGCGTGATGGACGAGAACCTCAAGAACCACGGCCAAAAGATAGTGTTCATCCACGGCAAAGGCGAGGGCGTGCTCCGCAATGCCATCATGAAAGAGCTGTCGCACCGCTACAAAGGCCACGACGTACAGGACGCATCGTTCCATGAATACGGCTTCGGCGCCACACAGGTGACCATCCGATGATCATCTGTTTCACAGGCACGGGCAACAGCCGGCGCGTGGCCGACGAGCTGGCCGCCATCCTCGGCGAGAAGACAGCTATGCTCCGCCGCGACGGGCTCACGCAGCAGCCCGGTGCCGACGATCGCCGCATCATCTGGGTGATGCCCGTTCACAGCTGGGGCATGCCCAAGATGGTCAGATCGTATATCCGCAAAGCCCGGATAGAGCATGCCGAGAGCCTGCTCCACTTCCTTGTGCTCACGTGCGGCGACGACTGCGGCCTCGCGCACCTGCAGTGGCGACGCAGCATGAAGCGGCGCGGCTGGAAGGCGGTGGCGGCACATTCGGTGTTCATGCCCAACACCTACGTGCTGCTGCCCGGATTCAACACCGACAGCGCCTCTGTGGCCGAGAGCAAAATGGCGGCGATGCCCGGGCGCGTCAAAGAGATCGCGCATGCAATCAAATGCTCATCGCCGATCGACAACGTGCACAAAGGCAAATGCGCGTGGCTGAAAACACACGTCATTTATCCGCTCTTCATGCGGTTCATGACCTCTCCCCGCCCCTTCCGCGCCACCGAAGCTTGCGTGAGCTGCGGCAGATGCAGCGCGATCTGTCCCGAACGCAACATCACCCCCGACGCCAACGGCGTTCCGCACTGGGGCAAACAATGCACCATGTGTCTGGGATGCTACCACGTGTGCCCGCGGCATGCCGTGGCATATGGCAAACGCACCGCCGGCAAAGGGCAGTGGCAGGGATCGTTCAGAAGCAGTAAATAACGGGAATCTTCAGGACTTCCATCACCTCGCCTACGGCATCGCGGGCTTCCGGAGTGAAACAAAGGACGAGGTCGAGGGCTCCCCAGCGTTTGATTATCAGCCCGGCCGACCGTCTCAGAGTCGCAGCATCGGAAGGGTCGACAGGATGATGCTGCGCGCCCGACGTCTGCGCCAGAGAGCGGCCCGATTTGATGTCGGCATCGGTGAACGCCACCCGCCATCCGGCGTTGCGCAGAGCCGTGACGGCGGCAACGCCTGCCGGCATTGCGCCACCTACGACGAGAGCCCGCAGACCGACGGCCTGAGGCTTTGGCGGTAGCAGACCGCTGCGTCGCGGCGCGCTGACACCGCGGCGGAAATCCTCCATTTGTTTCTCAAGATAATTATCGGCCATGCAACAGGATCAATTCGTTTCGGCTTCCGCACGGTCGCGCGACGGATTTGACGGCACATCCCCGGCTAAAGCTTCTTCGCTATCGGACTGATGGCGCGGCTTCACCTTCAGCTTCATGGCATCGAAGCCCTTGCCATAGACGCCGTTAACGTTGGCCTGCGTGATGAAGGCATTTTCATCGATGCTCTTGATGATGCGGAAAATGGTCACCGACTCTATTTTGCGGCACATCACAAGGAGCACCTTCACATCGTGCTTCGAATACCATCCCATGCCGTTGATCACCGTGCATCCGCGTTTGGCCTCATTGTTGATGGCGGTGGCTATCTCCTCCCAATGGGGCGAGAAAATGATGAACTGCACGGCCTGGCGGTTGGTGTTGATGACCATGTCGGCCATTAGCGACGTGATGACGAGCACCACGAAACCGTAGACCACCGTGTCGATATTGTGCAGCACGAGATACGACGACGATATGATGCACATATCCACATAGAGCATCGTGCGGCCGATGCTGACGTTGGAGCGTTTCGAAACCATGGCGGCCACGACGTCGGTGCCTCCCGTGCTGCCGTTGTGCGTGAAGGAGATGCCGAGGCCGACGCCGCACATCAGAGCGCCAATGATCACGTTCATGAACGGCTGGCCCTGCACCACCGGACCGTGGAACAGCGGGGTGAGGATACCGATGGCGAGCGAGATGACGGTGGCGCCGAAAATGGTGCGTAGCACAAACTGACGCCCGACAATGCGGTAGGCAAACGCCAGCAGGATGAGGTTGAGCACATATTGCGAGACGGCCACGGGGATGCCGTAGCCAAACCATTTCTCAGTCACGAAATAGATCATGGTGCCGAGACCGGCCACACCGCCGATCACCACCTTTTCCTGAAAGATGAAAGCCGAGAATCCGAAAGCAAACAGGAAGATGCCGAACGTGATGAAGATGTAGTCGCGGGCCGAGACCCAAAGATTGTTTTTATCGATTTTCATTGCAGGAAACAATTTCGTCAGTAAGGGCAGCGCGCCACAGCGGGAGCGCATCGCCACTTTTTGGCAAAGTTACAGCAAGCTTGTGGGAGTTCAAAATAAATATTCAAGAATTTTTGCTTAACTTTGGCGCGTGGTAAGCAAGCATAGAGCGGAAGCCACGAAACAATCGCAGGTTATGAACAAAATTATCAGACATATTCGCCGGTGCGCAATCGTCATGATTGCAGCGCTTTCGTGCAACGGAGCCCGGGCCGGCGACTTCATCGATTTCTCACCGGCAAAACGGCTCATCGAAGTGGACGTACACGCCATCGGCGGCACAAGTTCGGTGTTTCAGAACTATCAGTCGAAATTTTCGCAGATTCAGGATCTCAACGTCAACCTCGGGGCATCGGTAGGTGCGGGATTCCGCGCGGTGTTCGGCATCCGCGGCTGGCTGGGCCTCGGCACAGCCCTCGACATCACCACCAACACATATAATATCGACATGACCGTCATCAACAGCGAGCGATCGAGCCTGAGCTCGGTGCTCCTGGACAACCGCACCTATGTGGCCACGATACCGGTCTTCGCCAGCTTCCGCTTCAACGTCGACAAGAGCGTGCGCTGGTCAGTCGACGCCGGCATGTATTATGCCTACGGCTTCGCCGGCACCCAGAAACAGCGCATCTATCGCGCCGAGATCAATTCGATGGACGAACTGGTGCCGGAACTCGAGCGCGTGAAAACCGACTATTATCATTCCGGAGCCACCTTCATCAACGGCTTTAACCGAGGCGACATCGGTCTGCATCTGGCCACCTACGTCAACTTCGGGCCGCATCTGATGGTGGGAGCCAGCTATCAGGTGGGTTTCAAAAACTCGTCGCGATCGCTCGGCGTGGTCAATCCCTCGGTCCATAACCATTACTTTCACGGCATCGTGGGCTACCGGTTCTGAGATCCGGAGCGGCGAGCCGCAACAATCAACCAGTCAACAGCTATTCAATCACGATAATAAAGAAAATCATGAACGAAAAAGAAATAGTGCTCAGCGGCATCCGCGCCACAGGCAATCTGCACCTTGGCAATTATTACGGAGCGCTCAGCAAATTTGTGCGCATGCAGGACGATGATAAATACGACAACCTGTTTTTCATAGCCGACCTTCATGCCCTCACCACCAATCCCGACCCCGACATGCTTCACGTCAATGTGAAGAACATCGTCACGGAATATCTCGCCGCAGGCCTCGACCCCGAGAAATCGACCATATTCGTGCAGAGCGACGTGCCCGAAGTGTCGGAGCTCTATCTGCTTCTCAACATGCACGTGGGCATCGGCGAGCTGATGCGCACCGCCTCCTTCAAGGACAAGGCGCGCAAGGCTCTCGGCATCAAGAGCGACAGCGATGACATAGAGCGCGAGATCATCGGCTCGGATACGAACAAGCGCGTCAACGCCGGACTCCTCACCTACCCGACGCTGATGGCCGTCGACATCCTCATCCAGAAAGCCCATAAAGTGCCTGTGGGGAAAGATCAGGAACAGCATCTGGAGCTGACGCGCCGGTTTGCCCGCCGCTTCAACTCGTTCTACGGCGTCGACCTTTTCCCCGAACCCGCCAACTTCGATTTCGGCGGTAAGCCGGTGAAAGTGCCGGGTCTTGACGGCTCGGGCAAGATGGGCAAGAGCGAAGGCAACTGCATCTATCTGATCGACGACGAGAAGACACTGCGCAAGAAAGTGATGCGCGCCGTCACCGACGAGGGGCCGAAAGTGCCGAACTCGCCCGTCTCAGAACCGGTGCAGAACCTGTTCACGCTCATGGAGCTGACATCAGCGCCCGACGTGGTTCAGCATTTCCGCGATGCCTACGCCGACTGCTCGATACGCTACGGCGACCTGAAAAAGCAGCTCGCCGAGGATATCCTCAAGGTGACGCTTCCCATCCGCGAGCGCATCCTGGAGATACGCAACGACGACGCTTACATAGGCCGCGTGCTCCGCACCGGTGCCGAACGTGCCCGCCAACGCGCCGCAGCCACCCTGCGCGAAGCCCGCGAAGTGATGGGCATCCGCAAATTTTATTAATCGGCATCCTACAACAATCCGGGCCACCCGCTGAAGCGGGCTCGAATCTTCTATGTTCACCCCCGAGATGCCC
>CABUBG010000082.1:0-9141 GCA_902489785.1 uncultured Porphyromonadaceae bacterium
GGAGTGAGGAGAATCTCAGCGGCTGAGTTTTCGCACTTCGTATTTTAATTTACGGTATGCGGCCACATTATTTTTCGTCGGGGAGGGGCGGAGGCAGGTGAGGACCGTTGTCAGTGCCGGAATCCGACGGTTTTTCTTCGCTGTTGTCAGCATCCTTGGCGGGTTCTTCGGCGGTGGGTCTCGAGGGATCGGCGGCGGAAGAGGCGTCGGTTGCCGATGCGGCGTCGGGAGCAGCTTTTAGGGCTTTGTGCGCGAGGATCTCGTCGGTGCGGGACGCCCATGGACGTTTGCCGAATATTTTCTCGACATCCTCGGTGAAGATCACCTCGCGGGAGATGAGCACTTCGGCCAGTTCGTTATGGCCTTTGGCATGCTGGCGCAGGATCTCTTTGGCGCGTTCATACTGCTCGGAGATGATGCGCGACACCTCCTCGTCGATCAGCTGAGCGCGTTCGTCGCTGTAAGGCTTTGAGAAGCCGTAGTCCTGACCGGTGGAGTCGTAGTAGCTCAAGTTGGGGAGCTTCTCGCTCATGCCGTAGTAGACGATCATCGCATAGGCCTGCTTGGTGACGCGTTCGAGATCGTTGGCGGCTCCCGTGGAGATGCGTCCGAGGAACATTTCCTCAGCGGCGCGGCCGCCGAGAGTGGCACACATCTCGTCGAGTATGGCCTGCGTGGGTGTGATCTGGCGTTCTTCGGGCAGATACCATGCAGCGCCGAGTGCTTTGCCGCGCGGCACAATAGTGACCTTGATGAGCGGATTGGCGTATTGCAGGTGCCACGACACGGTGGCGTGTCCGGCTTCATGCACGGCGATAGAGCGTTTTTCCTCTTCGGTGGTGATCTTGGAGCGTTTCTCGAGGCCACCGATTATGCGGTCGACAGCGTCGATGAAGTCCTGACGTGACACCGCGGGGCTGTTGTGACGCGCAGCGATGAGCGCAGCTTCGTTGCAGACGTTGGCGATGTCGGCGCCGGAGAAGCCCGGAGTCTGTCGGGCGAGGAGCTCAACGTCGAGAGTGCTGTCGGTGCGGATCTTGCGCAGATGCACGTTGAAGATGGCTACACGGTCGTTGAGGTCGGGGAGATCCACATATATCTGACGGTCGAAACGGCCGGCGCGCAGGAGCGCTTTGTCGAGGATGTCGGCGCGGTTGGTAGCGGCGAGCACGATGACGCCGCTGTTGGTGCCGAAGCCGTCCATCTCGGTGAGGAGTTGGTTGAGGGTGTTTTCGCGCTCGTCGTTGGAACCCATGTTGGGGTTGCGGCCGCGGGCACGGCCTACGGCGTCGATTTCGTCGATGAACACGATGCACGGAGCTTTCTCCTTGGCCTGACGGAAGAGGTCGCGGACGCGCGAGGCGCCGACGCCTACAAACATCTCAACGAAGTCGCTGCCCGAAAGCGAGAAGAACGGCACGTTGGCTTCGCCGGCCACGGCCTTGGCAAGCAGCGTCTTGCCGGTGCCGGGAGGGCCTACGAGCAGTGCGCCCTTGGGTATCTTGCCGCCCAGGTTGGTGTAGCGCTGCGGATTTTTCAGGAATTCGACGATCTCCTCGATTTCGGTTTTGGCTTCGGAGAGACCGGCTACATCTTTGAAGGTGACCTGTGTCGAATTGTCTTTGTCGAAGATCTTGGCTTTCGATTTGCCGACGCTGAATACGCCGCCTGAGCTGTCGCGACCCGACATGCGCCGCATCATCCATATCCAGAACACGATGAGCAGGACAATGGGTCCGAACGACCAGATGTAGGACGAGACAGACGAGCTGTTTTCGTATTTTATCTTGCCATTGAACACGCCTTTGGTCTGAAGCTCATCGAGATATTTGCCGAAAAGATCACCCGAGGGGATGGTAGATTCGATGATGTGCTTCTCGCCTTCTTTGAAGTTTTTGAAATATTTTTTTGCTGCGGCGTTATTAAGCTCGGCTTCGGCCACCTGCTTGTTGTTGTGTATCGTGATACTTGTCACACCGCCGCTTGCAAGGATCTCCTTGAATTCGGAGTAGTCCTTTTCTTCGGTCTGTGTGCTTTGGTCAACATAGAGCATGCCTACAAGAATGATTATGATGATGGCATACATCCAGTACATGCTGAAGGCAAAGCGAGGTTTCTTTCCGCCGCTTCCAAGAGGATTGTTTTTGAGGGGCTGCTGCATGTTGTTGATATGGGATATGTGGGTTGTTTTAGTAATTTATAATTGTCGGAATGTCAGTCGAGATCGGGGATGACGGTGACGGGCGCGTCGCTCCATAATTCCTCGAGCCTGTAGCGCTCACGCTCCATGGGGAGGAAGATGTGGACCAGCGTGTGGCCGTAGTCAATGACGATCCATTGTGAATTCTGATAGCCGTCGTAGTTGAAGGGCTTGATGCCGGCATGCTCGAAGAGATAATCGCGCACGCTGTCGGCGATTGCCGAAACCTGCATTGTGCTTGAGCCTTCGCAAATGATGAAATCGGAAGCGGCTGCTGATTCAATGCCTGAAAGGTCGATGTGGACTATGTTGCGTCCCTTACGCTCCTGGATGCCTTCGGTCACAAGGCGGACTATGTCGGGGTTGTCGTGATGAATATCTGATGTCATGAAGAGTATAATGATTTGCAAAAATAGTAAAATAATATCATTGATGCCACGGGAGGGGGGCTATGTTTCATCTTTTAAACAAAATTAATGCCAAAAAGGTCGGAATGGGAATTTTTTTCAAAACTAACGGCAACTTTGTTGCAAAGGCGGAATGGGGGCGGGGCTTATTCGTAACGAAGGGATGCTGTGGGTGAAAGCCGTGCAATGATGTGGGAGGGCAGGATGAGGACGAGTGCGGAGATGATCACAACGGTAATGTTGACTATGACCACGGCCTGCCAGCTGATGTCGACCGGCACATAGTTGAGGTAGTAGGCTTCGGCATCGAGTGGCAGAATATGGTAGTGCCCTTGCAACCAGATGAAACCTAATGCAATAATGTCGCCTATCACAATTCCGCGGATCACGAGGCGCTCGGCCATGTAGATAAACATCCGGCGTATCTGGCCGTTTGTGGCGCCGATTGCCTTCAGTAGGCCGATGGTGGAGACGCGCTCAAGAATGATAATGAACAGGCTGGATATGAGCGTGATGGCGGCCACGCATGCCATGATGATGATGATAACTACAACGTTGGTGTCGAGCAGGTCGAGCCAGTTGAGATATTGCGCGCATGTCTCGTTGAGGGTGTTCACATTGTAGGCCGCCGGCGTTTCGGAAGGGTCGGTTACGCCGGCCATCGCGGCTCTGACATGCTGTGCGCCCGATTCGATGCTTTCCATCGGGATGCCCCGCAGCTCTATGGCTGTGCCGGTGATGGAATCGGTGTGGGTGAGCTTCTGAAGCATGGCGATGGGCGTGAAAGCCATCGCGTTGTCGAAATCGTGGAAGTGTGTGTCGAAGATGCCGGTGACCGTGAGCCGCCGAGTCCGCACCGACTGCCCGTCGAGGAAGTGGGTGGTGAGGCGGTCGCCGGCCGTCACGCCGAGCTTTGAGGCGATTGCCGAAGAGATGATGACCGATTCCGAGCCGTCGGAATCCTGCGGCACGTGACCCTCGACGATGTTGTCGCCATAAAACTGCCAGGCCGCGGCATCGGGTGTCAGTCCTTTTAGGATTATGCCCTGGAAATCGGTGTCGGTCTTGAATATGGCCGGCTGGCGGATGATGAGCGAGGCGTCGGCGCCGGGGAGCGCTGCCGAAAGCTCATGCCGGAGCGAATCGGTGAGCCGGATGCCGCGTGTGAACGACGGCGTCTCCTTGTTTTCGGGGGCGAAGACGGTGATCTGTGCGTTGAACCCGATGAGCTTTTCCGTGATCTCCTTCTTGAAACCGCTGACCACCGATATTGCCAGCAGCATGATGATGATGGCAAGGGCCACACCGGCGTAACCGACAATGACGCCGGGCGAAGCGGCGCGGTCGGAGGCTGATTTAAAGCCCATGCGCCGTGCAAGATACAACGGAGTGTTCATCGCTGAAGTAACAATGGAGAATGGTGCCGTGACTTCCGCGGTCAGATGGTGCGTCCGGGATAAGCCTTCAGGGCTTCGGCCAATACGGTCAGCGCCTGAGCGAGATCGGCTTTGTTGAGCACGTAGGCCATGCGCACTTCATTGACCCCCATGCCGGGGGTGGTATAGAAGCCGGATGCTGGAGCCATAAACACGGTGGCGCCTTCATACTGGAATTCGCGGAGGCACCATTCGCAGAAGCGGTCGGCGTTGTCGACGGGCAGGCTCACAACGGTGTAGAAAGCGCCCATCGGTATGGGGGTGTAGCATCCGGGGATTTTGTTGATGCCGTCGATGAGGAATTTGCGGCGCTCTACATATTCGTTGTAGGTCATGAGCATATATTCTTCCGAAGTGCCGATGGATGCTTCAGCCACGATCTGGCCCAGCAATGGCGGGCTGAGGCGGGCCTGGCAAAATTTCATGACATTTTTCTTCAGCTCTTTGTGCTTGGTGATCAAGGCGCCGACGCGGATGCCGCATTCGCTGTAGCGTTTCGACACGGAGTCGATCAGCACTACCTGCTCCTCGATGCCCGGCAGATGGAAAGCCGAGATGTAGGGAGCGCCGGTGTAGCAGTATTCGCGGTAGACCTCGTCGGAGAAAAGGAAGAGATCATATTTCTTCACGAGGTCGCGGATCTGAATCATCTCGCGCATGGTGTAGAGATAGCCGGTCGGATTGTTGGGGTTGCAGATGAGGATGCCTTTGGTGCGCGGAGTGATGAGCTTTTCAAACTCCTCGACGGCGGGCAGAGCGAAGCCTTGATCGATGGATGAAGGCACGGTGACAATTTTCGCGCCGGCCGAGATGGCGAATGCCATATAGTTGGCGTAGGCCGGCTCGGGCACGATGATCTCGTCGCCCGGATCGAGGCATGCCATAAAAGCGAAGAGCACGGCTTCCGAACCGCCGGTGGTGACGATGATATCGTCTACGTCGACCTTGATGTTGAATCGGTTGTAGTAGTCGACCAGACGTTTGCGCAGTGACAGCAGGCCTTCCGAGGGGCTGTATTCCAAGACTTTGCGGTCGATGTGCTTCAGCGCGTCAAGACCTTCCTGCGGGGTGGGCAGGTCGGGCTGGCCGATGTTGAGCTTGATGACTTTTACACCCCGAGCGACAGCTTCGTTGGCCAGAGGGACGAGTTTACGTATAGGTGATGCGGGCATCATTTCGCCGCGCTGTGATATTTTCGGCATTATGTAGAACTGTTTGTTGTTTCAATCAATCACGCAAAGTTAATGAAAAAAACATTACCGACGGCCGTTTTGGCGAAATTAGTGCACAACCGCCCATGATACGTCATGATACGTCATGATACCCATGACAGCCGACAGCCGGAAATCGCTGATTGCTCCCGGCATGTGTGACAGCCCGTGTGACAGATGCTGCTTCTGCCGCAACGGCTACGCACCAACGGAACATCTTTCAGACCGATTTCAAGCCCTATCAGATTGATAATGGTGATGATTATGTGAGCTGTGAGAGATACAGGATTGTGGACAAGGCCGGAAAAATAGGCTACGCTGATATTCTGTGCTTTATCGTGATCGAACCGAAGTGTGCTTTCGGATTCGCTTTTGAAAACGGGAAAGCAAGAGTGACCGACGCCGGCGACCTGAATGAGGTAGAGGGCAGCCACGGCGAATATCACTATTGGGATAGCGATGGCTGGTATTATATTGACCAATGGGGCAACAGATTGCCCGACAAAGAATGATCGACCGCCGATGATTCCTACCGTTTGACCGGCCGGGCCTTTACTTTATGCAGTCATATTCAATATAAATAGGAGCGCCGAATGGGAGCGTCTTCCATTCCGACTGGCTTGCATAACGATATCGAGTGCGGCCTGTCAGTGGTTTTGAGCTCATGATAAAAGATTCATTGAAGAAATTCTCAAGAAATTCCAATTCTACGTAATATTGTGCCGGGGTTGACAATTATTAGGATGTGTGTGCGTGGATTTTGCCCGGGGGCGTCGTAATTTTGTGGTAAAGAAAAACGAAACGCTAATTAAAACATCACATCATGTCAACCTCCTCAATCATCATCAATCCTCATGTGATCAATAGTGTAAGATCCCTGCCCGAATCTGACCGCCGGGCCATCGTCAACGCGCTTGCTGAAGATTTGCTGCTGGGCGACAGCCCCGAAGAGAAGCTTTCGCCTTTTCAGGCCGTGATCTATACGGCGATACACTATTATGTGTGCCGCGACTCCATGCGCAAGATCGTGTCGTAGCGGGGAACGGCTCGTCAGAGGGTGAAGACGGCTTCAAAAGCGTGGAGAAGCCGCGGCTGTATGTCGGCGTAGTGATTGCCCGGTTCGGAGCGCCACACCACGTTGCACCCGCGATGACGCAGGAGCTCAACGATAGCGGCTGTGTCGGTGGCGACGGAGCGGAATGCCACCACCTTGGTCTGCGATTCCTTGTCGCCCAAAGAGATGTAGATGTAACCCGTGGCCGGCGAGGGGAGCGGCGCGGTTTTCATCCATTCGGCGAAGCCGGAATACCAGAACGAGCCTGACAGGGAGATGATGTTGCGAAATAACGTCGTCTGCGTGCGGGTCCATAACGCGAACAGGCCTGACAGAGAAATGCCGCACAGGGTGCGCTCGGCCTTTCCGGTATCGATGCCGAGCTGCTTGTCGATGGCCGGGATGATCTCAGCGGTGAGCTTTTTCAGAAAATCCGGAGCCAGACCCTGAAAGGCGGGATCGCCCGGCGGCTGCCCCGGCGCGGGCCACGGAGTGAGGTCGTTGTCCCAGTCCATGCCGCTGATAACGGCAATATTGACGCCGAAATGCTGTGCAAACCGGCTTAGCCACGGTTCGGCTCCCGACATAGGCGAAAGGATATAGACCACCTTGGAGCCCGGAGCCCGGAATAGTTTCGAAGAGATGTCGGATGTTGTCATCATTGGGTGATTATAGTTTGAGGTAGCCGTCCATCGGGCGGAACCCGAGTTTTTTGTAGAGGTTGCACGCGCAGTCGGTGCTTTCGAGATAGATCTTTCCGGCTCCGCGACGCCGTGCCAGCATGATGAGCAGGCGCACGGTTGTGTCGGCTACGCCCCGACGCCGGTAGGCCGGCCGCACATAGATGTTCATGATGTAGGCGCAGCGGCCGGTAGGGTTGTCGGGCGACGGCATCTCATCGTAGAAGCTAACCGATCCGCAGCCGGCCTCCTTGCCGTCGACCGAGGCTATCAGCTCGACGAACGACCCGTCGGCAAGATGACGGCGGAGATACGACGCATTGGCCCGCAGAAGCCGGGCGAGCTGCCGCCGGCCTATACGGCCGAACACATGAAGGAGCACTTCGCCGCGCCACCGCAGGAGGGTGGGCGGGCGCGTTTCGTGACGGAAAGAGATGTCTGTGGTCATATCGAACATTCTTTAAGCGGTACGGGCAGTTGCTTCGAATCCGGTTTGCCGTTCGGCGACAGCGGTATCTGTTTCATCAGAATGAAGAACTCCGGTATCATGAACGGAGTGAGGCGGCGCTGCATCTCATGCCGTAGATCGGTAAGGCGCAGGCCGTGTCCCTCTTCCGCCACGATGTAGGCCACGAGATAGGAGAGCCCGTCGTCGGCGGTGTAGGCACGCACAAGGCCGTTTTCGATGCCATGGCAAGAGTTGAGCACGTTTTCCACCTCCTCACACTCGACACGTTTGCCAAGGATCATCACCTGCGAATCGATGCGGCGCATGAAAGCGATAGAGCCGTCGGGGAGACGGTAGCCGAGATCGCCGCTGTGATACGACCGCTTACCGTCGGCATCTTCGATGAAATTGCTGCTTTCGGGACACTTGGCGAGATAGCCGTCGGTGACGCCGAGGCCGGAGATGACGATCTCACCTTCCTCACCGTCGGGCACCGGCGCGCCGGTCCTGGGGTCGGCTATCGCCACTTCCGCTTCAAGCACCGGATGGCCGATGGGGAATGTGCCGTCGGGGAGCGGGTCGATATTGTCGCACCGCTGATAGGTGGCACAGACGGTGGTCTCCGACGGGCCGTAAGTGTTGTAGATCATGACGCCTTTGTCGCGCAGGCGGTCGATATAGCTTTCGCGCAACACATCGCCGCCGCTGATGAGCAACCTGAGCGAGCGGGGCAGTTTGCCGATGCGGTTGAAATCGAGCAGCAGATAGGGGAAACCCGATATCTCCGTGACCGACATGCTGTTGCAGAAGTCAAGCAGACGATAGATGTTGTCCTTCACATCGAGCGGCGGGATGACGAGTGTGGCGCCCGAAAGGATGGTGGTGAACACTTCTTCGACGAAGATATCAAACGAGCACACGGAATATTGCAGCATCCTGTCGCCCGGGCCGGGATGAAACTCGGCGTCGAAGGCTCTGACGTAATGGGTCACATTGGCATTCGTAGCTACGACGCCCTTGGGCTTGCCCGTGGTGCCGGAGGTGTAGAGCACATAAGCCGGATCGGAGGGCGAGACCGGGCAGTGGGCAGCGAGTTGCATGCCTCGGGCATGAGTGGGAGAGGCACTTCCACAACCACCTCCGCCACATCGGCAAACAGCTTGGTGTAGTGAGGGTTGGTGATCAGAAGCCGTATATCTGCCTCGTGCATCATGAAGCGTATGCGCTCGATGGGGAACGACGGTTCGGCCGGGACATAGGCCATTCCGGATTTTAGCACCGAGAGTATGGCCGCTATCATCTCGGCGCTGTGATCCATGACGATGCCTACGCGGCCGCCGCGTGTGTTGTCGAAGCTTCCGGCGGGGAACATCGAGGCGATGGTGCACGAAAGCTCGTCGAGCTGACGGAATGTAAGTTGGCGGTGCGGATCGATGACGGCGATATCGTCGGGTCGCTTTTTGACCTGACGTGCCCAAAGTCCCGCGATGGTGTCGCGGCTCAGCGAGCCGGATTTGGATATGATGTCTGTTGTGTGGGAATACATGGGATTTGCTTTAAAACAGGCTTTGATCCTTTAACTATCGAGCGGCGTTGTAAGTTCAATAAAATAAAAATGGAATCATTGATCGCGGGGTAAGCGAAAATAATGGCTCAAGCCGAAATTCCGGTGCATTTGTTAAAACAAGGAGAATAAAGTGTTAAA
>CABUBG010000083.1:0-8971 GCA_902489785.1 uncultured Porphyromonadaceae bacterium
GGTTTCCATTTTTGTATCTATGATATTTTTGCCCTCGCCCCCGCGCCAAAAGTGGCCCCCAAACCTGCCCCCAAACCTGCCCCCAAGCCGGCACCCAGACCTGCTCCGACACCGACACCTGCACCCAAACCGAAGCTTCCCGAAATCGAAATGATCCGGGTGGAGGGCGGCTCATTCTCGATGGGCTCGGATGATTCGGATGCGGGTAGTGATGAAAAGCCGGTTCATAGTGTATCGGTGTCAAGCTTTTCGATAGGGAAATATGAGGTGACGCAGAAGCTCTGGAAAGCAGTGATGGGCAGCAATCCAAGCCATTTCAAGGGTGATAATCTTCCGGTAGAAAATGTAAGCTGGGATGATGTGCAGACATTCATCCGCAAGCTCAATCAAAAGACCGGCAAGCACTACCGCCTGCCCACCGAAGCCGAATGGGAGTTCGCCGCTCGCGGCGGCAACCGCTCGCGCGGCTACAAATATTCCGGCAGCAACGACATCGGCTCAGTCGCTTGGTATGATGATAATAGCAATAGGAAGACCCATCCTGTCGGCAAAAAATCCCCCAACGAATTAGGCATATATGATATGAGCGGTAACGTTTATGAATGGTGCCAGGATTGGTATGACGGCAAATATTATTCAAGCTCGCCATACAGCAATCCTAAAGGCCCGTCTACAGGCTCTTTCCGCGTGTGCCGCGGCGGTGGCTGGATCGGCTATGCGAGGGGCTGCCGCGTTTCCAACCGCAGCTACCGCTCGCCCGACTTCCGCTTCGACGACCTCGGCTTCCGCCTCGCCCTATAGCTCAAAATTCGTTCTGCGGCAGATTTGGATTGATCGGCAGACTTTTGAAGGATGAACAGGCAGCGACAACCCGCTCGATGTTCCGCGCGATAATGCAGTGTGGAATCACCGACAAAAAATCATTAATCCCGGACTCCGGTAGCGCGACGGATGTCGTGTCGAACGATTCCGGGATTTCCCCCACCTCTTTATGCCGCTGATCCTATCCGTTTGTCACGGGACGTATTAACGATCGCAGACCAAGGCGTTAGGAGCGGCGGCTTCCTGCCGCCGTGGGGAATGAGCAAGCAGCAGCTTTAGTCATGAGCCTCGGCATCCCGCCGCCTGCATCCCCTCAACGCCCGCCATCCCCGCCGAGTATTATCCCGTCGACGGCTGGAAGTCGCCCGAAAAATTCACACGCCTCTGGCGGACGCACCACTGGCGCGTCCCTACCGCGATTCAACGTATTCAATACACCACCCCCAATGCCATGATCGGCGTGATGATGAGGACGATACCACCCGCAATGTAGGGACGCGCCACCGGTGCGTCCGCTTCCGCCCCCGCCCCGCTCCCGCAAGGCCCTTAGGAGCGGCGGCATCCTGCCGCCGTGTGAATAAGCTTGCATATCAGAGGATTAATCGTCTTGTCGAAATGCCGGCGGCGGGACACCACCGCTCCTATGCGTTTGCCACTTGGCGTATTAACGATTGCAGACCAGGGAGTCAGAAGCGGGGAGTCACGGAGACGAAAAGCTCGAAGTTGATGCCGGGCATCGGGCGCGAGAGCACGGAGAGATAGTATTCATTGAAGAGGTTGTTGACGGCAAATTTCAGTCGCAGGTCGACCGGCTTGAATCGCAGCGATTTCTCGAGCGAGATGTTGCTCATGAAGTAAGACGGCAGGTTCCCGGTGAGGGTGTAGTCGTTGCTCGACATGGTGAAACGCTCGGAATAATATGCCCACTTATACAGAAACGACCATGTTTTCCACGACAGGCGTCCGGTGAGCGATGCCGAATGGCGCGGCACGTAGGGGAGCTGTTTACCTACTGACTGATCGGCGGCCGACAGTTTCTCTCCGCGGTTTATCGACGGTGTCCACGAATAGGATGCGTTGATGTCGAAAATCCACTCTTTCCATGGCTCGAAAGCCATGTTGAGGCGTCCCTCGATGCCGTAGGCGTGCACTTTCTTGACGTTGCGGGGCGAGAAGAAGCCTTTGGTGGTGGGGAGCCAGATGATCCAGTCGTCGATATGTGAGTCAAACCAGTTGACGCCGCCGCCAATCGAGAAGGGGAATGGCTTTGTGCTGCCGAAATCGAAGCTTATGCCGGCGTCGTAGGTCCACCCGCTTTCATTCTTCAGGTCGGGATTGCCGCCCGGCAGGAAATAGAGGTCGTTGAGCGACGGAAATTTGTGATTGCGCGATACCGAAGCTTTGGCCATGATGTTGCCTTTGCGGCTTAGCAGACCGTCGACGAAAAATGCCGGGATGACCGGTGCCCAGCGGTCGCCGAACATCTCTTCGCGCAGCACGGCCGACAGACCGATCCGATCGACGGGCTGCCATTTGGCAGAGACGGAGCCGGAGAGTTCCACGCGGCTGTTGTCGTAGCCCACTATGGCGTCATTGCCGTTTTGCAGAATGACATTTTTATCCTCGCTCCGAACGAAATGCTGATGGAGCGAGATGTTGGCGGTGAGATAAATGTTGCGGGCAGGCGAATATTCGCCTTCGGCCTGACCGTAGACGGTGTTGATCCGAGATCGTGACCGTGTCATCGTAGCCCAGTTATCCGCGGTGATCTCACGGCGGTAGTCGTAGGCCATCCAAGTGTGGATGAATCCTCCGCGCAGCGTCGTCTTCCAGCCCGACCGGCTGTGATCCCAGGCGAGCACTCCGCGGAAGGTCTGCTCGCGCTGGCGGTTTTCAAACTCGCGTTCATCGCCGTAGTCCGACGTGATCATGGGCAACTCGCGGTTGGAGTTGATATACCAAGCGTTGAGCGAAAGTCTGTCGCCGCTCCCTATTGTGTAGTAGAGCTCCTGCAGGGCGTGGAAATCTTTGAATGATCCGCTGCGGTTGCGCTCAGTGGGGTTGTAGGAGCCTACGATATTGCCTTCATCGTCGTAGACGTTGACGCGTTTGTCGTGGTTGACATATTTGAAATCATTGGGCGATGAGGAGTAGACGATGCGTGTCGACGTGGTCCAACGGTCGTTTCGGAATGAAAGCCGCAGAAATTCGTCGAATGTCTTGAACGATCCGATGCCCTGCACATATTGCATGCCGAAGCCTTCGGGGACGTCGGGAAGGGTGGAGAGGCGCACGAGTCCGCCGAGTCCGCCGCCTGTTTCACTGACCGACGAGGTGCCGTGGAGCAGCGATGCGCGGTCGACGAAAAATGACGGTATGGAGGAGAAATCGGTGGTGCCGACCATCGGGTTGTTGATGCGCATGCCGTTCCATGTCACCTGCGTGTGACCCGCCGACGTGCCGCGGAAAGCAACCGTAGAGAGCGTAGCGCGGCCATAGTTCTTGACGAACACCGACGAGTTGAAGGTGAGCACATCGGCCATCGACAGCGCTATATTTTCTTTCAGCGCCATCGAGTCGATCGTAGTCTTCTGCACCCCAATCTCCTTCATAGGCCGCTTGGCTGTAACAACAACCTCATTTAGCCGCTGAATCCTCCGCGAAACATTCTGCCCCTGAACGGAAGGGCAGAAAAGCAGAAACAACAGAAGAGCATAAGAGCAGAAGAACAAAAGCCGTGCTCCACACTTTATTTTAGTTCTATCTATCAGATTATTCATAGTCATTTTCGTATGTTTCTTATGTCTTTTTGTACTTATGCCCTTCTCTTCGTCCTTCTGTTTTCGTATAAATGCGCCATTTACGCTCTATCTGCAAAATTGGCGAACCGAAGTTAATCAGTAAACCGTCATCTATCCCGGTTAATGTAAGATATGTCACCAACTGACAGCGATTGATATCTGTCAATTCTGGAATAGCTTTAAGTTCAAGAATAAGTTGTCCGTCAACAACGATATCAGCCCTTAGGGTTCCGATTGATTTCCCCTTGTAAAGTGCAGGAATTTCTTTTTCTACATCACACGCTATCCCATGCTCTTGTAATTCGATAACCAGAGCCTGTTTATAAAGCAACTCTAAAAGTCCGGGTTTCAGCACTCTATGCACAGCATGAGCACAATCCATAACAGATCTTATGAGTATTTCTTTATCCATTCCTTCTGCCCATTAATAAAGTGGTTCTTCTGTTCTTATGTCCTTCTGTTCTTCTGTTTATTTCCAACAGAACGTGCCGGGTGTGACGCCGGCATAAAACTCGTCAAGCAGCTCACCTTGTGGGCTGAAGCGGTAGATGAGGCCTTGCTGCTGGTAGTCGATGGCGTCGGCTACGTAGATATCGCCGGTTGCGGGGCTGACGGTCATGCCGTAGTATCTGGTGTCGCGGCTTTTGATAAGGGGTCTGACGGGAAGGCGGTCGGATGCGGCATCCATCTCCCAGATATCGTCGTTGATCCAGTAGAGTATGTCGCCACGGGCGTTGAGCTGCAGCTCGGAAGGGGTGTCGCCAAGTCGGAACCGGAAACGGCGTTCGATGGTGAATGTTTCGGCATCGATGCGGTAAAGTGCCGGTGACTCATAGCCATAAGGCGAGCCTTCATAACCGCCGTCGGTGAGGACCCACAGCTTGTTGTTACGGTCAATGACAAGAGAGTTGGGCTGGATTCCGACGGTGAGGCTGTCCACAACGCGGTCGGTCTCGGTGTCGATCCTGATGATGCGGTTCTGATAGCTCCAGCAAGTGCAATAGACATATTTGCCATAGCGCACCATCTGTTCGGTGGATCCTGTCTCCATTGTCATGTCGGGCACGGTGATGTAGCCGGTGATCTCATAGGTCGAGGGGTTTACGATGGCTATGCGGTTGTCCCACAGTTGCGACACGTAGGCTTTATCGTCGCTGATGAAGCAGATGTAGCGCGGTGAAGTGAGATTCGTGATCTGCCCGAGAATCCTGAATGTGTCGAGGTCGATTGCGAAGATGGTGCTGCTGTTGTTGACAACGATCCATCCTCGGTTGCCGTAGATGCTCATAGACTGGGCCGTATCGCCGAGTTTTGTGCCGTTGGCACGGTAAAACACTTCGTTTTCAACCTTTCGGGTCGCCGGATCGTAGAAGGAGAGGGAGGCGTTGCCATATTGGAAGTTGCCCTCGTTGACGATGAACAGACCCGATCCGGAGGCGTTGAAATCTTCCGGCTCGCCAGCAGGCCATTCCATGCATCCGGTCGGGAAAACAGGGGTGATGATCAGCGCTGCGGCAATGACTAACTTGCGCAGAAAGACGGGGACGGCGGAACGTATAAGGCGTGACATGGTTTCTGAAAGCTTATTTTCCGATCATTGTGTAGTCCTGAAATCCGAGCACCTCGGTTGAGAGTTCGCCGAGCCATCCGGCTTTGCTGTTGACGCCGGTCTGCACACGTATGAAATCGATATAGCTGAGCGCGACGGGGGTGCCGTCGGGCAGCATGGCGTTCGCGATTCTGAAACCGGTGCGCTGCAGATTGCCGTTGGGGGTGTTGTCGCGGGCAATCTCATCGCTGCCGATATTGTCGACATAACCCCAGCCGAAGGCGCCCGTCGCCCAAAAGCCGGTGACCGGATCCTGTGACGTGCGGGCGGTGAGGCATGTGCCGCTGAGAGTGTAGGAGTCGGCTTCAATCCATGCGGGATAGTAATAATCCTGATGATGGAACGACGGCATATAGTCGACCGATCCCGAGTTGCCCCGGTTGTCGCTCCAGGGCACGTTCATTTTCGGTGCTGCGGGGCGCACATAGGTTACGGCATAGTCAGCGTAGGCCGAGGCTGTACCGGTCTCCGAGCCGCGCAGTTCATACCAGCCGTCGTCGGGGAGGCCGTTGCCGTTGACATCCTGACTGACGCTGACTATGCCGGGCTCGTTGGATATGCTGTTGCCCGCCGAAGTGCGCAATGCGTTGGAGAGGATGGCGAAATCATAGTCGGAAGATCCGGCCGATATGCTGTGGTCAAAGCCGACGATTATGTAGCCGCCGAATGCTCCGAGCGAAACGAAATTCTGTGCTTCAAGACGCTGTTGTGCCCAGGAAGCGGCAGCCTCAGGTGTGTTCTCGGTGCCTGTCATGCCTCCGGTCTGAGTCTCGCCTATGAACTGCCCCGGCGCGGGAACCCATTCATAAACCTTGTTGCTCATGGGCGAACTTGATGCCGAGGCCGGACGGCGGCGCGACTGTTCGGAGGCATCGACGCAAATCACAACAACAGATGCCGTGGCCTTGTCGTCGACCGTGACACTGATGTTGTATTCGCCCGGCTTGTCGGGGGTGAAGATGAATGTGCGTGAAGTGCAGCCGACGGCGCTGCCGTCGACGGTCCACACAAATGAAGTGCCGTCGAGCTGACTCATTACCGGACGCAGTCCCACGGGGCGTCCGACAAATGTGTAGCGGGTCGTTGACGGCTGGAAATAGGACAACTGAGGGAATGACAGCCGGTAAGGCAGATGCTCGACCACGTTGATGGTGAAGGTGCGCGTGTCGGTGCCGGCGCTGTTGACCGTCGTACAGCTGATATCGAACGATCCGGTCTGTTCGGCTTGGAAATGAAGAGCACCGCTTTCGAATGCCGGCTGATCGCCTACCTGCCATGTCATGGTGACATTGCCGGCGGATGAATTGGCGACATCGGGCGTGAGCACATATTCGGTGCCGAGAGCGATGGTGACTTCATCGCCGGCGAAGGGAAAAGAGATGTAGGGCGTTCCCGCTTCCAGCACGTCGACCCTCAGCTCTTCGGTGACGCGTCCGGCTGTCGTGGTGACGGTGATGTCGACATAAAATTCGCCCTGCTCCATCCAGCGGTGGGTGAACGTGGGGGCGTTGCCGGCTTCGACGCCGTCGATTGTCCACCGGTAGGTGGCTCCTTCGTCGTTGAGATACTGAGGCGCTATGGTGAGTTCGCCTCCAACGGTCACATCATAGACGCCGTCGGGGTTGTCGAGGATAATTTCAGGGGCGGCTTCGGCGGTGAGGACGTTTTCGCTGTTGCACGACGTGCACATCAGGGCGGCCGTTAATGCAGCCGGCAGGATAAACATTGATGAAATTCGATTCCGAAACATTGAATGAGGTCGTTGAGAATGATTTACGAAAAACGATAAAGTGGCGGACGGAAATAATAATCCCGTTCGCGAGATCAGGGTTGAAACCGTTGATTCGGCGGACGGGAGTGTCGGTAGTGTCTTGTAAGGATTCATGCCGCGGAACCGGCCGGTCGTGGCGATATCCGGTGGCAGCTTGACGATAACCCATGTTCCCGCGGGTGAGATCTTCGGCTTCGAGATGGCAGGTCTTCTGACTTATCCCACGCATTCGCGCCTTCCCGGCCGTGAGACCAGTGACATTGTGCGAAGCGATCAGCCGTACAATCAGCCTTTTGAGGCGATGCCGCGGCTCGGGAATTACAGCAGCGGGTACTGTCGGAGATTCACACTCCGTTCCCTATTATTGTTTCGTGGCTGAACCGACTCTTCGGTTCCTGAACAACCATTTCGGTGACAAAGGTAGAAAAATTTTCTATGAAGTCAAATAGTTGCAAATGTCATTGAGCGGATCATTGTGCAGATCAATGTGCGGCAGTCCGGTGGCGTCGGTGCCGTAAAAGGTAGGCGGTGATGATGACCAGCAGTGTCAGTGATTCAGAGACGGGCAATGACAGCCAGAGGCCGTCGATGCCGATGATGTGAGGGAGGATGATGAAAATCGGCACGATGAAGATGACGCCACGCAGAAGCATGTAGAGGATTGCCTGGGTGGCTTTCTCGCAACTTTGATAATAGCCTATGAAGGTGATGTTGAGGGCGAAGAATATCGCGCAGAGGCCAAGCAGCGGCAACCCCTTCAGAGCTATGCCGAAGGCCGCGGCGTCGGGAGAGATGAAGACACTGACAAGCAAAGGCGCTCCGAGCCACATGACCAGCGTGATGATGATGCCGCAGATGCCGGCAGCCGCAAGCGATGTGCGGAGCACGGCTTTGACACGCTCAAAATTGCGGGCGCCGAAATTGTAGCTGATGATGGGTTGCGCCGACTGGGCGACAGCGTTGTTGACTGAAAAAAGGATCGGGAAAAGATAGCACCCGATGCTGAACGCCGCGACGCCGTCCTCGCCCAGGAAACGCATGAACATATAGTTGCCCGTCACCATCATGACGCCCATGGCTATTTCGGCAATGAAAGTGGCGAAGCCTATCTTGGTCATATAGCCCACATTGCGCAGCGAGAGCAGGAGCGATTTCGCCGACCATTTCAGCGGGTAGAACCGCAGAACGCGGGCTTTGAAAATAAAGTAGGCGAGAACCATGAGACCGCCGACGGCGCATGAAACTGATGTGGCGATGGCGGCTCCCTTGATGCCGAGCCCCATCGGGAAAACCATCAGCCAGTCGAGGAAGATGTTGAGCACGGCCGCGATGATCTGTATGGCCATTGCAAAATCGGGCGCGCCGTCCTGCCGGATGAGCATCATGCCGGCGCACTCGAGATAGAGGAATATCAGTCCCGGCAGCAGCCATAGCATATAATCGGTGGCATAGCTTTCAAGCGCGGGGCTGCAGCCGAGCATGTAGAGCACGGGCCTTGTGAAAGCCAGGCACACCACAATGACAATGGAGAAGATGACAGCTCCGGCAATGACGGCCTGCGTGGAGATGATGCGGGCGGCTTTGTCGTTGCCCTCGGCCATGCGAATGCCGCAGATCACCGAAGCACCGATGCCGAACATCAGTCCGATGCCAGTGCAGACCAGAAACACAGGCGCCACGATGTTGATGGCGGCAAGAGCGTCGCTTCCCACGCCGTGGCCTACGAACATACCGTCGCAGAGGTTTAGCATCGAATTGAAAAGCATTCCGATCAATGTCGGGAAAAACATTGCCCGGAAAAGTTTTCCGATTTTTTCGTTGGCAAAGTCAAGAGTATCGCGATTCATGCTGCAAAAGTAGTAAAAAACAACGGCATTTAGCGACAGCTACGGAGAGATGAAAGAGAAAGGTAGCGTAAATTAAAATACGAAGTGCGAAAACTCAGCCGCTGAGATTCTCCTCACTCCT